>NZ_JAAGMD010000234.1 GCF_010548465.1 Streptomyces sp. SID14436 | reverse complement strand
CTCGGCGGCCTCCGCCGACTCGGGCGCACCGGCGGGCGCCGCAGCGCGGCGGACCACTCGGCGGCGACGGCGCGGAGCGGCGTCTTCCGGTGCCTCGGCGGGCGCCTCGGACGTCCCGGCGTCGGCGACCGGGGTCTCCTCGGCCGCTACGGCCTCGGTATCCTCCTGGTCCGCCTCGGGCTCGGACGGGCCGGTGGCCGCCACGGGCGCCACGGTCTCCGCAGTGCTGTCGGACGTCCCGGCGGGCGGTCCCGCGGGGCGCGACGCGGCACGCCTGCGCCGACGCGGCGGCAGGGTGTCGCTGGGGGTGTTCTGTTCGGAGCCCTGAGTGGGCTCGGTCGGTTCGAGCATGCGGGCGTTTCTCCCGTCAGGCTCCCGGGCGCCGCACCTGGTCCGGCGATGCCGGTGACGTCCACGGCCCGCGCGATGCGCGATGGCCGCCGTCCGGGGCGCGGGCGCCGCACGGGAGCTCTCTGTGTCCTGTCTCGCCGGTTCCGTACACCGAATGCGCACGGCCTGGCGAAAGTCTTCTGGTCGGTGCGCTGCCCGACCCAGGTGGCTCCCGAGGTACGAGGGCGGCGCTACGACGTCCGTCCCTACGCGGGACCTTCCTTACACCGGCGCCGTCGCGGCGGCAGTGGCGCCGGCCGGTTGCGGCTCGGTCACTGCTGCCTCGCGGTCGGGCGCGAGCGGGTCGGTCACCGTGCCGGTCTCTTCATCGAGCAGCCCCTGCGCCAGCCTGGTCACCGCTGCGGGGACCGGCGGCGCCAGGTCGGCCACGGCGCGGAGACCGGACAGGACGTCGTCGGGTCGTACGGCAGGCGTCACGTGCCGAACAACCAGCCGCAGTATCGCACAGGGCCGGTCGCTCGGCCTATCGGCCGAAGAGGTGTGCGTTTCCACGCTCTCCAGGGCGACGACCGCGGAACGGGCGTCGAAGGTGCGCATGCCGTTCTTGGTCCGGCGCTGCACCTCCACCGTCCCGGCCGCCTCGAAGGCGTCCACCGCACGGCGGGCGTCCTCGGGAGCGACACCGTCCAGCCGCAGCTCCCACACCGAAGCCGTGAGCCGGTCGGCCAGGCCCGGGGTGCGGGCCTCCACCGCCTCGATGATGTCGAGGCCGGCCGGCATCGAATCGTCGAGAAGGGCCCTGAGCCGCTCGGGTTCGCGCGGCTCGGTGAGCGCGATCTCCAGGAACTCCGCCTCGCTGCCCGTGCCGGTGGGTGCGGCATTGGCGTACGACACCTTGGGGTGCGGGGTGAAGCCCGCGGAGTACGCCATCGGTACCTCGGCGCGGCGCAGGGCACGCTCGAAGGCCCGCTGGAAGTCACGGTGGCTGGTGAACCGGAGGCGGCCGCGCTTGGTGTAGCGCAGTCGGATGCGCTGCACCGCGGGTGCGGGCGGCGGGCCTTCGGGCTGTCGCTTGCCCAGGGGTTCTTCTCCTCGTCGGAAGGGAGGCGCGGTGGGCGCCGCCCTCTGATGCATTCGTTGTCCTGTCCAGAGTACGTCCAAGCCGTCCCCCGGGTTCCCCGTCACCGGCCGGAATCACTTCCGCATGCCCTGCGTCCCGGGGACCCGGACGGGGACGGGCGGCGCCGACCGGTTTTCCTCCGGCGCGCCCAGCAGCGCCCGGCGCACGTCGGCACGGGCCTGGCGCACGGACGCCCGGGCCGAGGCGAGGACCTGCCGCACGGCCCGCCCCGCGCTCCGCGCCGCCTCGGCGACGGGACGCAGCACGGCGTCCCGGAGGAGATGTCCGACCGGCGTCAGAACGCTCCGGTAGACCCACCGCGCGGGCTCCACGAACGTCCACCGCAGGAGGGACACGAGGAAGCGCCCGACCGCGCGCGAGACGTGCCCGGCGACCCGCCAGGCGTGCCCGAGCGCGTCCCACACCTCACGTCCGACGACGGCACAGACCCGCCCCACCGGCACCAGCACCCACCGCCACACGGCCAGCGCGGGCAGCACGAGAAGCACCCGGGCCACCCAGTACAGCACCGTGCCGACGCCGCCCACGAGCACCCCCACCGCCCATGCGACACCCCGCCCGCACCACAGCACGGCATGCCCGACCGGGGTGAGCACCCACGTGTACAACCACACCGAGGGCACCACGACCAGCACGTTCACCAGCCACGCCAGCCCCCGATACACCCCCAGCCCCACCGCGGCCACCACAGCACCCACCGCCCGCAGCACCCACACCACACCGCGCCCCACCGGCGTAAGCACATACCGGTACAGCCACACCGACGGCACCACGACCAGCACATTGACCAGCCACGCCAGCCCCCGATACACCCCCAGCCCCACCGCGGCCACCACGACACCCACCGCCCGCAGCACCCACACCACACCGCGCCCCACCGGCGCCAGCACATACCGGTACAACCACACCGACGGCACCACGACCAGCACATTGACCAGCCACGCCAGCGCCCGGCCGAGCGGCACCAGCAGATACCGCCACAACGCCACGAACGGCCACACGAACACCGCCCGCCCCAGCCACAGCAGTGCCCGCCCCACCGGACGCAGCACGGTGTCGTTCACCACCCGCCCGGCGGCCACCAGCGCGTCCCACAGCATGCGCACCGGCAGCACCACCACCAGCGCCACGATCCGGACCGGCAGACGCACCGCCGCGACCAGACAACCCTCACCCTCCGGCGCCCGGACGTCCCTCTGCTTCTCCAGATCCATATCCATGAGGACGCTCCGGGAGGCCGGCCGGATGCACAACGCGCAGGTCCGTCACTCGGCCCCGGTGCCGGAGGTGGCCGGCGAGCCGCGCTGCGTAGAGTCGAGCCCGGTCACGGGCTGATGCGCTGGTGGAAGGGGAGGGCGTGGGAGCTACCGCGGCGGCGCGCAGTGTGCTGCGTGCGCGTGTGGGGTCGGGGCTGGCGGTGGCGGTGCTGCTGCTGCCCTTCGGGAGTTGGGCGCTGGCCCGGGCCGGGGTGGTCGCCGAAGCCACGACGATCCCCGTCGGCGTGCTGGCCATGATCGGTGGCTACGTGCTCCTCCCCGCGCTGAGCGAGGAGCGGTCCCCGTACCGGCACGCGCGGCGGAGTCTGACGGCGCGCACCCTGACCGGCCACCGCACGGTCGACCTCGACCGGATCGCCGCCGTCCGGCTGGTGACGACGTTCTCGCAGGCCGGCGTCTACCGCACCGTGGTGGTGCGGGACGCCGACGGTGTGCGGCTGGGGCTGACGACGGGGCGGAGCCACGAGCATCTGCGGCGAGCCGTCGAGAACGCGGAGCGGAACGCCGGACGAGGGGCCCCCGGGCCCCGGGTGAGCCGTGCGGCCATGGCGCATCTCGGTCTCGCCCCGGGGCGGGGACTCGTCGTCCACACCGTCGTCGCGTTCCTGTGCGTGACGGTGAGCATGAGCCTGTACCTGTCGGTCGTCATCTGGCTCGGCGGGCGGTGAGGCTCTCCTCCGCCCGCGCGGATGCCGGCCCGCGCTCCCCCCGGGTCAGCCGGCGGGAGCGCTGTTCTTGACGGTCAGCGGCAGCAGCTTCTTGCCCGTCGGGCCGATCTGGATGCTGGTGTCCATCTGGGGGCACACCCCGCAGTCGAAGCACGGGGTCCAGCGGCAGTCGTCGACCTCGGTCTCGTCGAGGGCGTCCTGCCAGTCCTCCCAGAGCCAGTCCTTGTCGAGGCCGGAGTCGAGGTGGTCCCAGGGGAGGACCTCCTCGTAGGTGCGCTCGCGGGTGGTGTACCAGTCGACGTCGACGCCGAACGGGGCGAGGGCCTTGTCGGCGCAGGCCATCCAGCGGTCGTAGGAGAAGTGCTCGCGCCAGCCGTCGAAGCGGCCGCCGTCCTCGTAGACCGCGCGGATGACCGCGCCGATGCGGCGGTCGCCGCGGGACAGCAGGCCCTCGACGATGCCGGGCTTGCCGTCGTGGTAGCGGAAGCCGATGGAGCGGCCGTACTTCTTGTCGCCGCGGATCTTGTCGCGCAGCTTGCCGAGGCGTTCGTCGGTCTCCTCGGCGGAGAGCTGCGGGGCCCACTGGAAGGGGGTGTGCGGCTTGGGGACGAAGCCGCCGATGGAGACCGTGCAGCGGATGTCGTTGGAGCCGGAGACCTCGCGGCCCTTGGCGATCACGCGGGTGGCCATGTCGGCGATCTGCAGGACGTCGTCGTCGGTCTCGGTGGGCAGGCCGCACATGAAGTACAGCTTGACCTGGCGCCAGCCGTTGCCGTAGGCCGTGGCGACGGTGCGGATGAGGTCGTCCTCGGAGACCATCTTGTTGATGACCTTGCGGATGCGCTCCGAGCCGCCCTCGGGGGCGAAGGTGAGGCCGGAACGGCGGCCGTTGCGGGTCAGTTCGTTGGCCAGGTCGATGTTGAAGGCGTCGACGCGGGTGGAGGGGAGGGAGAGACCGATCTTGTCTTCCTCGTAGCGGTCGGCGAGGCCCTTGGCGATGTCGCCGATCTCCGAGTGGTCCGCGGAGGACAGGGAGAGGAGGCCGACCTCCTCGAAGCCGGTGGCCTTCAGGCCCTTGTCGACCATGTCGCCGATGCCGGTGATCGAGCGCTCCCGGACCGGGCGGGTGATCATGCCGGCCTGGCAGAAGCGGCAGCCGCGGGTGCAGCCGCGGAAGATCTCCACGGACATCCGCTCGTGGACCGTCTCGGCGAGCGGGACGAGGGGCTGCTTGGGGTAGGGCCACTCGTCGAGGTCCATGACGGTGTGCTTGGACACGCGCCACGGGACGCCCGAGCGGTTGGGGACGACGCGGGCGATGCGGCCGTCGGGGAGGTACTCGACGTCGTAGAAGCCGGGGACGTAGACGCCGCCGGTGCGCGCCAGGCGGAAGAGGAGTTCCTCGCGGCCGCCGGGACGGCCCTCGGCCTTCCAGGCGCGGATGATGCCGGTGATCTCCAGGACGGCCTGCTCGCCGTCGCCGATGACGGCGCAGTCGATGAAGTCGGCGATGGGCTCGGGGTTGAAGGCCGCGTGGCCGCCGGCGACGACGATGGGGTCGTCGAGCGTGCGGTCCCTGGACTCCAGGGGGATCCCGGCCAGGTCCAGGGCGGTGAGCATGTTGGTGTAGCCGAGCTCGGTGGAGAAGCTCAGGCCGAACACGTCGAAGGCGCGCACCGGGCGGTGGCTGTCGACGGTGAACTGCGGGACCTGGTGCTCCCGCATCAGCGCCTCGAGGTCCGGCCAGACGCTGTAGGTGCGCTCGGCGAGCACGCCGTGCTGTTCGTTGAGGACCTCGTAAAGGATCATGACGCCCTGGTTGGGCAGTCCGACCTCGTAGGCGTCGGGGTACATGAGCGCCCACCGCACGTCGCAGCCGTCCCAGGGCTTGACCGTGGAGTTGAGCTCTCCGCCGACGTACTGGATCGGCTTCTGCACATGCGGGAGGAGCGCTTCGAGCTGCGGGAACACAGACTCGGCGGCTTCGGCAGGCATCTCGCGAACCTTCGTGTGCTGACGGGGGATCTCCCGGCGCGGCCGGGAGGGGTGACCATCCAGCCTAACCCGGTCCGGCGGGTCCCCCGTACGCCCCTCAGAGCGCGATGCCCCGGGTGATCGACCTCCAGGTGTCCGGCAGGGCCGCTTCGGTCAGCTCGGCGCGGCGTTCCTCGCGGGCGTGGAGGACGCCGTAGGTGAAGGTGTCCTCGCCGGCGGCGTGGGCGACGGCGGCGAGTTCGCGCAGGGTCTGGCGGGCCATGACGCTGTCCTGGTGGTCGCCGAGGAGTTCCTGGAGGGACTTCATGACCTTGACGAGGTCCTTGGCGGTGCCGCCGAGGGCGGGGACGGCTGCCTCGGCGGCGTAGCGGGTGCGTTTGGTCTTCTTGCGGGCGTCGTGGAGGGCGAGGTCGCGGTCGTGGCCGGGCGGCAGTTCCAGGGCGGTGGTGACGAGGCCGGAGAGCTTGTCGAGGTCCTTGCGGACGGCGCGGGTGAGGACCTTGGCGGGCTTGGCGTGGGCCTTCTTCCGCAGGGGCGGGTCGGCGAGCAGGGCGTCGAGGGTGTCGAGGAGGGCGAGGTGGCGGGCGGAGTCGAGGACGCCGGTGACATGGCCGTGGGCGCTGCTGCGGCGGGCGCCGGACCAGGCGGCGAGGCGGTCGCGGACGGGACCGCGGACCAGGTCGTCGGGCAGCCGGTCCAGGGCGGTGGTGAGGCGTTCGGCGAGGACTTCCTGGTCGCGTTCGAGGCCGAGTTCGCCGGCCAGCCACTTGAGGTCGGCGCCGATGGGGTCGGTGGTGTCGCGGTGCAGGACGGAGCGGAAGCTGCGGAAGGTGCTGCGCAGGCGGCGGGTGGCGACGCGCATGCGGTGCACGGCGTCGGGGACGTCCTGGCGTACGGCGGGGTCGAGTTCGACGAGGGCGTCGCGCTGGGCGCGGACGTAGGCGAGGACGTGGTCGCCGGCGGTGACGGGCTCGCTGACGGGCCGGGTCCTGCGTTTCTTCTTCGGGGCGGCGGCCGGGGACGGGGCGGGTGCGGGGGCCGCGGCGGCGGGTGAGCGGGGTGCGGTGGCGGCGGGTGCCGTGGTGGTCAGGGCGCGGGCCAGTTTGGAGGAGGAGGCGGAGGGGGTCAGGCCCGCGTCGCGCAGGTGCCGGTCGACGTGGTCGAGGAAGGCGGGGTCGCCGTCGTCGGCGAGTTCGACCTCGATCTCGGTCCAGTGGGCGGTGCCGCCGTGGCCGGTGAGGCGTTCGGCGTGGACGGTGTCGACGCTGACCTCGGCGAGGAGCCGGCCGTCGCGGTCGAGGAGGTGGCGGACGTCGCGGTCGGAGCGGAGCCGGACGAGGGGGGTCAGGGCGCGGTCGCGGACCCGGGAGCGGACGAGCCGGGCGAGGGCGTCGGGGAGTTCGTCGGAGAGGGGGGCGTGGATCTCGTCCCGCGCTCCGGGGGAGACGGGGAACTTGAGGTGCCAGCCGGCGTCGGAGCCGCCGGTGCGGCGGCGCAGGGTGATGGAGGCCGCGGCGAGGCGTTCGTCGGCGGTGTCGTAGTAGGTGGCGTCGAGGTGGGCGACGCCCCGGTCGGCGATGGTCGTGACGTCGGGGACGCCGGTCAGGTCGGGCAGCCGGCCGTCGCGGGACTCGTACTTCCGCTCGATCTCACGCTTGGTGTCCGCCATGACGTGACTGTAGTCGCCGGGGGTGCGGAGCGGCAGGGGACGGCCGCGCCGCACCCGGCTGTCCGGGTGACGGCCTCGCTCAGGCCGACATGGGTCTCTGGATGCGGAGGGACTGCAGCAGTCCGACGGCGAGCCAGACGGCGAACATGGAGGAGCCGCCGTAGGACACGAACGGCAGGGGGAGGCCGGTGACGGGCATGATGCCGAGGGTCATGCCGATGTTCTCGAAGGACTGGAAGGCGAACCAGGCGACGATGCCGGCGGCGACGATGGTGCCGTACAGGTCGGTGGTGTCGCGGGCGATGCGGCAGGCGCGCCAGAGGATGATGCCGAGCAGGGCGATGATCAGTGCGCCGCCGACGAAGCCGAGTTCCTCGCCGGCGACGGTGAAGACGAAGTCGGTCTGCTGCTCGGGCACGAACTGGCCGGTGGTCTGGGAGCCCTTGAAGAGGCCGGAGCCGGTGAGTCCGCCGGAGCCGATGGCGATGCGGGCCTGGTTGGTGTTGTAGCCGACGCCGGCGGGGTCGAGTTCGGGGTTGGCGAAGGCGGCGAAACGGTTGATCTGGTAGTCGTCCAGGACGCCGAGCTGCCAGACGGTGACGGCGCCGATGGCTCCGGCGCCGAGCAGGCCGAAGACCCAGCGGTTGGAGGCGCCGGAGGCGAGCAGCACACCGAGCACGATGATGACCATGACCATGACCGACCCGAGGTCGGGCATGAGCATCACGATCAGCATGGGCACGACGGCGAGGCCGAGGGCCTGGAGGACGGTGCGGTGGTCGGGGTGGGGTTTGTCCCCGGCGTCGACCCGGGCGGCCAGCAGCATGGCCATGCCGAGGATGATCGTGAGCTTGACGAACTCGGAGGGCTGCAGGGAGAAGCCGCCGGGCAGTTTGATCCAGGAGTGGGCGCCGTTGATGGTGGAGCCGAGCGGCGTCAGCACGAGCAGGATCAGGAAGACCGAGGCGCCGTACAGGATGGGCACGGCGGTGCGCAGGGCGCGGTGGCCGAGCCAGATGGCGCCGATCATCAGGGCGAGTCCGATGCCGGTGTTCAGCCAGTGCCGGACCAGGAAGTAGTACGGGTCGCCCTGGTTGAGTTCGGTGCGGTTGCGGGTCGCCGAGTAGACCAGCAGGGAGCCGAGCAGCGACAGGACGAGCGCCGACAGCAGTATCGGCCAGTCGAGGCGCCGGACCAGGGAGTCGCGGGCGAAGACGCGGGTCCATCCGCCCCGCTCGGGTCCGTATCCGGAGACCTGGAAGCTGTTCACGCCGCCGGTCATGGGGCGGACCTCCGCTGTGCCTGGCCGCGCGGCCGTCGTGGTGCGGTGGCCCGGGGCGGGGCTCCGCGGTGTGGTGGCCCGGCGGGTGACCGCCCGTCAGCGGGGCGGCCGGCGCGGGAGCAGCCGTCTTCCCCGGGTCCGTCTTCCCCGGGTCCGCCTGTCTGGCGGCCGCGGCCGCGGCGGGCGTTTCTGCGCCGGGTGTCGCGGTTGGCGGGCGGAGGCGTGTTGACGGTGCCGTCCTGCTGCCCGTCGTCGGGTGCCTGTCCGCCGTCCGGGGTGCCCTCGCCCTCCTGGGCGGCCTCCTGGGCGGCCTGCAGTTCCTTCACCGGGTCCTTGGCGATCTTCGGCGAGGCGATGGTGCCGTCCGTGCGGATGGCGGGCAGCTTCTTCTGCGGGGTGGGCAGCAGTGCCTTCTTCTCGTCGATCTCGCCGTCCGGGGAGACGCCGTACAGCGCGTTGTAGATGTTGCGGACGGCGGGGCCGGAGGCGCCGGAACCCGTACCACCCTGGGCGATCGTCATGACGATCGCGTAGTCCTTGGTGTAGGTGGCGAACCAGGAGGTGGTCTGCTTGCCGTAGACCTCCGCGGTACCGGTCTTGGCGTGCATGGGGATCTTGTCCTGCGGCCAGCCGCCGAAGCGCCAGGCCGCCGTGCCGCGGGTGGCGACTCCCTCGAGGGCTTCGTCTATCCGCTTGAGGGTCGTCTTCGTCATCGGCAGCTTGCCCTGCGCCTCGGGCTTGATCTCCGTGACGGTCCGGCCGTCGGGGCTGATGACGGCCTTGCCGACGGTGGGGCTGTGCATGGTGCCGCCGTTGGAGATGGCGGCGTAGATGGAGGCCATCTGGATGGGGGTGACGAGGGTGTCGCCCTGGCCGATGGAGTAGTTGACGGAGTCACCGGCGCGCAGGCGGTTGCCTTCGAGGCAGTTCTCGTAGGCGATCTGCTCGGCGTAGCTGCCGCCCTTCTTGCCGGTCCTGCACCAGGCGTCCTTGTTGGCCTTCCAGTAGTCGGCCTTCCACTGGCGGTCGGGGACGCGGCCGGTGACCTCGTTGGGCAGGTCGATGCCGGTCTCCTGGCCGAGGCCGAACTGGTGGGCGGTCTTGTAGAACCAGTCCTTGGCGTTCTTCTTGGGCTTGTTGCCGCCGTCGCGCTTCCACTCCTCGTGGGAGAGGCGGTAGAAGACGGTGTCGCAGGAGACCTCCAGGGCCCGGCCGAGGCTGATCCCGCCGAAGCTCTGCGACTCGAAGTTCTTGAAGACCTGGCCGCCGATGGAGTACGAGCTGGAGCACTCGTAGGGGCCGTCGAAGGAGTACCCGGCGTTGATCGCGGCGGCCGTCGGGATGACCTTGAAGATGGAGCCGGGGGCCGACTGGCCCTGGATGGCGCGGTTGAGCAGCGGGTAGTTGCTGTTCTTGCCGGTGAGGCGGGCGTAGTCCTTGGAGGAGATGCCGCCGACCCAGGCGTTGGGGTCGTAGCTGGGATTGGAGGCCATGGCGACGACGCGGCCGGTCTTGGCCTCCATGACGACGACGGCCCCGGAGTCGGCCTCGTAGTTGCGGTTGGTGTTGCGGTCGTGCTCCTTGCGGGCCGCCTTCATCGCCTCGTTGAGCTCGTACTCGGCGACGCGCTGGACGCGGGCGTCGATGCTGGTGACGAGGTTGGCGCCGGGCTGGGCCGGGTCGGCCTCGGCCTGGCCGATGACGCGGCCCAGCTTGTCGACCTCGTAGCGGGTGACGCCGGCCTTGCCGCGCAGCTGCTTGTCGTACTGCCGTTCCAGTCCGGAGCGGCCGACCATGTCGGAGCGCAGGTAGGGCGACTCGGTGTCCTGGGCCTTGGTGATCTCCTCGTCGGTGACGGGCGAGAGATAGCCGAGGACCTGGGCGGTGTTGGACTTGCCGGGTCCGGCGTAGCGCCGCACGGCCTGGGGTTCGGCGGTGATGCCGGGGAAGTCCTCGGCGCGCTCGCGGATCTGCAGGGCCTGCTTGGCGGTGGCCTCGTCGGTGATGGGGATGGGCTGGTAGGGCGAGCCGTTCCAGCAGGGCTGGGGGGTCTTGGCGTCGCACAGCCGGACCTTCTCCATGACCTCCTTGGGGGCCATGTCCAGGACGCCGGCCAGCTTGGTGAGGACGGCCTTGCCGTCGTCCGGCATCTTCATCAGGTCGGTGCGGGAGGCGGAGACGACGAGCCGGGTCTCGTTGTCGGCGAGGGCGACGCCGCGGGCGTCCAGGATGGAACCGCGGACGGCGGGCTGGACGACCTGCTGGACGTGGTTGCCGGACGCCTCCTTGGCGTATTCGGCGCCCTCGCGGATCTGGAGGTACCACAGGCGCCCGCCGAGCGTGCCGAGGAGGGAGAGGACGAGTACCTGGATGACGACGAGCCGGATCTGGACCCGTGAGCTGCGGCCGGTCTCGGGGATGTTGGTCACGCGCGCTTCTCCCCCTCTCGCTGCGTGGACGTGTGTGCGGTGACGCGTGTGGAACGGCGGGGACCCGGCCCCCGGTTCCGTCGACCTTCACCCGTCGGGGTGAACTTCGCCCGGTTCACAGGCGCTTGACCCCCTTGATGCGTCCGGCGCGGGCGACGCGCGCCCGGGCGGTCTTCACGCGCAGTCCGCCGCGCTGGTCGCCGATGCGCAGGCCGGTGCCGCCGGAGAGCCAGCCGGAGGCGATGTCGCCGCCGGACTTGGTGGAGGTGTTCTCGGCGAGCGGGTCGTTCTCCGCGCGTCTGGCGAGTGCCATGACCCCGGGGACGACGAAGGGTGCGAGCAGCAGGTCGTACAGGGCCGCGGTGAACAGCAGGCTGCCGAGGCCGACATGGCGGGCGGCGGTGTCGCCGACGAGGGCGCCGACCCCGGCGTAGAGCAGGGTGGAGCCGACGGCCGCGGCGACGACCACGACCATGGGGCCGGTGGCCGACTTGACCTGGCCGGTCTCGGGTTTGACCAGTCCGGCCAGGTAGCCGATGACGCACAGCACCAGGGCGTAGCGGCCGGCGGCGTGGTCGGCGGGCGGCGCGAGGTCGGCGAGGAGTCCGGCCGCGAAGCCGACGAGGGCGCCGCCGACGTGCCCGTAGACCAGGGCCAGGCCGAGGACGGTGAGCAGCAGCAGGTCGGGGACGGCGCCCGGCAGGTGGAGGCGGGCGAGGACGCTCACCTGGACCACCAGGGCCACGACGAGCAGTGCGCTGGAGAGCAGGATCCGGTTGACGCGCATGGGGTGACAGCTCCTACTGCTCTGGCTGGACCTGGCCGTCGGCCGGGGCGGACGGGGTGACGGTCACCGTCACGGTCGGCGTGGGGGTCGGCTTGGGCTTGCGGGGCAGCACCGTGTCGCGCGGGTCCTTCTGGGGCGCCTGGACGACGACGCCGACGATGTCCAGCTTGGTGAAGCCGACGAACGGCGTCACGTAGACGGTGCGGGTGAGGTCGCCGCCGGAGGGGTCGACGCGGGAGACCACGCCGACCGGGACGCCGGGCACGAAGGGCTTGTCGGCCTGCGAGCCGAAGGTGACCAGGCGGTCGCCCTTCTTGATCTCGGCCTTGCCGTTCAGCAGTTCCACGCGCAGCGGGCGGTCGCCCTGGCCGGAGGCGAAGCCGAGTTCGTCGCCGGCCTCCATGCGGGTGCCGACGGTGAAGTCGGGGTCGCTGGCGAGCAGCACGGTCGCGGTGTCGGGTCCGACGGTGGTGACGCGTCCGACGAGGCCGTCGCCGTTGAGGACGGTCATGTCGCGTTCGATGCCGTCGTTGGCGCCGGCGTCGATGGTGATGGTCCAGGAGAAGCCCTGGGCCGCCCCTATGGCGATGACCTGGGCGCCCTTGATGCCGTACTGGCCCTGGCCGGCGACCTTCAGCATCTTGTCGAGCTGCTTGAGGCGGCTGCGGTTGCGGTCGTCGCTGCCGAGCTCGGCCTTGAGGGCGGCGTTCTCCTGTTCCAGGCGGGCGAGGCGGTCGTGGCGTTCGCCGGAGTCGCGGATCGCGGAGACCGCGTTGCCGATCGGATCGACCGCGCTGGACACGCCGTTCTCGATCGGGCCGAAGACCGTCGCCGCGGCCCCCCGGGCACCGTCGACCGGTGAGTCCTCCCCGCCGCGGATGTCCACCGTGATCAGTGCGAACGCGATGGCAATCAGCAGCACCAGGAGCAGCCGGCTCTCTCGTGTGTCCCTCACGTGCGGCGGCCGTGCCTTCCTCGTCGAGATCGGTTGTGTCGAGAACGGGTCGGAGGTGTGGATGTTCGGATGTGCGGGTGGTGCGGTGGTGCGGGTGGTGCGGTGGTGCGGGTGTTCTGCCCCCGTTCGGACGGTACGCCACGTTGTGGGAGCTTATGCCTCTATATCAACGATCCGCCGTACGAGAGGAGATCGTCCCGTACGGCGGAATCAAAACGTTGTGTCATCTGCGCGGCTGGGCGTCCAGCACCTGCTGCAGCGCCTCGAACTCCTCGACGCACTTGCCGGAGCCGAGCGCCACGCTGTCCAGCGGGTCCTCGGCGATGTGGATCGGCATGCCGGTCTCACGGCGCAGCCGTTCGTCGAGGCCGCGCAGCAGCGCGCCGCCGCCGGTCAGGACGATGCCCCGGTCCATGATGTCGCCGGACAGCTCCGGCGGGCACTTGTCGAGGGTCGTCTTCACGGCGTCCACGATGGCGTTGACGGGCTCCTCGATCGCCTTGCGCACTTCGGCGGCGGAGATGACGACGGTCTTGGGCAGCCCGGAGACGAGGTCCCGGCCGCGGATCTCGGTGTGCTCGTCGGTGTCCAGGTCGTACGCCGAACCGATCGTGATCTTGATCTGTTCGGCCGTCCGCTCACCCAGCAGCAGCGAGTACTCCTTCTTGATGTGCTGGATGATCGCGTTGTCCAGCTCGTCGCCCGCGACGCGGATGGACTGGGCGGTGACGATGCCGCCGAGGGAGATGACCGCGACCTCCGTGGTGCCGCCGCCGATGTCCACCACCATGTTGCCCGTGGCCTCGTGGACCGGCAGGCCGGAACCGATGGCCGCGGCCATGGGCTCCTCGATGATGTGCACCTGACGGGCGCCGGCCTGGGACGACGCCTCGATGACGGCGCGGCGCTCGACGCCGGTGATGCCCGAGGGCACACAGACGACGACCCGCGGACGAGCCAGATACCGCCGCTTGTGGATCTTCAGGATGAAGTAGCGGAGCATCCGCTCGGTGATCTCGAAGTCGGCGATGACGCCGTCCTTCAGCGGACGCACGGCGACGATGTTCCCCGGCGTGCGGCCGATCATCTTCTTCGCTTCGGCACCGACCGCGAGGATGCCACCGGTATTGGTGTTGATCGCTACGACGGACGGCTCGTTGAGTACGATCCCGCGACCCCTGACGTACACCAGCGTGTTGGCGGTCCCGAGGTCGACAGCCATGTCACGGCCGATGAACGACATTGAGTTCCCCATCAGGATTCGTCTGGCCTTCCCACGAGCTTTTGAGGGCTTTTCAGGTTGGCGAGGTGGGTGCGGTGACGCGATGGCTTCCATGGTAGACGCGCCTTCGCGAACACTGTGCGAGGGTCTTCGCCATTGTCATCAGATGGCGTCCCCCGCTGCGTGTGGAGACGGTCCATCGGGGGCATGCGTTCCCCCGAACGCCGCGCATATGCCAAAAAATGGTCCGGGGGCAAAACCCCCGAACCATCCGACAGGCGGCCGAAGCCGTCGCGGGCCGTCGCGACGAGATCGTTACGCGCGGCCCGGGAAGAAGATCTTCACCTCGCGCTCGGCGGACTCCTCCGAGTCCGAGGCGTGGATCAGGTTCTCCCGCACGATGACACCGAAGTCGCCGCGGATCGAACCCGGCGCGGCGGCGATCGGGTCGGTGGGACCGGCCAGTTGGCGCACGCCCTCGATGACCCGGTCGCCCTCGACGATCAGGGCGACGACCGGACCCGACGCCATGAACTCCATCAGCGGCTCGTAGAACGGCTTGCCCTTGTGCTCGCCGTAGTGCTGCTCCAGCGTGTCCTGGTCCAGGGTGCGCAGTTCCAGCGCGGTGATGCGCCAGCCGGCCTTGCGCTCGATGCGGCTGATGATCTCGCCGGTCAGGCCACGACGGACGGCGTCGGGCTTGAGGAGGACGAGGGTGCGCTGGGTCACGGCGGAGCTCCTTGCGGGTCAAAGGTGTGCGGGGACACGAGATTACCCGGCGTGTCGCCGCCCCTGTCACGCAGCGTCAGGCTGCTCCGCCTGTTCGGCGAACCGGGCCTTCGCCTCGTCCACCTTTCGCCCGTAATGCACCGAAGCCCACCACAGCGCCGCGAACACCGCGCCGAGGAAGAACATCGTCGGGACGAAGAACCCGGCGGCGACCAGGGCGATCTGCAGGGCCCAGCCGAGGGCCACGCCGCCCGGCCGCGTGATCATGCCGCACAGCAGCACGCACAGGAACATGGCGACCCCGCACACCGTCCACACCGTGCTCATGGACATGTCCGGGTCCTTCATCGCCACCAGCCCCGCGAAGCCGATGATGAAGAACTCCCCGATCAGCGTCGAGGCGCAGAGCGTACGCACCGTTACTCAGCCCTTCCCCAGGAGCAGCCGGGCCTCGCCGACCGTGATGACGGAACCGGTGACGAGCACGCCGCCGCCGGCGAACTCGCCCTCCTCCTCGGCCAGTGTGATCGCCGACTCCAGCGCGTCGGGCAGCCGCGGCTCCACCTGGACCCGGTCCTCGCCGAACACCTCCACGGCGACCGCCGCGAGGGCGTCGGCGTCCATGGCCCGGTGGGTGGAGTTCTGGGTGACCACGATCTCGGCGAAGACCGGCTCGAACGCCTCCAGCAGCCCGCGCACGTTCTTGTCGCCGCTCGCGCCGACGACCCCGATGAGCCGGGTGAACTGGAACGCCTCACCGACCGCGGCGGCCGCGGCCCGCGCGCCCGCCGGGTTGTGGGCGGCGTCCAGCACCACGGTGGGCGAGCGGCGCACGACCTCCAGGCGGCCCGGCGAGGCCACCGCGGCGAAGGCCTTGCGCACGGTGTCGATGTCGAGCGGTTCGGCGCGCTGGGCGCCGACGCCGAAGAACGCCTCCACGGCGGCGAGCGCCACGGCCGCGTTGTGCGCCTGGTGGGCGCCGTGCAGCGGCAGGTACACCTCGGGGTACTCGCCGCCCAGACCGCGCAGTGTGAGCAGCTGGCCGCCGACCGCGATCTGCCGGGACACCACCCCGAACTCCAGGCCCTCGCGGGCCACGGTGGCGTCCACCTCGACGGCCTTCTTCAGCAGCACCTGGGCCGCGTCGACCGGCTGCTGCGCCATGATCACCGTGGCGTCGCGCTTGACGATGCCGGCCTTCTCCCCCGCGATCTCGGCGGGGGTGGTGCCGAGCCGGTCCGTGTGGTCGAGGTCTATGGGCATGACCACGGCGACACTGCCGTCGATCACGTTGGTCGCGTCCCAGCTGCCGCCCATGCCGACCTCGACGACGGCGACGTCCACCGGCGCGTCGGCGAAGGCGGCGTACGCCATGCCGGTCAGCACCTCGAAGAACGACAGCCGGTACTCCTGCCGGGCGTCGACCATCTCGACGTACGGCGCGATGTCCCGGTACGTCTCCACGAACCGCTCGGCGGAGATGGGCGCCCCGTCGAGGCTGATGCGCTCGGTGACGGACTGCACGTGGGGCGAGGTGTACCGGCCGGTGCGCAGCTCGAAGGCGCCGAGCAGGGCCTCGATCATGCGGGCGGTGGAGGTCTTGCCGTTGGTGCCGGTGATGTGGATCGAGGGGTACGCGCGCTGCGGCTCGCCCAGCACGTCCATCAGCGCGGAGATCCGGGCGACCGACGGCTCCAGCTTGGTCTCGCCCCAGCGGGTCGCCAGCTCGGCCTCGACCTCGCGCAGCGCCTGGTCGACCTCCGGGTCGGCCGGCCGTGCGGGCACCCCCGCCTCCGGCGGGCCGCCCTGCGTGCGCAGGGTGCGGCTGCCCGCCTCGATCACCGCGAGGTCGGGGTCGCGGCTGGTCTCGGCCTCGATGATCTCCTCGAAGGAGTCGAGGGGGTCGGGCTCGTCGGCATCGCTGTTCGGGGGGAGGTCGCTCACGGGAGCCAGTCTACGGAAGGGCGGCCGGCGGACGCGGCCACGGCTCCCGCGAGCGGTACGGGGACGGGCCCGGCGCGTGCGCACCGGGCCCGTCCCCGTACCGCGGCGGGGGCCGGCGGCCCCGCGCCACGCGCCGGCGGTCAGCTCTCGGGCAGCTTGGAGAGCTGGTTGTCGATGCGGACGATGTCCTCCTCCGCCTTGGCGAGGCGGGTGCGGATCTTGTCCACGACGTGGTCGGGCGCCTTGGCGAGGAACGCCTCGTTGCCCAGCTTCGCCTCCGCCTGCTGGCGCTCCTTCTGCGCGGCGGCGAGGTCCTTGGCGAGCCGCTTGCGCTCGGCGGCGACGTCGATCGTGCCGGACAGGTCCAGCGCGACCTCGGCGCCGCCGACCGGCAGGGTCGCCGTGGCGGTGAAGGAGTCCCCCTCCGGCTGGAGCCGGAGCAGCTGGCGGATGGCCGCCTCGTGGCGGGCCAGCGTGGTGCC
This sequence comes from Streptomyces sp. SID14436, assembly GCF_010548465.1. Classification (GTDB taxonomy): domain Bacteria; phylum Actinomycetota; class Actinomycetes; order Streptomycetales; family Streptomycetaceae; genus Streptomyces. The sequence continues at coordinate 26,410 of NZ_JAAGMD010000234.1, read as the reverse complement.
GTCGAGGGTCAGCCGGGCCGGGACCCGCTGGCCGGGCTGCAGGCCCTGGTCGGCCCGGAAGCGGCGGACCTCGGTGATCACCGACTGGAGCGTGGCGATCTCGCGCTCGGCGTCGGCGTCCCGGAAGCCGCTGTCGGTGGGCCAGTCGGCGATGACGACCGACTCGCCCCCGGTCAGCGTGGTCCACAGCGTCTCGGTGACGAAGGGGACGACCGGGTGCAGCAGCCGCAGCGTGACGTCGAGGACCTCGCCCAGGACCCGCTTGCTGACCTCGGCGGCCTCGCCGCCCGCCTGGAAGGTGGTCTTGGACAGCTCGACGTACCAGTCGAACACCTCGTCCCACGCGAAGTGGAACAGCGCGTCCGACAGCTTGGCGAACTGGAAGTCCTCGTAGTACGCGTCGACTTCGGCGACGACCGTGTTCAGCCGGGACAGGATCCAGCGGTCGGTCGGCGACATCGCCGAGGCGTCCGGCAGCGGGCCCTCGACGGTCGCGCCGTTCATCAGCGCGAACCGGGTCGCGTTCCAGATCTTGTTGGCGAAGTTGCGCGAGCCCTGGACCCAGTCCTCGCCGATCGGCACGTCGACGCCCGGGTTGGCGCCGCGGGCGAGCGTGAAGCGCAGCGCGTCCGAGCCGTACTTGTCCATCCAGTCCAGCGGGTTGACCGCGTTGCCGAAGGACTTCGACATCTTCTTGCCGAACTGGTCGCGGACCATGCCGTGCAGGGCGATGGTGTGGAACGGCGGGGTGCCGTCCATCGCGTACAGGCCGAACATCATCATCCGGGCGACCCAGAAGAAGAGGATGTCGTAGCCGGTGACCAGGACGGAGTTCGGGTAGAACTTCGCGAGCGACTCGGTCTGCTCCGGCCAGCCCAGCGTGGAGAAGGGCCACAGGCCGGAGGAGAACCAGGTGTCCAGGACGTCGGTGTCCTGGTGCCAGCGCTCGCCGGTGGGCGCCTCGTCGTCGGGTCCGACGCAGACGACCTCGCCGTCCGGCCCGTACCAGACCGGGATGCGGTGGCCCCACCACAACTGGCGGGAGATGCACCAGTCGTGGAGGTTGTCGACCCAGTCGAAGTACCGCTTCTCCATCTCCTGCGGATGGATCTTGACGCGGCCGTCGCGGACGGCGTCACCGGCCGCCTTGGCGAGCGGGCCGACCTTGACCCACCACTGCATGGACAGCCGCGGCTCGATGGTGGTCTTGCAGCGCGAGCAGTGGCCGACCGAGTGGACGTACGGCCGCTTCTCGGCGACGATCCGCCCCTCGGCGCGCAGCGCGGCGACGATGGCGGAGCGGGCCTCCAGCCGGTCCTGGCCCTGGAAGGGGCCGTGGGCGGTGATGACCGCGTGCTCGTCCATGACCGCGATGGCGGGCAGGTCGTGGCGGCGGCCGATCTCGAAGTCGTTCGGGTCGTGCGCCGGGGTCACCTTGACCGCGCCGGTCCCGAACTCGGGGTCGACGTGCTCGTCGGCGACGACCGGGATCGAGCGGTCGGTCAGCGGCAGCTTGATCAGCTTGCCGACCAGGTGCCGGTAGCGCTCGTCGTCGGGGTGGACGGCGACGGCCGTGTCCCCGAGCATCGTCTCGGCACGGGTCGTGGCGACGACGATGGTGTCGTCCCCGTCGCCGTACTTCATGGAGACGAGCTCGCCGTCGTCGTCCTGGTACTCGACCTCGATGTCGGAGATCGCGGTCAGGCAGCGCGGGCACCAGTTGATGATGCGCTCGGCGCGGTAGATCAGCTCGTCGTCGTAGAGCCGCTTGAAGATGGTCTGGACGGCCCGGGACAGGCCCTCGTCCATGGTGAAGCGCTCACGCGACCAGGCGACGCCGTCGCCGAGGCGGCGCATCTGGCCGCTGATCTGGCCACCGGACTCGTTCTTCCACTGCCAGACCCGCTCGACGAACGCCTCACGGCCCAGGTCGTGGCGGGACTTGCCCTCCTTGGCCAGCTCCCGCTCGACGACGTTCTGCGTGGCGATGCCGGCGTGGTCCATGCCCGGCTGCCACAACGTCTCGTGGCCCTGCATGCGCTTGCGGCGGGTCAGGGCGTCGATGAGCGTGTGCTCGAAGGCGTGCCCCAGGTGCAGGCTGCCCGTGACGTTCGGCGGGGGGATGACGACGGTGTACGGAGGCTTCTCGCTCTTGGCGTCGGCCTCGAAGTACCCCCGCTCTACCCAGCGCTCGTACAGCGGCCCCTCTACGTCGGCCGGCGCGTACTGGGTCGGCAGTTCGGTGGTGGGCGCTGATGCTGGCTGCTGAGTGTTCTCGGTCACGGGCATGAGTTTACGGGTGTCACGGCCCAGTCCCGAAACGCGATTCCTTTGTAACGGTGCGCCCCCCGCCGGTCTGAAGGGTTTCCTCCTGAGCCAGGATGTCAACGACACGTAAGTATCTGGAGGGGAACCCAGAAGATGAGCTACAACCAGCCGGGCCCGTACGGCGGACAGCCCCAGCAGCCCGGGCCGTACGGCCAGCCGGGTCCTTACGGCCAGCAGCCGCAGGCTCCGCAGCCCGGCTACGGCTACCCCCAGCAGGCTCCGCAGCCCGGTTACGGCTATCCGCAGCAGCAGCCCGGCCAGCCCGGTGTCCCGCCGCAGCAGCCCCCCTACGGCCAGGCGCCGTACGGCATGCCGCCCCAGCCTCCGGCGCCGGGCAGCGGCGGCAAGAAGGCCGGGATCATCATCGGCGCGGTGGCGGTCGTCGCCGCGATCGGCGTGGGCGCCTACTTCGTCATAGGCGGGGGCGGCGGCGCGGGCAGCGGGCTGGAGGACGACGGGCCGCACAAGCTGGACGCGCCGAGGACGGTGCTGAGCGAGTACACGCGCGTCGGTCAGCCCGCCGGGAACACCGGGAGCAACGACGCCGCCAAGCTGGCCAAGGGCGGCATCAAGGACGGCACCTCGGTCGGCGCCTCCTACTCGACCGCCGACTTCAGCAGGTACGACCCGCAGGACCCCTCCACGCTGCCGTCCGAGGCCGAGTTGCTCGGCGCCAAGGGCGTGACCTTCCTCGGCGCCTACGGCAAGGTCGCCGATCCGGAGGGCACGCTCGACAGGATCTTCGCGTCCCTGAAGGCGAACACGGAGAAGGAGCAGAACAACGAGCTCATGACCGAACTGGTCGGTGAGCCGGAGTCGGTCGAGATCGACGGTGCGGTCATGAAGTGCCAGGCGGGTCAGGGCACCAACAACCTCACCAAGAAGGAAACGACCAACTGGTTCTGCGCCTGGGCCGACTACAGCACGATCGCCATCGTCTCCCCCGGGGACAACACCAAGGACATCACCAAGGACGCCGCCGTGGACATCACCACGGACCTGCGCAACGAGATCCGCGTCGAGGACTGATCCGCACGGGACGGCCTGTCCCACCGCAGCACGGAGGGCGCCCGGCGGCATTCGCCGGGCGCCCTCCGTGTACTGATGTCTAGGCCGTCTTCTGCTCCCCCGGCCCCCGGCCCCGCGCGTCGCGCGGGATGAGGGTGGGGTTGACGTTGGAGAGGACCACGTCGGCGGTGATGACGACGCGGGCGACGTCCTTGCGGGACGGGACCTCGTACATCACGCCCTGCAGGACCTCCTCCATGATGGCGCGCAGGCCGCGCGCGCCGGTCTGGCGGAGGATGGCCTGGTCGGCGATGGCCTCGAGCGCCTCGCGCTCGAAGTCGAGCTCCACGCCGTCGAGTTCGAAGAGGCGCTGGTACTGCTTCACGAGCGCGTTGCGCGGCTCGACGAGGATCTGGAGCAGGGCCTCGCGGTCGAGGTTGTGGACGCTCGTGATGACCGGGAGCCGGCCGATGAACTCGGGGATCATGCCGAACTTGACCAGGTCCTCCGGCATGACCTGCTCGAACTGGTCCTTGCTCTCCAGTTCCCGCTTGGAGCGGATCGTCGCACCGAAGCCGATGCCCTTGGCGCCCGCCCGGCCCTCGATGATCTTCTCCAGGCCCGCGAAGGCGCCGCCCACGATGAACAGCACGTTCGTCGTGTCGATCTGGATGAACTCCTGGTGCGGGTGCTTGCGCCCGCCCTGCGGCGGGACGGAGGCGGTGGTGCCCTCCAGGATCTTCAGCAGGGCCTGCTGGACGCCCTCGCCGGAGACGTCGCGCGTGATGGACGGGTTTTCACTCTTCCGCGCGACCTTGTCGATCTCGTCGATGTAGATGATCCCGGTCTCGGCCTTCTTGACGTCGTAGTCGGCCGCCTGGATCAGCTTCAGCAGGATGTTCTCGACGTCCTCGCCCACGTATCCCGCCTCGGTGAGCGCCGTGGCGTCGGCGATCGCGAAGGGGACGTTCAGCATGCGGGCGAGCGTCTGCGCCAGCAGGGTCTTGCCGGAGCCCGTGGGGCCCAGCAGGAGGATGTTGGACTTCGCCAGCTCGATGGCGTCCTCGCGGCCCTGCGCGCCGCCGTTCTCACCGGCCTGGACCCGTTTGTAGTGGTTGTACACCGCGACGGAGAGGGCCTTCTTGGCCGCCTCCTGGCCCACCACGTACCCCTCGAGGAACTCGTAGATCTCGCGGGGCTTGGGGAGCTCCTCCCAGCGGACCTCGCTGGTCTCGGCGAGCTCTTCCTCGATGATCTCGTTGCAGAGATCGATGCACTCGTCGCAGATGTACACACCGGGCCCTGCGATGAGCTTCTTGACCTGCTTCTGGCTCTTGCCGCAGAACGAGCACTTGAGCAGATCGCCGCCGTCACCGATGCGTGCCACGGTGTGCTTCCCCTTCGCCTGGGAGACGACTGGACGTCAACGTCCAGCGGCTCCTGGTGCTGCCTTATGTCCGACGGTACCTTGCCGGGCCCCTCGTTCGGGCCCCCCTTGGCACGGTTCGCTGTGACGTGGACCGGGTCAAACCGTGCCAAGGGGCGGCAGACGTCACGCCCCCACCCGTGTCAGCGCAGGCTGGAGTTGTCCAGCTTGCGGGTGGTGATGATCTGGTCGATCAGGCCGTACTCCAGCGCGTCCTCGGCCGTGAGGATCTTGTCGCGCTCGATGTCCTCACGGATCTTGTCCAGCGGGCGGGTGGAGTGCTTGGCCAGCATCTCCTCCAGCTGCGTCCGCATGCGCAGGATCTCGTTGGCGGCGATCTCCAGGTCGGAGACCTGGCCGCGGCCGGTCTCGCTGTAGGGCTGGTGGATCAGCACACGGGCGTTCGGCAGGGCCATGCGCTTGCCGGGCGTGCCGGCGGCGAGCAGGACGGCGGCGGCGGAGGCGGCCTGGCCCATGCACACCGTCTGGATGTCCGGCTTCACGTACTGCATGGTGTCGTAGATCGCCGTCAGCGCGGTGAAGGAGCCGCCGGGGCTGTTGATGTAGACCGAGATGTCGCGGTCGGGGTCCATCGACTCCAGGCACAGCAGCTGCGCCATGACGTCGTTGGCGGAGGCGTCGTCGATCTGGACGCCGAGGAAGATCACCCGCTCCTCGAAGAGCTTCGCGTACGGGTCGTACTCGCGGATGCCCTGCGAGGTGCGCTCCACGAAGCGCGGGATGACGTAGCGGGACTCGGCCTGCGGGCCGGTGTACCGGGCCTGGGAGGCGCTCATGTCCTGGGCGGACATGCGGTCGTACAGGCCGCGGCCGGGGAAGTCGTTCACGGTTTCTCCTGAAGGGGGCTGAGGCGGTCGGCTGGGGCTGCTGGGGCCGCACCGGGTCGCCGGCGGGCGGTGCCGGTGGGGCCCACGGGGCCGGCGGGCCCCGTGGGGCCGGTCAGGCCCCGGTGCCGCCGCCGCCCGGCATGCCGGCGGCCGTGGGGATCACGTCGTCGATGAGGCCGTACTCCTTGGCCTCGAAGGCGTCGAACCAGCGGTCGCGGTCGGAGTCGCGGGTGATCTGCTCGACCGTCTGACCGGTGTGCTGGGCCGTGAGCTCGGCCATGCGCTTCTTGGTGTGCAGCAGCCGCTCGGCGTGGATCTTGATGTCCGAGGCCGAACCGGCGAGGCCGGCGGAGGGCTGGTGGATCAGGATCTCGGCGTTGGGCAGCGCGAAGCGCTTGCCGGGGGTGCCGGCGCTGAGCAGGAACTGGCCCATGGAGGCCGCCAGGCCCATCGCGATCGTCACCACGTCGTTCTTGATGAACTGCATGGTGTCGTAGATCGCCATGCCGGCCGTGATCGAGCCGCCGGGGCTGTTGATGTACAGGTAGATGTCCTTGTCCGGATCGGCGGCAAGGAGCAGCAGCTGTGCGGTGATCTTGTTGGCGATGTCGTCGTCGACCGGCTGGCCGAGGAAGATGATCCGCTCGTTGAGCAGCCGGTTGTAGACCTGGTCGCCGAGGCCACCACCGATGGAAGGCTCTCCGGCGGCTGAGGGCATCAGATTCGTCACGTATCCACCTGCTCGTCTTACGACGGCGCCGGGCCGTCTCACGTTTCCCTGCGGGGCTGGGGCCGTTTCGGTGACTCACCTGCCCTGGTATTCAAGGACCCTAACGCGGTGGCCTCGCCGGGGAATCCCGGTAACGGGAGTGTTCGCCGGGGGCGTACTTTCACCGGCCGACCAGGGCGGGGGCATGGCGCGTGTGCGCGCGGGGCACGGCGCGCAGGAGCGGCGGGCGCGCGGGCCCGCGCCGCGGGGAAGACGGGCGGGCCCCGGGTCGCCGTGGACCCGGGGCCCGCCCGTCACTCACGAGGGTGCCGTACGGCTCAGCCCTCGGACTTCTTCTCCTCGGCGGCGGCCTCGCCGGCCTCGGCCGCGTCGGCGGACTCGGCGGCGGCCTCGCCGGCCTCGTCCTCCTCGTCGTCCAGGTCGATGATCTCGCCGTTGGTGTCCTTGACCGTGGCCTTCTCGACCACGACGGCCAGGGCCTTGCCGCGGGCGACCTCGCCGACCAGGAGCGGAACCTGACCGCCCTCGACGACGGCCTGGGCGAACTGGTCGGGGGACATGCCGGAGGAGGCGGCGCGCCGCATGAGGTGCTCGGTGAGCTCCTCCTGGTTGACGTTCAGCTTCTCCTGCTTGACGAGCTCGTCCAGCACGAACTGGGTCTTGATGCCCTTGACCGCGGCCTCACGGGTCTCGGTCTCGAACTCCTCCTCGGTCTTGCCCTGGATCTCCAGGTACTTCGGGAGGTCGAGGCCCATCTGGCCGAGCTGGTGGTGCTCGAGGTTGTGCTTGCGGGTGTTGATCTCGTCCTCGAGCAGCTTCTCGGGGACGGGGACCTCGACCAGCTCGAGCAGCTTCTCCAGGACGCGCTCCTGGGCCTGCGTGGCCTGGTCGAACTGCTTCATGTTCTCGAGGCGCTTGCGGCTGTCCGCGCGCATCTCCTCGAGGGTGTCGAACTCGGAGGCGAGCTGCGCGAACTCGTCGTCCAGCTCGGGCAGTTCACGCTCGGCGACCTGGGTGACCCTCACGGTGACCTCGGCCTCCTTGCCGGCCGCGGAGCCGCCCTTCAGCTCGGAGGTGAAGGTGGCCTCCTCACCCGCGGACAGGCCCTTCACGGCGTCGTCGATGCCGTCCAGCAGCTCGCCGGAGCCGATGGTGTAGGAGACGCCGCTGGCGACGCCGTCCTCGAGGACCTCGCCGTCGACCTTGGCCTCCAGGTCGATGGTGACGACGTCGCCGTCACCGGCGGCACGCTCGACGGGCGAGGTGGAGGCGAAGCGCTCGCGCAGCTGCTCGACCGACTTGTCGACGTCCTCCTCGGTGACCTCGACGGCGTCGACCTCGACCTCGATGCCGGAGTAGTCCGGGATCTCGATGGAGGGGCGGATGTCGACCTCGGCGGTGAAGTTCAGCGTCTCGCCGTCCTTCAGCTCCGTGATGTCGACCTCGGGCTGGCCCAGGGGGCTCAGCTCGGCCTCGTTGACCGCGTCGGTGTAGAACTTCGGGAGGGCGTCGTTGACGGCCTCCTCCAGCACCGCACCGCGGCCGAACCGCTGGTCGATGACCCGGGCCGGGACCTTGCCCTTGCGGAAGCCCTTCACCGTGACCTGCTGGTTGATCTTCTTGTACGCCGCGTCGAGGCTGTCCTTGAGCTCCTCGAAGGGCACCTCGACAGTGAGCCGAACCCGGGTCGGGTTCAGGGTCTCCACGGCGCTCTTCACGGTTCGGTCTCCTTGTGGCTGACTTCTTGGTTTCCGCCGGTACCAGAACGGACCGGCCGATGCGTCGCCCGGAGGACTTCATCAGACGCTCGGAGAGCTGAGAGACACGGGCGTGCAGCTTGATAGTAACGGCAGCGGCTACGGCGCCCCAAAGGCGATCATCGGCGGACGATCGGGTGACTGGTCGGGGTGGCGGGATTTGAACCCACGGCCTTCCGCTCCCAAAGCGGACGCGCTACCAAGCTGCGCCACACCCCGTCTGGTGCGACGAGTAGGGTACATGCCGCCGGGCGAGGAGGCCGCAGCATTTCCCGGGCACGGTGCGGCGCGGCGACGACACCGGCGGGGGTGTGCGGCGAGGGCCTCCGACCCGCTACGATGCCTGTCGGTGCCGCTGGTCCGCGACCTGCGGCGCACGCGTGCGGGCGTAGCTCAATGGTAGAGCCCCAGTCTTCCAAACTGGCTACGCGGGTTCGATTCCCGTCGCCCGCTCCACATGGCTCAGGGCCAGGTCAGAGGATCATTCCTCCGCCTGGCCCTGATCGCTTTCCGGGGTCCCGATCAGTCGGTCGTGTCCCCGGCGTGCCCCTTGGGCTTTCGATCTTTCTTCTTCTTGCCCTTCCGTGCCTTCTTCCGACCCTTGTCGACGAGCCCGGACACGGCGTCGGCGATCAGCCGGTCCCGCTCGGCGCTGGCGTGCTGGTAGATCAGCGCGGCCCGCGCGGTGCTGTGGCCCATGCGCGCCATCAGCTCCCGGGTGCTGGCCCCGGTCGAGGCGGCGAGGGTGTTGCCGGTGTGCCGAAGATCATGGAAGTGCAGGCCCTTGACGCCGGCGGCGGTGCACGCGGTGCGCCACAGCCGGTTGAAGTGGTTCCGTCGCGGGATCGCACCCTTTGCGCCGATGAACACACGGCCGTCCGCACCCGACTCGGCGTAGCGCTTCAGATGTTCGCGGATGTCCGGGACGATCGCGGCCGGAATGGACACCGTGCGCTTACCGGCCGCACTCTTGGGCGCCTTGATCTCACGCTGGCCGTTGTTGAGTTCGGCGACGGACCGGCGGACGCGCACGGCACCGTGGTCCAGGTCGACGTCCCGGCGGTGCAGGCCGATCAGTTCGCCCCAGCGAAGACCGAGGAAGCCCGCCATGAGGACGAGCGCCCGGTAGCGCGGCTGAATGGCGTCGGCGAGGGCGTACACCTCCTGCACGGTGGCGGTGGGCCGCTCCGGGGTGTGCACCACGCTCGCACCCTTGATCGTGCACGGGTTGCGCCGGATCATCTGGTCCGCGACGGCGGTGTGCAGGATGGCGCGGAGCAGGGCATACGCCTTGGCGACGGTCGACGGACCGGTGCCGGCGGCGAGCTTGTCGGCACGCCAGCGACGCACGAGCGGGGGCGAGATGTCGGCGACGTTGACGCCCCCGAACGTGGGTGCGAGGTGGTGTCGCAGCAGTGAGGCGTAGAGCTGCCGCGTCCGTGTGGTCACCTCCCGTTCCTTGATCCAGGCATCGGCGTACGGTCCGAACGGAACCTTTCCGGCGTCCGGGTCGTGCCAGTCCCCCCGTCGCAGCTCGGTCTGTTTGTCGGCGAGCCAGGCATCCGCATCCTTCTTCGTGCGGAACGTCTCCGGCGCCGGGCGCAGTTGTCCGTCAGGGCCGACGTAGCGCGCCTGATAGCGGCCGGACGGGAGCTTGCGGACCCGCCCGAACTGGCGGCGCTTCCCTGCCATCAGGCAGCCACCCCCTGAAGAGCAGTGCCACGCCGACGCGGCTGCACCGTGTTGGCGGCTATGAACTCCCGCACAGCGCTCTCAGGGATGCGGACGTGTCGGCCGACCTTCACGTACGTGATGCGGCGCTCTTCGATCAGGCGACGCGGGAACCGTACGGTCGTACCGAGGAGTTCAGCGACCTGATCCACGTTGAGGTACCGCTCATGCATGGTCTTGCTCTCCTTCCTGACGCAGGGCTGCGAGTTCTTCGCGGGCGGTTTCGCGGTTGAGCTGGAGATCCCGGGCGATGGTGGCGGCGAGCGCGGATTCACCGGGGGTGTGGCCGTGGCCGGCGTACTGCCAGTCGGCGAGGACGAGGACGGTGTCCGGCTCGCGGTCGTCGAGGCCGAGGGCGGCATGTTCCTGGGCCGCGCGGTAGTCGGCGCGTGCCTGGCGGAGGGCGCCGAGGGTGGTGGAGTAGTGGCGGCTCTTGCTGGAGAAGTGGCCGCGGAAGCCGAGCATGTGAGCCCAGGCCCACAGCCGCCGGTCCGGATACAACGGGTCGAGATCGCGGCACGCGGTGATCAGGCGGCGGGTGTGGTCGGGCACGCCGTGGCGGTCGAGTTCGGAGAGCTCCCCGATGCGGCGGTCCAGGGTGCCGGTGTTCTCGGCCGCTTTGGTGGCGTACTTGGCGACGTAGGAGGCGACGGCCTGTTCGGTGATGTCGGAGCCGTCCCCGAACGCCTTGACGGGCCGGACGTCGAGCTGGGTGCCCCAGCGGAAGGTGCGGGCGGGTTGGTCGGCGGTGGCCGGGACCGAGGTCGATGTGTAGGAGTGTGCGGCGGCGGCGCGGATCGCGTCGGCGAGCAGCTGCACGGTGGCCCAGGACGGCGGCGGGGTGCCGGGCCCGTCGGGTCCGTCGATGCGTACGACGGCGTGGAAGTGGACGGCGCCGCGTTTCTGGAACTCGGCGACCTTGCCGTACGACAGCCGGGCCGACTCCTTCAGCTCGCGTTGGGTGAGGCCGGCGCGGGCGGCGATCTCGCGGCGGAGCCGGTTGGTGAAGCGCTGCCAGAGCTGCCCGGCGTGGTTGTTGAAGAGCACGGCGCCCGCGTAGTCGTACGTCGCCGGGTCGAGGGCGGTGCCCAGTTCCGGAGCGTCCGGAGCGTGGCGAGCACCGCAGCGGCAGGTGCCATGGTCGGGGCGGTTGTGGACCGGGCCGAACGAGGGTGCGGTGAGGGTGGCGAAGACGCGCGGGTGGTCGCGGACAGTGGCGGGGATGTCGCGGCGGTCGTCACCGGCCAGGCCCGCGCGGATCAGGTGGTAGGTGTCTCCGGCGTAGGTCCAGGCGCAGGCCGGGCAGCGGGAGGCGCGGCGGTTGCCGCAGGCGACGCGGAGCCGTCCGCCGGGTTCGCCCTCGGTCGAGTAGCGGTGCAGGGTCTCGCCGGTGGTCTTGTCCTTGTGGATCGTCCAGCCGGTCAGGTGGATGGGATCGGCGCAGCCACCGGTGCGGCGGACCTGTTCTTCCCAGCGGTGGTAGTCGACGGCCGAAGCCACCCTCAGCAGGTCGCCGAGGGTGGCCGGGTCGAGCAGCGTCTCAGGCACCAGCGCCCTCCCGGACGCGGCGGGCGGGAACGGTGCCGGTGCCCTGGCAGGTCGGGCAGTGCGCGGTGAGGGTGCGCAGGTGCCCGCGGGGGTCGCGTCCGCCGGAGGTGACGGCGACGGAGGCGAAGCCGTCACAGGCCGGGCAGATACGCGACGGGAGCGGGGTGCGGTGGGTCATGATGGTGGTTCCTTTCGATTGCGGTTGGAAGGGACGGCCCCGGGTGGCGGCGTGCTTGGCGGCTTGTGCGCCACCCGGTGGCCGGTCAGTGAGAGGCGCGGAAGCCCCGGCGGCCACGGCCCTTGGCCGCGTACATGGCCGTATCAGCGGTGGCGAGCGCATCGGTGAGGAGCGGCACCGGCAGTTCGGCGAGGCGGCAGACGCCGACCGAGGCAGCCAACGGCAGCGGTGTGCCCAGGTAGGACAGCGGCCGGTTGAGTGCGGCGGTCAGCGCGTCGAGGTCGGCGGCGGCCAGGTCCTGGACGACGATCACGAACTCATCCCCGCCGAGGCGGCCGGCGGTGCCGTTGCGTCCGCACCAGGCCCGGAGCCGGTCGGCGGTGGCGACGAGGGCGGCGTCTCCGGCGGCGTGGCCGTGGGTGTCGTTGAGGGTTTTGAAGTGGTCGAGGTCGACCAGGAGCACGGCGGCGGTGGAGTGCCGGCGGATGAGGCGTTCCGCGCGGGTGGTCCATCCGGCGCGGGTGTGCAGGCCGGTGAGCGGGTCGCGGCGGGCGGAGGCGAGACGGCGGGTGAGGATGCCGCCGTGCAGGGCCCAGCCGAGTAACGGCAGGAGGGTCACGGCTATCTGCGGGTCCATGGGTGTTCCCCTTTCGCGAGAGCGGTTGGAGGAGCGGAGCGCGAGGGGCCGAGGGCGGCGGCGTGCTGGCGGCTTGTGCGTCGCCCTCGGTCCGGTCAGCGGTGGCGCTTGGCGTCGGTGTTGACCAGGGAGCGGATCACCAGGGCGCAGACGGCGACCGAGGCGCCGGTGACGGCGACGGCCAGGAGCAGGGAGACCAGGACGGCGCCGACGACCAGGACGACGGTGGTGCCGCCGCCGATGAGGGCGAGCGCGGTGCCGGGGGTGAGCTGGACCGTGGGACGCGTCGGCGCCGGGACCGGGGTCGGGGTGATCGGGGCGGGCGGCGTGGCCGGGGTGCCCGGCGTGATGCTGGTCGGTTCGATGACGGCGGGCGGGGAGACCAGGCCCGTGGGCTGCGGCATGGTCGGAAGCTTGGGCCGGAACATGAACGGTTCTCCTTTCTGGGGCTACTTGACGGCGGTGTCGATGACCGGGGACAGCAGGCTGTCGGCGAGGAGGTAGCCGCCCAGGAGGAGCACCGCGATGAGCCACCAGGGCGGGCGGATGAGCTTGACGCCGAGCCAGCCGACGACGATCAGGGCGAGCCAGAGCGGGACGTCCACGGGTGGCCTCCTAGCGGACCTTGCAGCGGTGGGTGCGGGCGGCGAGCTGGGCGGCGGACTGGGAGGAGTAGTCGGCGGACCAGCCGCAGCCGTCCGCGCTGCACACGGCGGCGTGCTTGGTGGTGCCGTGGCGGTCGCGGTGGGTGCCGATCTGCACCGGGCCGATGCGCATCACGGAGTGGAAGAAGTCGCGGGCGGGCATGTCAGTCGGTCTCCGTTCGGGTCAGGTTCGGGTCGGGGTAGGTGGCGCGGATCTCGGCGGCGGTGGCCGGGGCGGCGGTGAGGCGGGCGGCCTCCTCAGCGAGCAGGTGGGCGAGGAAGGGCCGGCCCGCGTCGGCCATCTCGCGGGCGCCGTTGAGGTGGTCGGCGGCGGTCAGGTCGGCCGGGTCGACGAGCACGAGGCGTTTCCCTTCTGATCAGGCGAGCTGGGCGACGATGGCGTCGGCCATGTGCGGCGGGACGCCGAGGCGGGCGCGCAGGGTGTCGGTGTCGATGGGTGCGCCGGTCCGGTGCTCGTGGTCGGCGGCGACCTTGCGGGCGTGGTCGACCAGCGCGGCCGGAACCGCAACGGCCGGCGCCGTCGGAGCCGGGTGGACGGGCGGGAGGGCCGGAGCAGCGTCGGCGGAGTCGACCGGGGCCGGTTCCGGCTCAACGGCGGGGGCCGGTTCGGGTTCCACCTCGGGCGCGGGGTCCGGCACCGGCGCAGGGTCCGGCGAAGCCGGGATGTGGCCCGCGGGCGAGTGGGCGAGGAGGGTGCCGCCCATGAAGGCCAGGGCGGGCCAGGCGGCGACGAGGATGCGCAGCCAGGCCGGAACGTCGTCCAGGTCGAGGAGTCCGGCGGTGGCGACGTTCGCGCCGAGCGAGGCGACCAGGGCGATGAGAAACCAGCACCAGGCCAGCCGGGACGGTCCATCGGTCCGCAGCCGACGCCAGGCGGCGACCAGCAGCAGATCAACCGAGATGGGGTAGGCCCAAGCCTTCCAGCCCGTCTGTCCGGCGGCGGCGGCCAGGTCGTGGAGGTGGGCGAAGGACAGCGCACCGGCAATGACGGCTTGGACCAGGACGGCATCAATGCGGAGGCGGGCCATCAGGACTGCCCACCGGGATACTGGGGGCCGTCGGTGGGGTCGTAGCCGGGCGGGAAGATGCCGGGCGGCGGCTCGGGCAGCGAGACCGCCAGGCACGGGCCCACCTCGTTGACGAAGTCGAGGTCGGCGCCGTACGTGTGGGCGTACAGGGCGAGGTCGCCGAGCAGCGTCACGGTGCGGTGGAAGTCCTCAGAGCGCGGGCACATGACGGGGTACTCCCTTCATTCGATCGGACGTGCGCGGTGAGGGTCAGGCAGCGGCCGGAGCGGACTCGACAGCCGGGACCGGGGCGAGGGTGCCGAGGGCGGGCCGGAACGGCGCGAGGGCGGGCAGGTCCGGGGCCAGGTCGGCGTGCCGGTTGCAGATGTTCACGGCTTGCCGAAGCGAGGTGTGCGGGGCGCGGATCCGGGCCCACCCGCCGGCCGAGTCACCGGTGACGGCGACGCCCGGGGTGTCGGTGGGGATCTGGATCGCAGCCAGGACGGCGTCCGGGGCGATGTCGCCGAAGGCCATGTTCGCCGAGGATTCGTCGTTGACGCGGTGCGCGGTGCGGCCGGTGAGCTGGGCGCGGAGCATGGTGATGCCCTTGCCGAGTTCGGAGCCGAAGCGCTGCCCGCAGATCTCCAGGTAGATGCCGGCCGCGCGGCCGAGCTGGGCGAGCCGGGCGAGCGCGGTGATGATCCGGTCCCGGCGCTTCTCCTCCTCCTTGCTCGCGAAGAGGGCGAGTTCGGCCACCTCGTCGACCATGACCACGATCGGCACCGGCCGCAGGTCCTCGCGCAGGTCCCAGATGTCGGCGGCGATCTCGGCATCCGGCACATCGGCGGTGATCCGCTGCTCGGCCCGGATGAGCTGATAGACGCCCTGCATGTGGGACACCAGCGCATCGAGGAGTTCGGCGGCGGTGTCGGGATTGTCGGCGAGCGCGGAGAACCGGCGCGCCAACGGGAACAGCTCCACACCCTGCTTGCAGTCGATGCCCACCAGGGCAACCCGCTGCGGCGCGAGCGCGGCCACGAGGTTGCGCTGATAGACCGACTTGCCGGACTCCGTGGCGCCGAGGATGAGCCCGTGGGGCACGGCACGATAGTCGCGGTAGTGGACGGCTCCGTCCTCACGCAGGGCGACCGGGACCCGCATCGGCCGGGTGTCGACGTGCGCGGGCATCTGCACCCGCTTGAGCACGTCATAGCCGGTCATGCGCACCTCGACCACGCCCGAGCGCAGTTCGCGGGAGGTCACGCCGTACATGGCGAACGAGTGCCGCAGCCGATCGCACGAGGCGGCGACGTCGAAGGCGTCCTGACCGGGCCGGAGCTTCAGCCGCAGCACCAGGCCGGTACGGGTCACGCGGACCCGCAGGATGCGCGGGGCCCGAGGACCGGGAACGGGCCGGTTGGTCATCCGGGCCACGGTCAGGCGCCAGCGGGGAGCCGGGACGGTGAGCCCGCAGGCGTCCATGACCGAGCCGTAGCGGACGAGGACCCGCAGCGCGGCGAGGGTGACCCCGAAGGTCAGCCAGTACCAGGCGGGGCGCCGCCACCGCAGGAGACCCGCAGCGGCGACGACCAGCACCAGGGCGACCAACAGCCACGTCATGGCTCAGGCCGCCTTCGGCTTCGAGGCAGCGTCGGTGAGGGAGGTCACCGCGATGGCCCGGAAGGCGATCCCGTGCCGCTTCTGACCGTTGAACTCGTTCTCCCACGGCGAGGCGACCAGCCCGGTCAGGACCACGGGAGTGCCCATGGCCAGGTCCTTGGACACACCGGGCTCCGGCACGGTGAGCTTGAGGATCTCCACCTCGTCGGGCGTGGAGAACATGACCTCCACGACCATCAGGGTGGTGCCGTCCTTGTCGATGGCGATCTCACCGGTACGGCGGTCCTTGACCTTGGGCTGCGGAGCCTTGGCGACCATCACGGTCGCGTTCACGGTGTCGACGGGGATCTGACGCATCGTCGTCTCTCCTGATCTGGCGAAGTTGAGCCGCCGTTCGGCGGCGAGATCAGGAGACCGCGAGAGGGGGTGGACGCATCACGGTCCGTATGGACGTTTAGGGACGTCTGAGCTATCGTCAAAACGTCCCTACGGCGTCCCATGAAAGGGAACGTGATGGCGAACGAGCGTCTGCGCGCGGCGATTTCAACGAAGGGCGAGACGATCCAGTCCGTTGCCGAGCACGTCGGAGTGGACCCCAAGAGCGTCGAGCGGTGGATCACCACCAACCGCACTCCGCACCGTGGGCACCGCTGGAAGGCGGCGAGCTTCCTGGGGGTCGACGAGGTCTACATCTGGCCTTCCGTGGAGAAGCAGGCAGAGAAGGCCAGCACGTCCGAGCTGATCACGTACTACCCGCACCGTGGCGCGGTGCCCGCCCCTCTCTGGTCATCCCTGATTGAGAAGGCGACGGACCAGGTCGACATCCTCGTGTACGCCGGACTGTTCCTCTTCGACAGCAATCCGGACCTGCCCGACCATCTGGCCGAGAAGGCGAAGGCCGGCGCCCAGGTCCGCATCCTGCTCGGCGACCCCGACTCCGAAGCGGTCCGTCAGCGTGGCGAAGAGGAAGGCATCGGCGGCGACCTGGCCGCACGTGCCCGGATCACCCGGCGCTACCTCGAGCCCGCCATGTCGACGCCCGGTGTCGAAGTCCGGTTGCACGACACGATCCTCTACAACTCGATCTACCGGTTCGACGAGGACGTTCTCGTGAACCCGCACGTCCTTGGAGCTCCCGCCGGCCAGAACCCGGTGATGCACTTCCGGTACCTCCCCGGAGCGCGGACCTTCCGGCACTACATGCGGAGCTTCGACTACGCATGGGAGCGGGGCCGGACGGCATAACAGGCCCCGGACGTGCAACGCTGAAGGCATGGCCCGTGTTGACTACTTCAACGATCCCAATGCTCCGAAGGCGAACAGCCTCGTCCCTTCCGTGACCGCCGTGGCCCGCAACGAGGCCGGGCAAGTCCTGCTGATCCACAAGACCGACAACGACCTCTGGGCCCTGCCCGGAGGTGGCATCGACCTGGGCGAGTCAGCCCCGGACGCGGCAGTCCGCGAGACGAAGGAAGAGACCGGCTTCGATGTGGAGGTGACCGGTCTCGTCGGCATCTACACCAACCCCGGGCACGTCATGGCGTACGACGACGGCGAGGTCCGTCAGCAGTTCTCCATCTGCTTCCACGCCCGCATCACCGGCGGCGAGCTGCGGACGAGCAGCGAGAGCAAGGAAGTAGCCTTCGTCGACCCGAGCAAACTGGACGAGCTGAACATCCACCCGTCGATGCGCATGCGGATCGAACGCGGCCTGGCTGACCAGGCAGAGCCCTACATCGGCTGATGAGCCATGCGGCCGCGAGTCCGCTCGACAGCGCCCTGGAGGTAAGGCCGAGCCTTGCTGATCGCGTTGTGCACCTCGCTGCCCGGTTCATAGCGGACAAGGATCTCGTCAATCCGGGTGCCGAAGTCGAAGGACTGCCCGGCGGGGCCGGTCGTCATGTCAGCGAAGATCAGCGCGTCCAGGACAGGGGAGTCTTCCCGCTCGTAGACGGCCAGCTCTGCCGAGAGTCCGCGTTGCTCCGCCTCGTACACGGCCCCGGAGTGATGAGCCACCAGCCGCACCAGACGCGCCGGCGCACCCAGCGATTCGAGATGACGAGCGCCATCGAGAGGATGGAAGCCGGTGTCACGCAGCTCGGGCGCGTAGCCGATGTCGTGCAGCCACGCGGCAGCGACGAGGAGATCCCGGTCAGCCTCAGACACAGCCGCGGAAGCCTCGCGAGCCCGAGCAGCCACGGCCTGAGTGTGCAGCCAGCGGTTCCCGAGCGGGGGAAGCAGGGACTCAGCGAGTTCGGCCGCTCCCCGGGGCGTGTCCAGTGCAGAAGGCATGCATGGAACGGTAGCCGAGCCGAGCAACGAGCCGACAGGCCCTGATCGGGGCAGGTGCCGATCAAGGGTGCGGTAAGACTTTCCCTACGTTCATCAAGCCCGCGCACGGCGCGGGAGCGCGCCGCCTGTACGGCGGGGCCGCCGCCCTGTCTTCGCCAGCGGCGGCCCCGCCCGGCGGCGCGCTGGCGGCTGCGGGCATAAAGGTGGGAGGGGTCCGCTGTGGCTGGGGCGGTCGGCTCCGCGACTTTAGCCAGCCACTTTGGCGCGAGCCTCGAAGATCATGGCCCCAACGTCGTGCTTTAACGGGCAGGTCCACAGACTGCCCGACGCGCCGGAAGCTTACGGGGCCATGATCACTCGCGCCAAAGCAGCTCCCGGCCAAAGTCGCTCCGCCGACCGCATGCTCACGTGCGACAATCCAAGTGGTTGCTGAGTTGAACTCGACTCCCGAGCCGTTCACGTTCATCGCTGCATGTGTGATCTCTGCCACTGTCACCCGTCTGTCGTCCGCCATCCGGATCGGACTCGCGAAGGGCAAGGTGATCATCATGGATCTTTGGGCCAGGTGTAAGGGCCAGTCGGTGGCCGCCGTGTCGGTGTGGGTGCTCTACCTGTGGATCATGCCCACCGCCACGGAGTCGGGTTGAGCTCAGCAGCCGTGCCCTTTACGTGCCCGACGCAACGGGAGCGGAGAGGGAACCACGGGGAGTCAGGGTGCCTAGCCCGCTCCCGCGCAGGTCAGCGTTCATCCAGGTCAGGGCGGATCCGCATACGCGATCTTCCAAACTGGCTACGCGGGTTCGATTCCCGTCGCCCGCTCTGCACGGCTCAGGGCCGGGCGGAGGTTCCTTCCTCCGCCCGGCCCTGACGGCTTTCCGGGGCCCGGCGGGAATCGCCCGGTCCCGGCCTCACCCGGCGGGCGGGGCCTCGCGCAGGGCGCGGGCGGTGACGGCCGGGTCGTAGCCCTCGGGGACGCCGTCGACCAGGACGATGTCGCCGGCGATGTGCCGGGAGCGCAGGGGTGCGATGGCGCGGTAGGCGGGTGAGTCCCACCACGCGCGGGCCTCGGCGACGCCGGGGAAGCCGATCATGACGACGTGGCCGGGCCAGCTGCCCTCCTTCACCTCGTGCGCGGTGCCGTGCACGAGGAAGCGTCCGCCGTAGGGCTCGAAGGTCGCGGGGATGCGCTCGATGTACTCGGCGATCTCCGGGTGCGGGGCGGCCTCCTGGAGGTGGGCGATGACGTAGGCGGTCATGGGGCGGGTCCTTCCGGTCGGCTCGGCTGGGCACGTCCGAGCCTGCCGGGGTGCCGCTCTCGCGTCGATGACCTCGGAGGTAAGGGCGGCGGCGGAAGCCGCCCCCTCTCGTGCCGGCCCGCGGTGTGCCGTCGCTGCCCGCCCCGGGGGTCAGAAGCTGATGGAGTTGATCGTCTCCGCTATCGAGTTGAGGAACCGGTTGATGGACGGGGCCATGCCGGTCGAGGCGAGGAAGAAGCCGAAGAGCACCGCCACGATCGCGGGACCCGCCTTGATGGAGCCGCCTCTCATCAGCACCACAAGGATGATCGCCAACAGCAGCACCACTGACAGTGAAATGGCCACAACTGATCACACCCTCGATCGGTCCGCACACTCCCGGGCCCGGGGGACGCGACCCCGCGCACCCCGCCAGAACCATCGTGCCACCAACGGGGCCGCGCTATGCGGCAGGTGACGCATCATCCGCCCTCCGTGGCCGGGACCGGCCGGGTGGGCCCCCGTCGGCACGAGGTCGACGGCGCGGCGTCGCACGGTAATTCGAGGAGCCACCCGGACCGGGAATTCGGCCGCATCGTTTCACATTCCCCACACCGCGTTCGCAGCCAATTCGAATTACGGTCACGGGCGTTCCGACTCACCCGCGGAAAGATCGGGAAACGGGCTGAAGCGATCGTTCCGTTGGGGCGGGCTGCCCCGCCTATGCACCGTTCGGTCCGGATGAATCCTGACAAGAGAGGCGCAGGTGGTACACAGGACCCGTACCGGCGCGGCGCGTTGAGGGTGTGTCGACCGTCACGCCCGCCATGCCGTCGGCATTACCGAATCGGGGGTACCCGGGGTGAATACCGGTAATGACGTCGGGCGTTTTACGAATACGCGCGGACAACGCTAGGGTGCCTCAGATGTTTCACGCTGCCTCGTCCCCCGCAAGCGCAGCGAGCTCCCCGCTCCTGACCCCGAGTTCCCGCAGGGAGGGTCAGTGACGGCCTCGCCGCGACCGAACGGCAACCACCGCGGTACGCCTCTCCCCCCGGCTCCGTCACCGTCGTCCGGGGTGCCGGGTGCGCCCGCCCCCGGGAGCGGCGGCCGGGACGCGCGCCGCCCGGCGGCCCCCGCGGCCAAACGGCGTGACGCGTTCTTCGACAACGCCAAGTACCTGGCCATCGTGCTGGTGGCCGTCGGCCACGCCTGGGAGCCCCTGAAGGGCGACAGCCGGTCCCTCCAGGCCGCCTACATGGTCGTGTACGCCTTCCACATGCCGGCGTTCATCCTCATCTCCGGCTTCTTCTCGCGCAGTTTCGACATGCGCCCCGACCGGCTGCGCCGGCTCATCACCGGTGTCGCCGTGCCGTACATCGTCTTCGAGACGGCGTACCCGCTGTTCAAGCGGTTCGTGGACAACGACCCGCAGCAGGAGATCAGCCTGCTCGACCCCTGGTACCTGACCTGGTTCCTGTGCGCGTTGTTCATCTGGCGGCTCACCACGCCGATCTGGAAGGCCGTGCGGCATCCGCTGCCGCTGGCCCTCGTGGTGGCGATGCTGGCGAGTGTCACCCCGGAGATCGGGGACGACCTCGACCTCCAGCGCGTCCTCCAGTTCCTGCCGTTCTTCGTGCTGGGCCTGTGTCTGAAGCCGGAGCACTTCCACCTGGTGCGCCGCCGTTCGGTGCGGATCGCGGCCGTGCCGGTGTGCGCCGCCGCGCTGGCCTTCGCCTGGTGGGCGGCGCCCCGGATGAACACCGGCTGGTTCTACCACCGCGACTCCGCGCAGGAACTGGGAGCGCCCTGGTGGGCCGGACCGGTCATGGTGCTGGCCCTCTTCGGGTGTTCGCTGGTGCTGACCGCCTGCTTCTTCGCCTGGGTGCCGGGACGCCGCGTGTGGTTCACCGCACTCGGCGCGGGCACCCTGTGCGGCTACCTGCTGCACGGCTTCGTGGTGAAGGCCGGTGACTACAAGGGCTGGTTCGAGGTGTCCGCGCTCCAGGGGCCGTTCGGCGAGATCCTGGTGACCGTGCTGGCCGCCGCGATGGTGACGCTGCTGTGCACCGCACCGGTGCGCCGGGTGTTCCGGCCGGTGATGGAGCCCGCGATGGACTGGGCGTTCAAGCGGGACCCGGCCGAGGCGGCGCGGGAACGCGAGCGGCACGAAGCGGACCGGACCCGCGAGAAGGTCTCCGCCTGAGCCGTCCGGGACATCCCGGGACGGCCGCGGTCACCGCCCGCCCGCCGTGAGGCCGAGGAGTGCGCGCATGCGCGTGTACTTCTCGGCCAGCCGCGTCCGGGTGGCCTCGTCCAGCACCGCCAGCCGCGCCGGGTCGGCGTTGTGCGCCAGGTCCGCCTCCTTCACCAGCAGCGCGCCGGGGGTGGCCCGGATGCGGGCCGCGTACGCCTCGGGCGGCTCCCCCGGCCGCTTGGTGACCGCGCGGACGATGTCCTTGGTCCGCGCCGTCAGGGCGGCCCGGGCCAGCCAGTCGTCGGACAGCCGGTGGTCCTCGACGGCGTCGTGCAGCCAGGCCGCCGCGATCTGCTCCGCGTGGCCGCCGCGCGCCCGTACGCCCTCGGCGACGGCGCTCAGATGCTCGGTGTAGGGGCGGCCGGCCTTGTCGGTCTGGCCGTCGTGCGCGGCGCGGGCGACGGCTTCGACCTCGGCCACGGACAGGTACGGCGAGGGGCTGCGTGGTGTGTCTGTCACCCGTTCAGTGTGCACCGGCGGGTGCCGGTCAGCGGTGGGCGGCGGCCGTGGGGCCCTCGCGGCAGATCAGCAGCAGGGCCCGGTCGTCGTTGACGTCCTTGGCGACGGCTTCGATGAGGTGCCAGGCCGCGCCGTGGAAGCCGCCGGCGACGTAGCGGTCGGCCTCGCCGGTGAGGCGGTCGATGCCTTCGACGATGTCCCGGTCGGAGGTCTCCACGAGGCCGTCGGTGAACAGCATGAGCACGTCGCCGGGGCGCAGGGAGCCCTTCACCGGGTCGAACTGGGCGCCGTCGTACACGCCGAGCAGCGGGCCGTCGGCGGCCTTCTCCTCCCAGCGGCCGGTGCCCGCGCTGAGCTGGAGGCCCGGCGGGTGCCCCGCGGTGTACAGCTCGTAGTCGCCGGAGTCCAGGTCGAGGACGAGGTGGATGGAGGTGGCGAAGCCCTCGTCCCATTCCTGGCGCAGGAGGTAGCCGTTGGCGGCCGGGAGGAAGGCGTGCGGGGGCAGGCTGCCGAGCAGACCGCCGAAGGCGCCGGAGAGCAGCAGGGCGCGGGAGCCGGCGTCCATGCCCTTGCCGGAGACGTCGGTGAGGACGACCTCCAGGGTGCGGCCGCCGTTGGTGCGGGCCGCGACGACGAAGTCGCCGGAGAAGGACTGGCCGCCCGCGGGCCGCAGGGCCATCTCCTGGTGCCATCCGCCGGGCAGCGCGGGCAGCTGGCTCTGCACCCTGATGCGTTCGCGCAGGTCGAACAGCATGGTGCCGCCGCGCCGCCAGGGCACGCCGACGCGGCTGCGGAACTGGGCCACGAGGAGGCCGAAGAACCCGCAGGCCGCGACGACCAGGACGACGCCGGGGGTGACCCGGGCGGCGCCCTCGGTGTAGGGGCCGAGCTGGACGGCCTCGACGATGAGCGCGGTGGCCGCGACGGCGTACAGGCCGAGGAGGCTGGCCGGGCGGAGCAGCAGTCCGCCCGCGACGATCGGCAGGACGAGGGCGGCGGGCGGGCACCACACGGAGTTGGCGAGCGTGCCCGCCGTGAACAGCGGGATGGTCAGGAGCAGACCGGCGAGGGCGACCCAGTCGGAGCCGTTGCCCCGGAAGTAGTCGACGGCGGCCCGGCGCACGCCGACGCGGGCCCGGTGCCACTGCTTCTTCCACCGGGCCGTGAACGTCTCGGCGGCCGCGCGCCGTTCTCGTCCTGCTGCCATTAGTTCGGGACCCTATCCATCGGACCGGCCGCTTGGCACGGGAGGTCCTGGTTGTCCCTCGTAGCGGGGACCGACTTCACAGTGAACTTCACCGGACGCCGTCGCGTGGCCGCCCGGGAAAAATTGCCTCGCTCCTCCCGGATCGCACTGGTAGGCATGGCGTATGGCGAGCGAACGGACGAGCACGGCGGGCACGGTGAGCGCACCACGGGTGCTGCGGCGGGACGAGTGGGACCGGTGGTACGGCACCCTCGTCCGGGCCTTCAGCGGGGTACCCGAGGCCGAGGAGGAACGGGAGCTGTGGCGCTCGCTGACCGAGTTCGGCCGGTCCGTCGGTGTGTGGGACGGGGAGACGTGCGTGGGCACGGCGGGGGCGTTCTCGTTCCGGCTGACGGTGCCCGGCGGGGCGTCCGTGCCGGCCGCGGGGGTCACGATGGTGAGTGTGGCGGCCACGCACCGGCGGCGCGGGCTGCTGACGTCGATGATGCGGCGGCAGCTGGACGACGTACGGTCCTGGGGGGAGCCGCTGGCGGTGCTCACGGCGTCCGAGCCGCCGATCTACGGCCGGTTCGGCTACGCGGCGGCCACCCATCAGCTGGGCGCCACGATCGACACCGCCCGGGTCACCCTGTCCGTGCCCGACGGGACGGACGGCGTACGGCTGCGGTACGCGGAGCCCGCGAGTGTCCTGGACGCGTGCGAGTCGGTCTACGCCCGGCTGGTGCCGCTGCGTCCGGGCATGCTGGCCCGGCGGCCCGGCTGGGAGCGGTTGGCGCTGCTCGACCCGGAGAGCGACCGGGACGGCGGGTCGCCCCTGCAGTGCGTGGTGGCCGAGCGGGACGGCGAGGTCGTCGGGTACGCGCGCTTCCACGTGAAGCCGGGCTGGGGCCCGGCCGGGCCGGACGGCACGGTGGTGCTGCGGCACATGGCCGCCCTGGACCCGGCGGCGGACGCGGCGCTGTGGCGGTTCCTGTTCGACGTGGACCTGACGTCGACGCTGGTGGTCCACAACCGGCCGGTGGACGACGCCTGGCAGTACCTGGTGTCCGACCCGCGGCGCTGCCTGCCGACGCTGCGGGACAGCCTGTACGTCCGGCTGGTCGACGTGGGGGCGGCGCTGGCGGCGCGGACCTACCAGGCGCCGGTGGACGTCGTGCTGGAGGTCGAGGACGCCTTCTGCCCGTGGAACGCGGGGCGCTGGCGGCTCAGCGGCAACGCCAAGGGGGCGTCCTGCGAGCGGACCGACGAGGCGCCCGATCTCGCCCTGTCGGTACGGGAGTTGGCGGCGGCGTATCTCGGCGGGGTGAGCCTGGCGGCGCTGGCCCGGTCGGGCCGGGTGCGGGAGCTGGGGCGGGGCGCGCTGGCGGGGGCGTCCGTCGGGTTCGGCGGTGTCACCCCCTGGCTGCCGCACGGCTTCTGAGCGCACGCGGGCCCGGGCGGACCGGGACGGTGCGGGACCGGCCGGGGCGGAGAGGACCGGTGTGGAGCCGGCGCCGGCGGAACGGACCGGTGAAGGGCCGGCCGGTGTGGAGCCGCCGGTCCAAAGGGGGTCCGGGTGCGGGGTCAGGTCCGCTGGCAGCCCGGGCACCAGAAGAGGTTGCGCGCGGCCAGCTCTGCCGTGCGGATCTCCTCGCCGCACAGGTGGCAGGGCCGGGCGGCCCGGCGGTAGACGTAGACCTCGCCGCCGTGGTCGTCGACGCGCGGCGGGCGGCCCATCGCCTCCGGGGTGTGCTCGGGGCGCACGGTGTCGATGCGGTTGGTCCGTACGCCCTCCCGCATGAGCGCGGCCAGGTCGGCCCAGATCGCGTCCCACTCGGCCGGGGTGATGTCCCGGCCCGCGCGGTAGGGGTCGATGCCGTGCCGGAAGAGGACCTCGGCGCGGTAGACGTTGCCCACGCCGGCGATGACCTTCTGGTCCATCAGCAGCGCGGCGACGGTCGTACGGCTGCGGCTGATCCTGCGGTACGCGGCGGCCGGGTCCGCGTCGGGGCGGAGCGGGTCGGGGCCGAGGCGGGCGTGCACGGCCTGCTTCTCGGCGTCGGTGACGAGGGCGCAGGTGGTGGGTCCGCGCAGGTCGGCGTAGCCGCGGTCACCGGCGAGGCGCAGGCGCACGGTGTCGGTGGGCGGCGGCGCGGGGGCCGGTCCGAAGGCGACCTTGCCGAACAGGCCGAGGTGGATGTGGACCCAGTCGGTGTGCCCGGGGCCGGGGTCGCGGAAGCCGAGGAAGAGGTGTTTGCCGTGGGCGTCGGCGGTGTGCAGGGGGCTGCGGTCGAGCAGGGCGGCCGCGTCGCTGAACTTGCCCTGAGGGCTGGTGACCCGCAGCGGGCCGCGGCCCGCGAAGGCGGCCGCGTAGTCCTCGGCCAGCCGGTGAATCGTGTGCCCCTCCGGCACCGCGTCCCCTTTCTCGCTCGCGCCTCTTCCCCGCCCGTCCCGTCCGTCCCGCCCGTCCCGTCCGTCCCTCCCGTCCCGCCCGTCCCGCCCGTCCCGTCCGTCCCTCCCGTCCCGTCCGTCCCGCCCGTCCCGTCCGCGCCGGGCCGTCGCTCCCGCTCGCGCCGCCGCCCCCGCCGGGGCCGTGCGGTCCGGGCGGGGGCGGCGCGCGGCCGGGTTACTGCTGCGGGTGGTGGGCCGGGACCGGGGGAAGGTCGCCGGTGGTCTCGTAGGCGCTGAGCATGTCGATCCGGCGGATGTGACGCTCGTCGCCCGAGAACGGCGTCGCCAGGAAGATCTCCACGAACTTCGTCGCCTCGTCGAGGCTGTGCATGCGCGCCCCGACCGCGACGACGTTGGCGTTGTTGTGCTGGCGGCCCAGAGCCGCGGTCTCCTCGCTCCACGCCAGGGCCGCCCGCACGCCCTTGACCTTGTTGGCGGCGATCTGCTCGCCGTTGCCGGAGCCGCCGATCACGATGCCGAGGGCGTCGGCGTCCGCGGCGGTGCGCTCGGCGGCGCGCAGACAGAAGGGCGGGTAGTCGTCCTGGGCGTCGTAGATGTGGGGCCCGCAGTCGACGGGCTCATGCCCGGCGCCCTTGAGCCACTCGACGAGGTGGTTCTTGAGTTCGTAGCCGGCATGGTCGGAACCGAGGTACACGCGCATGGACAGAGTGTGGCACGGGACGGTCCGGGAAGGCGCGCGGGGTGGCATCGCCGAAAACGTGCGGAGAAATCGAGAACCTCAGGCAAGCCTCAAGCATCAATCCAGAATCGAAGGTCTTGAGAATCTCTCACCTCGGATTCACTGGAGCCGCCCGTTCGGCACCACGAACCCCTCGCCGGACGCGCCCGCCACTCCCCTGCTCCTCGGCACCGACAACGAGCCGGTGAACCCGGGGGCGGACGAGCTGCCGAGGACCGGCGCGGCGCGTGACCTGGTGCCGCTGGGCACGCTCGGCGCGTCCCTGCTCGCGGCGGGCGCGGCCGGGATGTGGTGGTCGGCGCGGCGGCAGCCGGGCCGGACGGCTCCGTAGGCCGCACCGGGCGGGG
>NZ_JAAGMD010000211.1 GCF_010548465.1 Streptomyces sp. SID14436 | reverse complement strand
GGTGCCGCCGCCGGACGCCCCGCCGCCGGACGCCCCGTCGGCGGTGCCGGCGGGTGCCGTCGCGGCGGCGGGCCGGGCCGGCTTCTTGGCGAAGGGGTCCCCGTTCACGTAGCGGCCGAGAGCGGTGAGCGGGAAGACCTGACGGTAGAGGTGGTAGTTGATGGAGAAGTCCCAGGGGAAGCCGGTGCCGGTGAAGTACGGCTCGTCCCAGGAGCCGTCCTCGCGCTGGGTGGCGGCCAGCCAGGCGACACCGCGCTCCACCGCGGCGGACTCCCGCTCCCCCGCCGCGAGCAGCGCCATCAGCGCCCACCCGGTCTGCGAGGCGGTGGAGGCTCCCCGGCCGCTCCAGCCGCGGGCGTCCCGGTAGGAGCGCAGGTCCTCGCCCCAGCCGCCGTCGTCGTTCTGCACCGACTCCAGCCAGGCGACGGCGCGCCGGATCGCCGGGTGCGAGGCCGGGAGGCCCGCGGCGGTGAGGGCGGGCACGACGGAGCCGGTGCCGTAGAGGTAGTTGACGCCCCAGCGGCCGAACCACGAGCCGTCGGGCTCCTGTTCGTCGAGCAGCCACCGGATGCCGCGCCGGGTGCGCGGGTCCTGGGCGAGGCCCTCCACGGCGAGCATCTCCACCACGTGGGCGGTGACGTCGGCGGACGGCGGGTCGATGACCTCGCCGAAGTCGCAGAACGGCAGCCGGTTGGGGAAGGGGCTGGTGTTGTCGACGTCGAAGGCGCCCCAGGCGCCGTTCTTCGACTGCATGCCGAGGTTCCAGCGCACGCCGCGGCCGATGGCGTTGTCCACCCGCTCCGGGTCGTGGTGTCTGACCCGGCGCAGCGCCAGGACCACCTCGGCGGTGTCGTCGATGTCCGGGTAGTTGTCGTTGTGGAACTCGAACGCCCAGCCGCCCGGCGGGAGATGGGGTCTGCGCACGGACCAGTCGCCGGGGCGCACGATCTGCTCGCCCAGCATCCAGTCGGCCGCCCGGACCAGTTGGGGGTGGTCGGCGGGCAGTCCGGCGTCGACCAGGGCGATGGTGGCGAGGCAGGTGTCCCACACCGGGGACTGGCAGGCCTCGATCATCCGGGCGCCGTCCTCGCGCCACACCGCGAACCGGTCCAGGGACTCCAGGCCGGCCCGCATCACGGGGTGCCTGAGGTCGTAGCCGAGCAGGTGCAGGGCGATGACGGAGTAGACGGCCGGCGGCTGGATGCCGCCCCAGCAGCCGTCGTTCTCCTGCCGTTCGACGATCCAGCGGGCGGCGGTGTTCATGGCGGCCGCGCGCAGCCGGCGCGGAACGATCCTGCGCGCCGCGTGCAGGGCCCGGTCGAGCCGCTCGAAGGCACCGTCCCAGCTGGTCACCGGGGCGAGCGGCCGCGGCGGGTTGGGGCAGCCGGGGTCGGTGTGCAGCTCGTCGAGGGGGAAGGGGGCGGGCCGCACGGGGCGTTTGGCGGAGACGATCGTCAGCGGGACGATGGTCTGCCGGGCCCAGCAGCCGAAGTCGTAGATGTTGAGCGGGACCCAGGACGGGAACCAGATGAGCTCGGGCGGGAGTTCGGGCAGGTCCTCCCACTTCCACCAGCCGAACAGGGCCAGCCAGATCCGGGTGAAGACCCGGGAGGCGGCGATACCGCCCTGGCGGCGGACCCAGTCGGACGCCTTCGCCATGTGCGGGGCGTCGGGCGCGTCGCCCGCCAGGCGCAGGGCGACGTAGGCCTCGATGGTGGTGGACAGGTCGCCGGGGCCGCCGTGGAAGGTGGCCCAGGTGCCGTCCTCGCGCTGCTCGCCGCGGATGAACAGGGCGGCGGCTCGGGTGGTGTCCTCGTCCAGGATGCCCAGGAACTGACGGAGCAGCAGGTCTTCGGCGTCCATCGTGACGTTGGTCTCGAGGTCGCCCTTCCACCATCCCTCGTCGTCCTGACGGGACAGCAGGAAGTCGGTGGCGCGCCGCATGGCGCGAGCGGCGACGTCGGGTACCCCGGCCGCCACGGGGGTGTGGATGTCGGTGTCGTGTTCGCTGGCCGCGGGGGCCCGGGGCGGCAGGGCCGCCCCGGCGCTTCCGTCGGTCGTCGCTGTCATGGCTTCCCCTTCGTGCAGTGCTGCATGTCGTGCGTCTGCTGTGGGTCCGCCGTCGGCCGGTGTCGTGCTCCCCGCACTTCCGGCCGCCGACTACGCGAGAGCTATTCGACCGATAGTGATCATCTCTTTCGTACGACGACGAAGTCCGCGAGCGCCGTGAACCGTTCCCGCACCTGCTCGGGCATGTCCACGTCGTCGAGGGCCTCGATGGCGATGGTGTGCTGACGGCGCGCCTCTTCGGCGGTCCATTCGCGTCCGCCCGCCTGTTCGATCAGGGCGGCGCGAGCCGCGAACTCCTCCTCGGAGAAGTTCGCGAAGTCACTGCTGACGGCGTCGGCGGCGAGGATCTCACCGAGCCGCTCGGAGGCGGCGCCGCCGGCCGCGAGGGCGGCCACGACCGGGAGGGACTTCTTGCGCTGGCGCAGGTCGCTCCAGGTCTGCTTGCCGGTGGAGCCGGGGTCGCCCCAGATGCCGAGGAGGTCGTCCACGGCCTGGAAGGCGAGTCCCAGGTGGTGGCCGTACTTCTCCAGGGTGTCGGCGGTGCGGTCGTCCGCGCCCCCGAGGACCGCGCCGATGGAGCTGGCGCAGGCGAGCAGGGCGCCGGTCTTGTTGCCCTCCATCTCCAGGCACTCCTCGACGCTGACCCGGTCGCGGTGCTCGTAGGAGATGTCCTGGGCCTGGCCGTCGATGAGGGCGCGGGTGGCGGTGGTCAGGCGGCGCGCGGCGCGGCCCGCCTCGGCGGTGCCCAGCTCCAGCAGCATCTCGTTGGCCAGGGCGAACAGGGCGTCGCCGACCAGGATGGCCTGGGCGGGGCCGTGCACCTTCCAGACGGTGTCGCGGTGCCGGCGCTGTTCGTCGCCGTCCATCAGGTCGTCGTGCAGCAGCGAGAAGTTGTGGACCAGTTCGACGGCGACCGCGCCGGGCACACCGGTGCGCGGTGCCGCGCCGGTGACCTCGGCGGACAGCACCGCGAGCGCGGGGCGCACCGCCTTGCCCCCGTCGCCGTCCGCGGGCCTGCCCTGCGCGTCGGTCCAGCCGAAGTGGTAGGAGGCCACCGCGTCCATGGGAGGGGCCAGACGGTCGACGGCCGCGCGCAGCACCGGCATGGCCAGGGTCCGGCCGCGCTCCAGGAGCGCGGACACGTCCACCGCGGTCCTGCGAGCGGCCTTCGAGGCCGGGGGCACAGTGGGCACAGTCTCTCCTCTTGTTGCGGTACCGGGGGTGCGGCGTCCTGCCGCGCCGCTCTGCCGGAGCATCAGGCCGCCTCCTCTAGCGCGAAGAGGTGAGCGGGGCGGGGCCGGCCGAGGGTGCCCAGCACGGCGTCCGCCGCGCCGACTCCGCTGCGGACCGCGCCCTCCATGGTCGCGGGCCACCCGGTGGCGGTCCAGGCGCCCGCCAGGTACAGCCCGGGCGCCTCGGTGCGGGCGCCGGGCCTGAGCCGTGCGACGCCGGGGGCGGGAACGAACGTGGCGTGGCGTTCCCGGGTGACGAAGAAGTCCCGGACGACGGCGTCGCGGGTGCGCGGCAGGAGCCTCGCCAGCTCGGGCAGGTACCGTTCGCGCAGCACGGCCACCGGCTCGTCGATCTCGTCCTGCGCCACCGACTGGGACACCGCGAGGTACTGGCCCTCGCTCAGGCCGGACGCCGCGGTGCGGTCGAAGACCCACTGCACGGGCGTGCCGAGGGCGGCGAGGAAGGGGTGGGCGAGGACCTTGCGGTCGTAGACGACGTGCACGTTGAGGATCGGCGCGGTGTCGATGCCGAGCAGCCGCTCGGGGGCGTCGAGCGCGCCGGCGGGCAGCAGGGCGTGGGCCTCGCGCTGGGGGACGGCGAGGACGACGGCGTCCGCCTCGACGGTCCCGCCGGAGGTGCGGACGCTCCACCGGCCGTCGCCGCGGGCGTCGAGGGAGGTGACGCGGGTGCGGACCTCGGTGCGCACGCCCGCGGCGTCGAGGGCGCGGCGGGCGAGCCCGTCGTGCAGGTCGCCGAGGGGGACGTGGGCCCAGCCGATGTCGGCGGCGCCCGGGTCGGAGAGCAGACCGGTCTTGAAGACCATCGCGGCGAGGGCCAGCGAGGAGTCGCCCGCGACGGCGTTCAGGGTGGCGATCCCGACCAGGTCCCACAGGGCCTCGACGGCGCGCGGCGACTGGCCGTGGGCGGCCAGCCAGCTGCCGAAGTCCTGGGTGTCGAGGGCGGGGTCGGTGAGGTCGAGGGCCTGGAGCGCGAGCGCGGCGCGGCCCACCCGCGCCCGGTCGGCGAGCGAGAGGTGCGGGTAGATGGCGAGGCTGCGCCCGAGGTGCAGGGGCACGGGCAGCGCATCGCGGCGCAGCCGGCCCAGGCGGCGCCCCTCGGGGCGGTCCAGGTCGACGACGGGGACGTCGAGGCGGTCCTGCAGCGGGGCCAGGCCCGCGCCGCCGATCCGGTCGAGGAGCCAGCGGTAGGCGGTGCAGCAGCGCAGGTAGACGTGCTGGCCGTTGTCGACGGTCAGCTCGCCGCGCCGGAAGGAGAAGGCGAGTCCGCCGAGGCGGGGACGGCCCTCCAGCAGGGTGACGCGGACGCCCGCGTCGGCGAGGGCGAGGGCCGCGGTGGTGCCGGCGAGTCCGCCGCCGACCACCACGGTGTGCCGCGCGGCGCCCGGGTCCGGTGCGTGTGCCCCGTCGGGCCTGGTGACGCGGTTCATCGTCCGCCCTCCCCCGCACGGCCGGGGTCCCGGTTCAGCGGTGCGCGGCCGGCCGTCCCAGGGAGGGACGCGGCGCCGCGGCGGAGGGTTGCCCGCCGCTTCTCGGCGCGGCGGGCGTCGGGGAGCGGGGTGCGGGTCACGCGCGCCTCCTGACGGTCCGGCGGGTGAGGGGGCGGGTGTCCAGGCCGGACAGTCCGCGCACCGCGACGTACGCCTTCTCGCGGCCGGGCAGGGAGACGCGGCCCCGCAGGACGGCGTCCGGGTCGCGTTCGATGCGGTCCAGGAGGCGGCGGTAGATGCCGGCCATGGCGGCCACGCAGGCCCCGCTGCGCCGGTCGAGCAGGGGCAGCAGGCGGTAGCCCTCGGCGAACAGGGCGCGGGCGCGGCGCACCTCGAAGTGCACCAGACCGGTGAAGTCGGAGCCCTCGGGCGCGGTCGGCGCGGCGAACCCGGCCGAGCAGCCGAACTTGGCGAGGTCGTCGGCGGGCAGGTAGGTGCGGCCGCCGACGGCGTCCTCGCGGACGTCGCGCAGGATGTTGGTGAGCTGGAGGGCGAGGCCGAGCGTGTCGGCGTACTCGGGGGCGCGTTCGGCGCCCCGCGCGCCCGGTTCGGTACCGAACACGCCGAGGGACAGCCGGCCGATGGCACCGGCGACGCAGCGGCAGTAGACCTTCAGGTCGTCCCAGGTCTCGTAGGTCGCCCCGCGGACGTCCATCTGGACGCCGTCGATGAGCTCGTCGAGCCCGCCGAGCGGGATCGGGAACCGGTCGGCGGCGTGGGCGAGCGCGACGGCGACCGGGTCGGTGTCGTCCTCGTCGACCGCGCCCTCGCGGATCCGGGTGAGCAGCTGCCGGGTGTCCTCCAGCCGGGCGGCCTTCACCTCGCGGTCCAGCGCGCCGTCGCCGATGTCGTCGACCCGACGGGAGAACGCGTACAGCGCCGACATCGCCCGCCGCTTCGGCGTCGGCAGCAGCCGGATGCCGTAGGCGAAGTTGCGTGCCTGATGTCCGGTGACGGCCTCGCAGTAGCGGTAGGCGGCGAGTACCGGTGGGGACGCGTACGCTTCCGACTCCACGGTCCGGATCACCCCTTTCCTCGCAGAGTGACGCCCACCTCGCGCAGCAGTCGCATCCTGCCGGGCTTGGGCGGGCCGGGAAGTACGTCGAATTCGGCGGCGGCGATCGCGTCGACGGCCGCCCGTCCGCCCGCCACGAATCCGGCGAGCAGCAGCTTGAGCCGTCCGTGGACGCTGCCCACCAGGGGGTCGCCCTCGTCCAGCAGGTCGCGGGCGCGCTGCGCCTGGTGGGCGACCAGGGCGCGCACCGACGCGCCGGCGGTGGGCGCGGCGAGGTCCGCCTCCTGGACGTGGAAACGTTTCATGTCGGTGGCGGGGAGGTAGACGCGGTCGCGGCCGAGGTCCTCGGCGACGTCCTGGAGGTGCTCGACGATCTGCAGGGCCGTGCACACGGCGTCGGAGCGGCGGACCCGTTCGGGGGTCGCGGTGCCGGTGACGGCGAGCACCAGCCGGCCGACCGGGTTGGCCGAGAGCGCGCAGTAGGCGAGCAGGTCGTCGTAGGTCTCGTACCGCCGGACGACCTGGTCCTGGCGGTTGGCGGCGATCAGGGCGAGGAAGGGCTCGGGCGTCAGCGCGCGGCGGCGGACCGTGGGGCGCAGGCGGCGCAGCAGCGGGTGGCGCGGCTCGCCGTCGAAGACCCGGCGCAGGTCGGCCTCGAAGGCGTCCAGCAGGGCGGTGCGGTCCTCGGCCCGGTCGGCGGGGACGCCGAGCAGCCGGGCGTCGGCGCCGCCGGGGGCCAGGTCGCCGTCGCCGATGTCGTCGACGAGGCGGGCGTAGCCGTAGACGGCCATCAGATCCTCGCGCCAGTCCCGGGGCAGGAAGAACGGCGCCACGGGGAAGTTCTCCGCGGCGGCCTTGTCGAGGGTGGCGCGTTCCGGCTCGGTGGTACGCGCCCTGCCGGTCCGGTTCATCGTGGGCTGCCCTGGGCGGGGACGGCACATGAGGCGTTCACTCGGGGAGTTTCCGTAGCCATTGCCGTCACATCTCCCGTTCTACACTGTTGACCCAATACACACTATTTCGGACACGCCGCCCGGACTTCCTCCGGACGGCCCCGCCGGATGGGTGTCGCGCATTATGGCCCTGATTGCCGCCTTTGGGGACCGGTACAGCTTACGTTGTACAACGCGGTAGGGACCGCCGGGGTGTCCCGACCATCACCACAGCACACCCAATGGCGTCAAGATTCCCCTATGCGGCAGGAGTTGACGTTTCCTTTGCAGACGCCGGCCCAGCCGGGACAGTTGCGCCGGGCGCCCCGGGAGCGGCCCGGGCTCACTTCCCGGTGAACTTCTCGTACTCCTTGAGCACCTCGTCGGTCGGGCCGTCCATGCGCAGCTCACCCCGCTCCAGCCACAGGACGCGGTCGCAGGTGTCCCGGATGGACTTGTTGTTGTGGCTGACCAGGAAGACCGTGCCGGCCTGCTCGCGCAGCTCCCGGATGCGCGCCTCGGAGCGCTTCTGGAACTTCCGGTCACCGGTGGCCAGCGCCTCGTCGATCATGAGGACGTCGTGGTCCTTGGCGGCGGCGATGGAGAACCGCAGGCGGGCGGCCATGCCGGAGGAGTAGGTGCGCATCGGCAGGGTGATGAAGTCACCCTTCTCGTTGATGCCGGAGAAGTCGACGATGTCCTGGTAGCGCTCCCGGATCTGTTCGCGGGACATGCCCATCGCGAGCCCGCCCAGTATGACGTTGCGTTCGCCCGTGAGGTCGTTCATCAGGGCCGCGTTGACGCCGAGCAGGGAGGGCTGGCCGTCGGTGTAGACCTTGCCCTCCTCGGCGGGGAGCAGGCCGGCGATGGCCCGCAGCAGGGTCGACTTGCCGGAGCCGTTGGAGCCGATCAGGCCGATCGCCTCGCCCCGGTACGCGACGAAGGAGACCCCCCGCACGGCGTGCACCTTGCGCACCCCGCGGGCCGAGTCGTCCTTGCCGCGCCGCAGGATGCGGCTCAGCGCGGCCGTGGCGCTGCCGCGGCCGCCGCGGGCGGCGTTGACGCGGTAGACGACGTGCAGCCCGTCCGCGATGACGGTGGGCACGCGCCCCTGCGTCGGGTCGTCAGCCACGGCCGTACCTCTCCTCCGCCTTCCAGAAGTAGACGAAGCCGACCCCGCCGGCCAGCAGCGCCCAGCCGAGCCCGAAGGCCCACACGTGCGGCGGCAGGTAGGAGGAACCGTAGTCGTCGATCATGGCGAAGCGGACCAGGTCCATGTAGACGGCCGCCGGGTTCCACTGCAGCACGTCGCTCACCCAGCCGGGCACGTTCTTGTCGGCGAGCATCGCGGGGATGCTGAACATCACGCCCGAGGCGTACATCCACGTGCGCAGCACGAACGGCATCAGCTGGGCCAGGTCGGGCGTGCGGCTGCCCAGCCGGGCGAAGATCAGCGCCAGGCCGGTGTTGAAGACGAACTGCAGCAGCAGCGCGGGCGCCACCAGCAGCCACGACCAGGACGGCATGGAGCCGAACGCCATGACCACCACGACCAGCACGATCATCGAGAACAGCAGCTGCTGGAGCTGCTGGAGCGCGAACGACACCGGCAGCGAGGCCCGCGGGAAGTGCAGCGCCCGCACCAGGCCCAGGTTCCCGGAGATGGCCCGCACCCCCGACAGCACCGAGGTCTGGGTGAACGTGAACACGAACACACCCGTCACCAGGAACGGCACGTACACCTCGCTCGGAATGCCCCGGCGGGCACCGAGCAGCAGGCCGAAGATGAAGAAGTACACCGCCGCGTTCAGCAGCGGGGTCGCCACCTGCCACAGCTGGCCCAGCTTGGCCTGGCTGTACTGCGCGGTGACCTTCGCCTGCGAGAACGCCAGGATGAAGTGCCGCCGCCCCCACATCTGACGCACGTACTCCGGAAGAGACGGCCGGGCGCCGCTGACCGACAGCCCGTACTTGGCGGCCAGCTCCGCCGCCGTGAGGCCCTCGTCGGGCGACACGGACGCGCCCACCGCGACCGTGTCGTCGTGCGTTGTCTCACTCACCAGTGGAAAGCTTTCGTCTTCGAGATGCGCGGCCCGTGGGCCTGGCATGCGCCGGAGAGCCGGGACGCGGCTCCGATGTTCCCGCACACGAGCTTGTCAGATGACCGGGGGCCGGCCCAGCCGGGTCAGCCGCCACACCGTACGCCACTTCATGGGTCTGCGGGGCCCGCACGGGGTGGCCCAGCCCTCCCGGAAACCGCCGAACCAGGCCCGCAGCGCCGCGCGCGAGGGGCGGCGCACCAGGGTGAGCAGCACCCAGGCGCCCAGGTACACCGGGACCAGGGGAGCGGGCAGGTTCCGGCGGGCCAGCCAGACCCGGTTGCGGGCGACCATGCGGTGGTAGACCGCGTGCCGGGACGGCGCGGTGGTCGGGTGGTACAGGACCATGTCCGACCGGTAGTCGATCATCCAGCCGGCGTCGAGGGCCCGCCAGGCCAGGTCGGTCTCCTCGTGCGCGTAGAAGAAGGCGTCGGGCAGGCCGCCGACCTCGGCGAAGACCTGGGTGCGCACGGCGTTGGCACCGCCCAGGAACGTGGTCACGCGGGAGGAGCGCATCGGGTCGGAGGCGCGCAGGCGCGGCACGTGGCGGCGCTGGGTGACGCCGGTCTCCGGGTCCGCGATGCGGAAGCTGATGATGCCGAGCGCGGGGTCGGCGGCGAACGCCTCGCGGCACAGTTCGGCGGTGTCCTCGCCGGCCAGGAGGCCGTCGTCGTCGAGGAACAGCAGGATGTCGACGTCCCGGCCGCCCGGCCCGAACGCCTCGATGCCGATGTTGCGGCCGCCGGGGATGCCGAGGTTCTCCGGCAGCTCGACGGTGCGCACGGTGTCGGAGAACTCCGCGACGTCGGGCACCGGGGAGCCGTTGCCGACCACGACGACCTGGACCGGGTCGCCCTGCTGGCGGGCGACGGAGTCGAGCAGGGCGCGCAGCTCGTCGGGGCGGTTGCCCATCGTGATGATGACCGCCCCGACCTTCGAGGCACTCACCGGAGCCTGCTGGAGGCCAGCACGGACACCAGGTGCAGCAGGGTCTGCAGCAGGGCGATGCCGGCGAGGACGGCGGTGCCGAGGCGGGTGAAGAACAGGTCGCCGTGGACCGCGTCCGCGATCGCCAGGACCAGGATCAGCAGGGACGCCTCGATGCCGAGGATCAGCCGGTGGAACTTCAGGGCGGCGGCGGCCCGCCGGGCCAGGGCCATGCCGGAGGAGCGGGGCTCGGCCGCGGACTCCTTGACCGGCGGCAGTCCGGCCTGGTGGCGGGCGACGCCGACCAGGTCGGTCTCGGCCTTGACCAGGATCGCGCCGAGGGCGGCCAGGGTGCCCAGGAAGGCCCACAGCCAGTCGATGCGCCCGGGGCCCCACAGGTCGGCGGCGCGCAGGCCGAGCCCGACCAGGACGGCCGCGTCGCACAGGTAGGCGCCGACCCGGTCCAGGTAGACGCCGCCGAGCGAGTACTGCTTCTTCCAGCGGGCGACCTCCCCGTCGACGCAGTCCAGCAGCAGGTACAGCTGGACCATGACGACGCCGAGGACGGCCCCCGCGATCCCCGGCACCAGCAGGGCCGGGGCCGCGAGGACACCGAAGACGGTCATCAGGTACGTGAGCTGGTTGGGCGTGACCCTGGTGTTCACCAGGTAGCGGTCAACCCGCAGGGACACCTCGCGCATGTAGAGGCGTCCCATCCAGTGCTCACCGCTGCGCCGGTCCTTGACCCCCGGGGGGTGCACGACCGGACGGAGTTCAGCTACCGATGGCCTTGACATAGTCGGTGTAGATGTCCTTGATCTGGTCGGTCTTCAGGTCGAGATGCTCGAGGATCGTGTAGCGGCCGGGCCGGGTCTCCGGGGCGAACTCGACGGCCCGGACGAACTCCTCCGTCGTGAAGCCCATCTCCTCGGGCAGCACCGGCAGCCCGTGCCGGCGTAGCACCCCGGCCATGTGGACCGACTGCTCGTGCGCCCCGCGCAGCCACATCGCGAAGGCGGCGCCCAGTCCGCACTGCTCGCCGTGGGCGGCGGCGCGCTTGGGGAAGAGCAGGTCGAAGGCGTGGTTGATCTCGTGGCACGCCCCCGAGGACGGCCGTGAGTCGCCCGACACCGACATGGCGATGCCGCTGAGGACCAGCGCCTCGGCGAGCACCTGGAGGAAGTCGTTGTCCCCGATGCCGCCCGGGTGGCGCAGCACGGACTCGCCGGCCTGGCGGGCCATGGCCGCGGCGAGCCCGTCGATCCGCTCGCCCTTGACCCGGCACGCCAGTTCCCAGTCCGCGATGGCGGAGACGTTGGAGACGGCGTCCCCGATGCCCGCGCGCACGAAGCGCACCGGGGCCTGGCGGATGACGTCGAGGTCGATGACGACGGCGATCGGGTTCGGCACCCCGTAGGAGCCGCGGCCCGCGTCGTTGTCGAGGGTCGCGACGGGTGAGCACAGGCCGTCGTGCGCGAGGTTCGTCGGCACGGCGACCAGCGGCAGGCCCACGCGGGCCGCCGCGAACTTGGCGCAGTCGATGATCTTGCCGCCGCCGAGCCCGACGACGGCGTCGTAGTGGCCGGCCTTTATGGCGCCGGCCAGCCGGACCGCGTCGTCGAGGGTGCCGCCGCCGACCTCGTACCAGGAGGCGCCGGGCAGCGAGGGGGCGATCCGGTCGCGCAGCCGGGCGCCGGAGCCGTTGCTGACGGCGACGGCGAGGCGGCCGGACTGCGAGATGCGTTCGTCGGCGAGCACGCAGCCCAGGTCGTCGAGGGCGCCGGGGCGGATGTCGACGACGAGGGGCGACGGGATGAGCCGGGTCAGTACAGGCACGCGATCTCCCGTCCACGGGCGAGATCGTCGTGGTTGTCGATCTCCACCCACTTGACGTCGCCGATCGGGGCCACGTCGATCCGGAAGCCGCGGTTGACGAGTTCCTGGTAGCCGTGCTCGTAGAACTGCTGCGGGTCGGCCTCCCAGACCGTCCTCAGGGCGTCCACGAGCTGGGGGGCGGCGTCGCCCTCGATGAGGGTGACGCCGATGTACTCGCCGGTGGCCTCGGCGGGGTCCATCAGCTTGGTGATCTTCGTCACGCCCTTGACGGGGTCGACGACGACCTTCATCTCCTCGTCGGCCAGCGGCTTGACGTCGTCCAGCGCGAGGATGATCCGCCTGCCCTCGCCGCGGGCGGCGAGCAGGGTCTTCTCGACGGAGACGGGGTGCACGGTGTCGCCGTTGGCGAGGATCACGCCGTCCTTGAGGGCGTCACGGCCGCACCACAGGGAGTAGGCGTTGTTCCACTCCTCGGCCTTGTCGTTGTCGATGAGGGTGATCTTCAGGCCGTACTTGGCCTCCAGGGCCGCGCGGCGCTCGTAGACGGCCTCCTTGCGGTAGCCGACGATCACGGCGGCCTCGGTGAGGCCGACCTCGGCGAAGTTGGCGAGGGTGAGGTCGAGCACCGTTGGTTCGCCCTCTATACCCGCGGGCCCCACCGGCACCAGCGCCTTGGGAAGGCTGTCGGTGTAGGGGCGCAGACGCCGTCCGGCGCCGGCCGCCAGCACGAGGCCGATCATGCGGGTTCTCCTTCATCGTGTACGGCGGGTGCGCCGCCCTGGTGGGCGGTCACCCAGAAGCGGATGCTCTCGGCGAGCACCAGCAGGGCCACGGCCACGGCGAGCACCGTGAGCGCGACCGTGAACTGAGAGGCGGTGAGCAGCGCCGCGAGGACGGCGACCGCCAGCACACGGCCCTCGTGCCCCCCGATCGCCCGCACCAGCCAGTGCGGGGGCGCGCCCGCGTTGCCGCGGATGCGGTAGACCGTGTCGTAGTGATGGTAGGCGACCGCGGCCACCAGTCCGTAGGCCGCGGGAAGGGCCCCCGTCACGTCCGCGTGGGCCGCGAGGGCGAGGACGGTGCCGTATTCGGCGGCCCGGAAGAAGGGCGGGACGAGCCAGTCGAGGGCGCCCTTGAGGGGCAGGGCGACGGCCGCGGCGGAGGTGAGGACGTACACCGCGGCCGCGGCGGCCGGCAGCACGCTGCCGTACGGGGCGAGGGCGGCGGCGGCCACCACCAGCGCGGCGCCGGGG
>NZ_JAAGMD010000190.1 GCF_010548465.1 Streptomyces sp. SID14436 | reverse complement strand
AGGTGTCCGCCCGGGCCGCCCGGTTCCTGCGGGCCAGCCACAGGGCACCGCCCGCGCCGACCAGCAGCACCGTGCCGCCGAGGGTGCCGAGGGCGAGTGCCGAGTCGGCCGGGCCGGTCCGCGGGAGCGTGCCGCCGTCGTCGCCGGTGCCGCCCGTACCGTGCTGAGCGCCGCCGTCCTGAGCGCCACCGCCTCCACCGCCCGCCGTGACGTCGAGGACGAGGGACGGGCCGGGGTCGTTCGTCGGGGTGCAGGTGGTGGTCATGCCGAGGGCCTCGATGGTGAGCACGCCGGCCGTGAAGGTGACCTCGCCGCTCTCGGCCGGGGTGTACGTGCCGCTCAAGTCGCTGATCTTTATGGGGGTGTTGGCGGGGATCGCGGCGTCGTTGGCGGGTCCGGTGACCTCCAGGGTGCCGCTGTCGGCACCGCCCAGTTCGATGGTGGCACTCGGGCTCATCGCCCCCTTGCCCAGTTCGACGGGGCTGGAGGAGACGTCCTTCTGCCAGGACATGGTGATGCGGTGACCGCCGCCGCTCCGCACCCCCTTGATGTCGATGGGTGAGACGGCGCCCTTGTCGCCGATGGGTGTCTTGCACCGGTAGTCGACATCGACGACGTCGGCCCGGGCCACGGGCGCGGTCAGCAGTACCGCCGAGCCGGCCAGGGCCGCGGCGGACGCGAGCGCGGCGGTTCGCTTCGGGTACGGCACGGGTCCCCTCACTCCGGACGCTCCTGCCGACACGCTTCCTGACGGCGTATCAGATCGGGCGGTCGAGGTACGCCCGGGGTCCGGAGGAGGGAAGGGAAGGCGCACGCCGGATCCGTGGTGATCCGGCGAGGACGCGGTGAGGTGGTCGTGGAGGGGTCAGGCGGGCGCGCCGAGTTCGGCCCAGACGGTCTTGCCCGCGGTGCCCGGCGTGCGGACGACGCCCCAGTCCAGGCAGAGCCGCTGGACGATGAACATGCCGTGGCCGCCGGGCCGGCCGGCGCGGTGCGGGGTGCGCGGGGCCGGCTGGCCGGTGCCCCGGTCGGTGACCTCGATCCGGATCACCTTGTTGTCGCAGGTGATGTCGAGCTGGTCGGGCCCTTCGGCGTGCAGGCAGGCGTTGGTGACCAGTTCGGACACGACGAGCAGGACGTCCTCGGCGGCGGCCCGCTGCTCGGCGCCCGCGGCGGGCAGCCAGCCCCACGCGTACAGCGCCTGGCGGGTGAAGTCCCTCGCGAGCGGGACGACGCCGCTCTGGTCGTCGAAGTTCAGTCTGCGGGACTGCCGTCCCACCGGCCGGGGCGTCGCGCCCGCCGAGCCCGGCGGAGCCTGGGACGCCTTCGCCGCGGCGGGCTGCCCGGACGGTGCGGCCCGTCCCCCGTCGGACGCCTTCGACACCCGCGCGGCGCCCCCGGACGCGCCGGAAGCGCCGCTGGGCTCCGCACCGCGGTCGCCCGGCGAGTAGGGCCGGGTGGTGCTCATCAGCGCTTCACCTCACCGTGTCACCAGTTCACCATTCAAAATTTCCATGCTCAGTCCGTCACGCCGCGCGCGGCCCGGCCGGTTCCCGCCGGCCCCGTCACCACGGCTTCCGATGCGTTCAGGATGTCTCCTGCCCGGGGGCACCGGCGGGACACCCCCGTATTCGCACGAAAAGACGTGACGGCGGGGAAGGCCCCGTCACGGCGGCGGCCACAGAGCCCGCCGGCCGCGGCCGGCCGACGCCCGCGGGTCACGCGGAATCGTCGGCGAGAGCCGCCTCGAGCGTGTCGTGGACGGTGAACACGGCATCCGCCCCCGTGATCTCGAACACCCGCGCCACCACGGGCTGCATGCCCGCGAGATGCACTCCGCCACCGGCGGCCTCGGCCTTCAGCCGGGCGCCGAGCAGAACGTTGAGCCCCGTGGAGTCGCAGAACTCCAGCCGGGAGCAGTCGATGACCAGCCTCTTGAATCCCTTGGCGAGGCAGCCCTCCAGCGGCTCGCGCAACAGGTCGGCGGTGTGGTGATCCAACTCACCCGCCGGTGTCACGACGGCACTGGGGCCCTCTTCTCGCACCTCGACCAGAAGCCGGCCCGACTGTGCGCTGCCGACCGTCCCGCGGTCCATGCCGCTCTCTCTCCTGCCGTCGTGACTGCTTGCTGACGCTCTCGAACATTACGCCTTCCCACCGCACTCCGACAGCCGAACAATCCCCCGCAAACGGACATATAGCAACAAAACGCACTTGCGGCAGGCTCGGCAAAGCGGGTAGGGCTAGTGAAGACACGTACCCGACACGGCCGGCTTTGGAGGCGCCGCACACCGCAGTGCACGTATTTGGCTTCGGCAGCCATATGCCGAGAACGATGGAGGACATCATGTCACCCCGGCTCGACGGATCGCCTACCCACCAAGCGACGTCGACACGCATTCCGGAACATCTGGATCCCATCGGGCAGGACGACGAGGCAGTCGTCCTGGAGGATTTGCTCGCCGGACTTCCGGAGATCCCCCCTTACGACGAGGTCGCCCCGGTCGACGCCCGGGCCCTGTCCAAGACCCTCTTCGAGCGCCTCGAAGCCCTGGACGAAGGCACCCACGAGTACTCGTACGTACGCAACACGCTCGTCGAACTCAATCTCGCCCTGGTCAAGTTCGCCGCCTCCCGCTTCCGCTCGCGCAGCGAGCCCATGGAGGACATCATCCAGGTCGGCACCATCGGCCTGATCAAGGCGATCGACCGCTTCGAGCTGTCGCGCGGGGTGGAGTTCCCCACGTTCGCCATGCCCACGATCATCGGCGAGATCAAGCGCTTCTTCCGCGACACCTCGTGGTCCGTGCGCGTACCGCGCCGGCTCCAGGAACTCCGGCTGGACCTGGCCAAGGCCGGTGACGAACTGGCTCAGCAGCTCGACCGCGCGCCGACAGTGGCCGAGCTCGCCGAACGCCTGGGCATCACCAACGACGAGGTCGTCGAGGGCATGGCGGCCTCGAACGCCTACACCGCCTCCTCGCTGGACGCCCAGCCGGAGGAGGACGACGCCGAGGGCGCGCTGGCCGACCGGATCGGCTACGAGGACCACGGCCTGGAGGGCATCGAGTACGTCGAGTCCCTGAAGCCGCTGATCGCCGAGCTGCCGCCGCGCGACCGGAAGATCCTCTCGCTGCGCTTCGTCGCGGGCATGACCCAGTCGGAGATCGGCGAGGAGTTGGGTATCTCACAGATGCACGTCTCCCGGCTGCTGTCGCGCACCCTCGTGAAACTGCGCAAGGGGCTGACCGTCGAGGAGTGACCGGGCCGCGTCCCGCGCCCGTCCCGCGCCACCTGCCTCCCCCTCCGGGGGGGGCACCGGGCGCCGGACGGGCGCGGGACGCTGTCGTTCCCGGGGTCACCCTGCCTACGGGCCGGTCACACGACGCGTTCGCCGCGCCGCCACACTCCCGTGACCAGCGGCACACCCGGCCGGTAGGCGAGGTGCACGTGGCTGGGGGCGTCGAGGAGCACCAGGTCCGCGAAGGCGCCCGGGGTGATCCGTCCCACGTCGGTGCGGCGCAGGGCCGCCGCACCGCCCGCGGTGGCCGCCCAGACGGCCTCGTCGGGCGTCATCCCCATGTCGCGTACCGCGAGGGCGACGCAGAACGGCACGGAGGACGTGAAGGACGAGCCGGGGTTGCAGTCGGTGGACAGCGCCACGGTGGCCCCCGCGTCGAGCAGGCGGCGCGCGTCGGGCCAGGCGGCCCGGGTGGAGAACTCGGCGCCGGGCAGCAGTGTGGCGACGGTCCGGCTGTTCGCGAGGGCGTCCACGTCGGCGTCGGTGAGGTGCGTGCAGTGGTCGGCGCTGGCCGCGTCGACCTCCACGGCCAGCTGGACGCCGGGGCCGTGGGTGAGCTGGTTGGCGTGGATGCGCGGGTGCAGGCCCCTGGCCCGGCCCGCGGTGAGGACGGCGCGCGCCTGGTCGCCGTCGAAGGCGCCCTTCTCGCAGAACACGTCGATCCAGCGGGCGTGCGGCGCGCAGGCGTCCAGCATCTCCCCGGTGACGAGGTCCACGTAGGCGGCCGGGTCGTCCGCGAACTCGGGGGCGACGATGTGGGCGCCGAGGTAGGTGACCTCGTCGGTGTGACGGGCGGCCAGGCGCAGCGCGCGGGACTCGTCGGCGACGGTCAGGCCGTAGCCGGACTTGGTCTCGAAGGTGGTGGTGCCCTGCCGCAGTGCCTCGGCGAGGTAGCGGGTGAGGTTCGCCTCCAGTTCCGCGTCGTCGGCGGCGCGGGTGGCGGCGACGGTGGTGCGGATGCCGCCGGCGCTGTAGGGGCGGCCGGACATGCGGGCGTTGAACTCCTCGGTGCGGTCGCCCGCGAAGACCA
This sequence comes from Streptomyces sp. SID14436, assembly GCF_010548465.1. GTDB lineage: Bacteria > Actinomycetota > Actinomycetes > Streptomycetales > Streptomycetaceae > Streptomyces. The sequence goes on along the minus strand of NZ_JAAGMD010000190.1, from coordinate 4,728 downwards.
GGTGGGAGTGGGAGTCCACGAAGCCCGGCAGGACCGCCCGGCCGTCGGCGTCGACCCGGTGGTCGGTGGCGGGTGTGTCGCCCGACGCACCGGTCCACACGACGCGGTCGCCCTCGATGACGACGGCCGCGTCGCGGATCAGGCCCAGGGGGGAGTCCTCCTGCCCGAGGGAGGGGTCGTTGGTGACCAGGGTGGCGATGCCGGTGATGGCGGTGCTGCTCATGGTGTCCTCGTGGGTGGCTCGGCGGGGGGCGGGGGCGGTCGTCAGGAGTGCAGGGCCCGGACGGCGTCCGCCAGCGCCCGCGGCACGTCGGGGACGAGGGTGTGCGCGCCGTCGCGCACGATGTGCCGGCCCGCGACGACCGTGTGGCGCACGTCGGCCGCGGTGGCGGCGAAGACGGCCGTCTCGGCGCCCAGGCGGGGCGGTGGTCCTGCCGTCCTGACCGTGTCCAGGGCGAGCGTGGTGAGGTCGGCGGGCGCGCCGGTGGCGATGGTGCCGGCCCGGTCCCAGCCGAGGGCGGCGTGACCGTCGGCGGTGGCGGCGCGCAGCAGGGCGTTGGCCGTCCAGTGGCCGCGGGTGCGGGTGCGCAGCCGCTCGTTGAGCTCCATGGCGCGTGCCTCCTCCAGCAGGTCGACGACGGCGTGGCTGTCGGAGCCGAGGCAGAGCGGGGAGCCCTTGCTCTGCAGGGCCGCCGCGGGGCCGATGCCGTCGGCGAGGTCGCGTTCGGTGGTCGGGCACATGCAGGTGCCGGTGCCGCTGCCGCCGATCAGGGCGATGTCCTCGCCGGTGAGGTGGGTGTTGTGCACGCCGGTGGTGCGCGGGCCGAGCACGCCGTGGTCGGCGAGCAGCCGGGCCGGGGTGCGGCCGTGTGCCTCGCGGCAGGCGTCGTTCTCGGCGGTCTGTTCGGACAGGTGGACGTGCAGCGGGGCCCGGCGCTCCTCGGCCCAGCCCGCCACGGTCGGCAACTGCGCGGCGGGCACGGCCCGTACGGAGTGCACGGCGGCCCCGATCCGTGCGTGGTCCGGTGCCGTGAGGCGGGAGACGCGGTCGGCCCAGGCGTCCGCGGTGCCGTCGGAGAAGCGCAGCTGGTGGTGGTTCGGGGGCTGTCCGAAACCGGCGGAGAGGTAGCAGGTGTCGAGGAGGGTGATGCGGATGCCCGCCTCGGCGGCGGCCGCGATCAGGGCCTCGCCCATGGCGTTGGGGTCGGCGTAGGGGGTGCCGCCGGGGGCGTGGTGCAGGTAGTGGAACTCGCCGACGGCGGTGATGCCTGCGAGGGCCATCTCGGCGTACACGGCGCGGGCGAGGCGGTGGTAGGTGTCGGGGGTCAGCCGGTCGGCGACCGAGTACATGACCTCCCGCCAGGTCCAGAAGGTGCCGCTGCCGACCTGGACGGTGCCGCGCAGGGCGCGGTGGAAGGCGTGCGAGTGGGCGTTCGCCAGCCCGGGCAGGGTGAGTCCGCGCAGCACCTCGGCGCCGGGCGGCGGGGCGGTGACGCCCGGGACGACGGCGGTGAAGACGCCGTCCCGGACCTCCGCCGTGACGCCCGGTTCGACCCGGTCGCCGAGCCAGGCGTGCTCCAGCCAGTACGTCCGCGCGGTGCCGCCGCCCGTGCCGTCCTGCGTCACCTGCACGCCAGTCCCTCCAGTACGTCGGCGAGTGCGAGCACCCCGGCCACGCAGTCGTCCTCGGCGGCGGACTCGGCCGGGGAGTGCGAGACGCCGGTGGGGTTGCGCACGAACAGCATGGCGGTCGGGATGCTCCCGGAGAGGATTCCGGCGTCGTGTCCCGCGCCCGTGCCGAGGACGGGCACCCGGCGGCCGGTGTCCCGGGCGAGGATGCGGCCGAGTTCGTCGCGCAGCGCGTGGTCGAAGCCGACCTCGGGGGTGAAGGACTCGCGGACCACCTCCAGTTCGACGCCGTGCGCGGCGGCGTGGTCGCGGGCGGCCTTCTCCACGGCCGCGGTCACGGTGTCCAGGGCGCTCTGGTCGGCGGCGCGGGAGTCGAGCCAGCCGCGCACCACGGAGGGGATGGCGTTGACGCCGTTGGGTTCCACGCTGATCTTGCCGAAGGTGGCGACGGCACCGGCGAGTTCGGCCTCCCGGCGGGCGGCGAGGACGGTCTCGGCGTAGGGCAGCATGGGGTCGCGCCGGTCGGCGAGGCGGGTGGTGCCGGCGTGGTTGGCCTCGCCCCGGAAGTCGTACCGCCAGCGGCCGTGCGGCCAGATGGCGGAGGCGATGCCGACGCGGTCGCCGGACAGGTCCAGGGCGCGGCCCTGTTCCACGTGCAGTTCGACGAAGGCGCCGATGCGGGCGAGGCGTTCGGGGTCCGGTCCGATCGCGTCCGGGTCGTACCCGGCGGCGGCCATGGCCTCGGGGAGGGTGATGCCCTCGCCGTCGGTGAGCCGGTGGGCCTGTTCCCGGGTGAGCTGCCCGGCGGTGAGGCGGGAGCCGACGCAGGCCAGGCCGAAGCGGGCGCCCTCCTCGTCGCCGAAGTTGACGATGCCGAGCGGCCGGGTGGGCCGGGCGCCCCGGTCGCGGAGTGCGTCCAGGGCGGCGAAGGCGGACACCACGCCGAGGGGGCCGTCGAAGGCGCCGCCGTCGGGCACGGAGTCCAGGTGCGAGCCGGTGACGACGGCGTCCCCGGCGGCCGGGTCGCCGAGCCAGGCCCACTGGTTGCCGTTGCGGTCGGTCTCGTGGGCCAGGCCGCGGGCGCGGGCCTGCTCCTCGAACCAGGCCCGGCAGTCGGCGTCGGCCCCGGTCCAGGCGTAGCGGCGGTAGCCGCCGGTGCCGGCGTCGCGGCCGACGGGCAGCAGCTGGGCCCACATGCGGTGGAAGCTCACGCCAGGTCACCCTCACGCATGGGGATGCGCACGCCGCGGCTGTCGGCCACCGACTCCGCGATGTCGTACCCGGCGTCGACGTGCCGGATCACGCCCATGCCGGGGTCGTTGGTCAGCACGCGCCGGATCTTCTCGCCCGCCAGCGCGGTGCCGTCGGCGACCGTGACCTGCCCGGCGTGGAGGGAGCGGCCCATGCCGACGCCGCCGCCGTGGTGCAGGGACACCCAGGAGGCGCCGGACGCCACGTTGACCATGGCGTTGAGCAGCGGCCAGTCGGCGATGGCGTCGGAGCCGTCCCGCATGGCCTCGGTCTCCCGGTACGGGGAGGCGACGGAGCCGCAGTCGAGGTGGTCGCGGCCGATGACGACCGGGGCGGAGAGTTCGCCGCTCGCGACCATGTCGTTGAACCGTTCGCCGGCCCGGTCGCGTTCGCCGTAGCCGAGCCAGCAGATGCGGGCGGGCAGGCCCTGGAAGTGGACGCGTTCACCGGCCATGCGGATCCAGCGGGCCAGCGACTCGTTCTCGGGGAAGAGGTCGAGGACCGCCCGGTCGGTCCTCGCGATGTCGGCCGGGTCGCCGGAGAGGGCGGCCCAGCGGAAGGGGCCCTTGCCCTCGCAGAACAGCGGGCGGATGTAGGCGGGGACGAAGCCGGGGAAGGCGAACGCCCGGTCGTAGCCGGCGAGCCGGGCCTCGCCGCGGATGGAGTTGCCGTAGTCGAAGACCTCGGCGCCGGCGTCCAGGAAGCCGACCATCGCCTCGACGTGCCGGGCCATGGACTCGCGGGCGCGGGTGGTGAAGCCGGCCGGGTCCTTCTCGGCGGCCTCGGCCATGTCCTCGAAGGCGGTCCCGGCGGGCAGGTAGGCGAGCGGGTCGTGGGCGGAGGTCTGGTCGGTGACGATGTCGACGGGCGCGCCCATGGCGAGGAACTGCGGCAGGAGTTCGGCCGCGTTGCCGAGCACGCCGATGGACAGCGGGCGGCGGGCGTCGCGGGCCTCGACGGCCAGCCGGAGGGCGTGCTCCGGGGAGTCGGCCTGCACGTCCAGGTAGCGGTGCTCGATGCGGCGGTCGATGGCGCGCGGGTCGCAGTCGACGCAGATCGCCACGCCATCGTTCATGGTCACCGCGAGCGGCTGGGCGCCGCCCATGCCGCCGAGTCCGGCGGTGAGGGTGACGGTGCCGGCGAGCGTGCCGCCGAACCGCTTGGCGGCGACGGCGGCGAAGGTCTCGTAGGTGCCCTGGAGGATGCCCTGGGTGCCGATGTAGATCCAGGACCCGGCGGTCATCTGCCCGTACATCGTCAGGCCGAGGGCCTCCAGGCGGCGGAACTCCTCCCAGGTGGCCCAGTCGCCGACGAGATTGGAGTTGGCGATGAGGACGCGCGGCGCCCATTCGTGCGTCTGCATGACGCCGACGGGCCGGCCGGACTGGACGAGCATCGTCTCGTCCTGCTTGAGGGTCTTCAGCGTGCGGACCATGGCGTCGAAGGAGCGCCAGTCGCGGGCGGCCTTGCCGGTGCCGCCGTAGACGACCAGCTTGTCCGGGTGCTCGGCGACCTCCGGGTCGAGGTTGTTCTGCAGCATCCGCAGGGCGGCCTCCTGCTGCCAGCCGAGGGCGCTCGGTTCGGTGCCGCGCGGCGCTCGGACGGTGCGGGGTCCTGACATGGTCTGCCTCCTGGGACGGCCACGGCTACTGCGGATATTCACATCCTCGCCGCCTGAATAGAACTAGTCAATACATCGGTGTGTCGGCGCGGCCGGGCGCCGGATGTTTGGCTGGACCCATGGGCACCGACGGGAAGAACGACGGCGGCTTCCGCCGGGACGGCGCGCGCGACGACGACGGGGACGGCGCCCGCCGGGACGGTGCGGGGAGCACGCGCCTCCGCGGC
>NZ_JAAGMD010000165.1 GCF_010548465.1 Streptomyces sp. SID14436 | reverse complement strand
CGGTCGAACGGTTTTCCCGCCGCGCTCCCGTGCGCAGCCCGCGCCTCCGGCTGACCCGCGCCCGCCGGCCCGGGTGCGGGTCAGCCGGAGGCGCGGGCGTGCTCCCCGATCGCGCGGGTGATCTCCCGGGCGATGCGCACGATCCCGGGGGAGGTCACCGGACACGGCCTCGGTGTCGAGGTGGTGGGCGCCAGACAGAAATGGAGGTGGTCGTCGTCCCGGTGCAGGGCCGTCCGGTCCCGCCCGGGCTGGGTGCAGTACCCCTCGTGGGAACGCTCGTGGGCGGTGCAGGGCAGATACTGCGCCCAGGTGTACCGCCCGCCCTCGGGGCTCACCGACCGTCCCGCGTCGGCGACCAGGTCACCGGAGGCGGCGGCCCGTTCGCGGTAGAGCGCGTTCACCCGGCGGACCCGGTCGGGCGTCATCGGGTCGGGGCCCTGCAGCACCCACACGATGCGGGGCCGGCCGGCGCCGCCCGCCGCGTGGATCTGCTCGGTGAGCCGCCGCGCGTCGGCCGCGTACCGGCGGAAGTACGCCTCCTTGGCGGTGGCGTGGGAGACGCCCTTCATGCAGGGGGTGTAGTCCCAGGCGTTGCCCCAGAACTGCAGCACGACGTAGTCCGGCCGCACGCGGCGCACCAGCGCCGCCGCCTTGTCCGCGGCCGGCACCAGGGAGCGGCCGGGGGTCCCTTCCAGGTAGTCGCACAGGGTGGTGCCCGAGTAGGGGGCGCTGGTGTACCGGGCACGCAGGTCCGCGCGCAGTTCGCGCCCGAGCACCTGCCGGCTCTCCATGGCGAGCGAGTCGCCGAGGTACAGCACCGACGGCGGTCGTGCGGGCGCGGCGTCCACCGTGGCCGGCGCCGTGCCGGCGGAGGCGGTGGCGGCGGGCCGCTGGTGCGTGGTGGCCGGCGCCGCGGGCGACGCGGACGGCGGGGGGCCGGCCGCCGGTTCCGACTCCGGGTCCCCGCACCCGCCGAGCACCACGGCGCACAGCACCCCACCCACGATCCACGCTGTGCGCACAGGGCGACTCCCACCACGGCCGGCGAACGGCCCTCAGGCAAGCACACAGCGGCCGAGGGCGGAAGACCGTCTCCCGGCCACTCGGCGCGCGCGGCGGGGCGGCCGTGGCTAGCGTGGAGAACCGGACCGATCGCCCGTGCGGAAGAGGGTCGCCGTCATGGCCGTACAACCCGAGGGAGCCCCCTGCTGGGCCGACGCGATGTTCAACGACATCGAGGGAGCGAAGAGGTTCTACGGAGAGGTCCTCGGCTGGACCTTCGGCGACACGTCGTCGGAGTACGGCAACTACACCCAGGCGTACGTGGACGGGAAAGCGGTGGCGGCCGTCGTGCCGCCCATGCCCGGACAGGAGGGCTCCTCGCAGTGGTGCCTGTACATCGCCGCCGAGGACGCAGCCGCCGCTGCCACCCGGATCCGGGAGCACGGCGGCGAGCTGCTGATGAACCCCATGCCGGTCGGTGACTTCGGCACGATGTGCCTGGCCCGGGACCCCGGCGGGGTCGTGTTCGGCGTCTGGCAGGCCGGTACGCACGAGGGGTTCCAGGCGATGGCCGTCCCCGGCGCCTACTGCTGGGCGGAGGTCTACACCCGGGACCCGGACGCCTCCGACGCCTTCTTCCCCGCCGTCTTCTCCTACCGGCAGAAGCAGCTGACGGACGAGATGGACTTCCGGATCTACGACCTGGGCGAGCAGAGCGTCCTCGGCCGGATGCGGATGACCGACGACTTCCCGCCCGAGGTGCCGCCCTACATCAACGTCTACTTCACCGTCCCCGACTGCGACGCCGCCGTGACGCGGGCCGCCGAACTGGGCGGCATCCTGAGGTTCGGGCCGATGACGACGCCCTTCGGACGGTTCGCCGCGATCAGCGACCCGCAGGGCGCGAACTTCTCCGTGATCGACATCACCACCACCGAGGGCACCTTCCCGGACACCGCCGACGTGGACTGACGTGGACCGGGCACCGGCCCGCGCCCGGAAAAGGGCCGCGCGGGAGGGCACGGCGGCCGTGGCATGATCGGGGCCATGGGTGAACGATGGGTGGCCGCGTGCGACGGCGCGTCGAAGGGGAATCCCGGACCGGCCGGCTGGGCCTGGGTGATCGCCGACGACTCGGAGACCCCGGTGCGCTGGCACGCCGGCGCGCTCGGCAGGACCACCAACAACGTCGCCGAACTGACCGCCCTGGAACGGCTGCTGGCGGCCACCGACCCCGCCGTGCCGCTCGAGGTCCGGATGGACTCGCAGTACGCCATGAAGGCCGTCACCACCTGGCTGCCCGGCTGGAAGCGCAACGGCTGGCGCACGGCGGCCGGCAAGCCGGTCGCCAACCAGGAACTCGTGGTGCGCATCGACGAGCTCCTGCGGGACCGGTCGGTCGAGTTCCGCTACGTCCCCGCCCACCAGGTGGACGGGGACCCGCTCAACGACTTCGCCGACCGCGCCGCGAGCCGGGCGGCCACCGAGCAGGAGGACGCGGGCAGCGAGCTGGGCTCACCGGAGCCGCCGCCCGCCCCGGACACCCCGCCCTCCGGCGCCGCCCGGCGCGGAAAACCGGGCCGGGCCGGCGCGGCCGGGACGCGCAAGGGCGGCTCCGCCCGCACCCTGAAGGCGAAGTTCCCCGGCCGCTGCGTGTGCGGGCGCTCCTACGCGGCGGGGGAGCCCATCGCCCGGAACGACGGCGGCTGGGGCCACCCGGAGTGCCGGACGGCCCGCAGCGCCTGATCAGGCGTCGAAGGTGTAGTGCGGGGTGTGGTCCAGCAGCGCGGCCGGGGTCGTGTCGTGCCAGGGCCGCATCGTCTCGTCCAGGTCGACGACGTCCGGGGTGCCGGTGGCCGGGAGGTAGCCGGACCCGGGGTGCCGGCGCTGCCACTCGGACCACAGCTTGTCGATGTAGGCGTGGTGCAGCCAGAACACCGGGTCGTTGGGGGAGGCCCCGGTGGCCATGTGCCCGCCGACCCAGACGTGCACCCGGTTGTGCAGATTGACGCCCCGCCAGCCCTCCAGGTGGTTGCGGAACCCGTCCGACCCGCTGTTCCAGGGCGGCATGTCGTACGTGGGGATGGACAGCACGGACTCCACGTCGGCCCGCGTGGGCAGGCGCAGGCCGCCCGCGCCGAGGGCCCGCCGCAGGTAGGTGCGTTCGTCCACCCGCACCGCGATGGGCCAGTTGCCGGTGGACGCGGCGAACGGGCCGTCCGTCACCCGGCCGTCCCGGTTGCGCCCGCTGCCGCCGAGGAAGTCGGGCGCCCACAGGGAGGACCGCACCGAGGAGTTGGTGGTCCAGTCCCAGTACGGCAGGGCCACCGACGCGTCCACCGACTGCAGGGCCCGTTCGAACTCCAGCAGGAATCTCCGGTGCCAGGGCAGGAACGACGGGGAGCGGTGGCCGGTGCGCGGGCCGTGATCGGTGTCGGAGACGATGAAGTCGTTGTGGGTGGAGACGAACGCGTCATAGCGGCCGGAGCGCTTCAGCTCCAGCAGGGCGGCGACGAAACGGCGCTTCTCCCCGGCGGTCAGCGACGCCTGGTTCTTGCGGACGGTCATGTGCGGTGGTGCTCCCAACGTGCGGACGGCACGGTTCAGTTGGCGGCGGTGGTTGCGGCGGTGGCGCTCGTGGCGGGGAAGGGCAGGAGCGGGGAGCCCTGCAGCTCGTCGACCGCGGCGCGGGCGGCGGCGCGCGGGGTGGGGACCGGGTCGTAGTGGCTGACCACGCTGATCCAGGTGCCGTCGGCGTTCTGCATCACGTGCAGCTCCACCCCGTCGACGAACACCGCGACCGGGGGCCCGCCGTGATGGTGGTGCCCGCCGCCGGAGGCCGGCCGGCCCTGTATGCGGCGGCCCTTGTAGACCTCGTCGAAGGAGTCGGGGGAGGAGTGGTGACCGTGGTCGTCGTCGGCGGCGGCGCGCGCGGTGGTGCCGTGGGCCGCGGCGGCACCCGCGGTGACGGTCAGGGCAGCGGCGGCGGTGAGCGCACGGCGACGGCTGAGTTCGGGCATGGGACCTCCTGGGCGGGGCGGATGCGTGGGGGGACCCCGCATGCCTACCGGGTCCGCCGGTCACCGGAGAAATCCCCACGGACCGGTTGGCTACGATCCGGGCAATTCATCCCATGCGGTACAGAGTTGAACGAAGATGATCTTGCTGTGCCCGGGGTGCGGAGCGCGGCGGAACGGGCAATTCCTTGCGTGCGCGGCGCCCGGCGCGCCGATCCTTGGCCCGCCGTCGCCCGTGCCGTGGCGTCCGTCACGCCGTGAGGATGACGCGATCGCGGACCCGTGGATCCCCCGCCCCCGCCTGCTACTCTGCGTGCGCATCCGACCGCTGTCCGTCATGTCCGGTTTTCCGGGCATCCCAGAGTCCCCCCAGAGGTGCGCGTGAAGGTCGTCTGCGTCGGCGGCGGGCCCGCCGGTCTGTATCTCTCCGTCCTGCTGAAACTCCACGACCCCTCCCACGACGTCACCGTCCACGAACGTGGCCCGGAGGGCTCCACCTACGGCTGGGGCGTGACCTACTGGCGGCCCCTGCTGGAGCGCCTGCGCGCGCACGACCCGGAGTCGGCGCGCGCCATGGAGGCCCACTCCGTGCACTGGCGGGAGGGCGTCGCCCACGTCCGCGACCAGGAGCGGGACCTGACCACGCGGCACCGGGGCGACCAGGGGCACGGCATCGGACGCCACCGGCTGCTCGACCTGCTCGCCGACCGCGCCCGCGGTCTCGGCGTCCACCTCGCCTTCGGCAGCGAGATCCCGGCCGACCGGCTGCCCGACGCCGACCTGGTGGTGGCCGCCGACGGCGTGCACAGCGCCCTGCGCACCCGCCACGCCGACCATTTCGGCACCCGCCTCACCACCGGTCCCCACCCCTACATCTGGCTCGGCACCACCAAGGTCTTCGAGGCGTTCACCCACTCCTTCGTGCGCACCGAGCACGGCTGGATCTGGTGCTACGGCTACCCCTACGGGCCCGGCCGCAGCACCTGCGTGATCGAGTGCGGCCCCGGCACCTTCACCGGCCTCGGACTCGACCGCGCCGGGGAGGCCGACGGACTCGCCCTGCTGGAGAAGATCTTCGCCGACGTCCTCGACGGCCACCCCCTCACCGGCCGCACCGGCACCGGCGGGGCCGCCCGCTGGGAGACCTTCCGCACCGTCACCAACCGCACCTGGCACCGCGGCAACCTGGTCCTGGTCGGCGACGCCGCCCACACCACCCACTACTCCGTCGGCGCGGGCACCAGCCTCGCCCTGGAGGACGCCGCCGCTCTCGCCGCGGCCCTGCGCGACCAGCCCGACGTGCCCCGCGCACTCGACCGCTACGAGCGCGAACGCCGGGCGGCCCTGCTGCCCGCGCAGAGCGCCGCCCGGCACAGCGCCCGGTGGTACGCGGACCTCCCGCGCTACATCGGCCTCCCCCCGGAGCAGATGTTCGCCCTGCTCGGCCAGCGCCACTCACCCCTGCTGCCGTACGTCCCGCCCCAGCTGTACTACCGGCTCGACCGGGCGGCCGGACGCCTGGAGCCCCTGCGGCGGTTCAAGCGATGGGCCGGTCCGAGGCTGGCCCGGCGGGCTCAGCACCGCGCCGACCGGCACGGATGACAGACTGGCCGCATGGACGAGCGCACTTTCGAACGATCCGGTCAGCACGCCTCGGTGATCGGACTCGGTACCTGGCAACTCGGCGCCGACTGGGGCGACGTGGACGACAAGCAGGCCCTCGCGGTCCTGGAGGCCGCCGCCGAGTCGGGGGTGACCTTCTTCGACACGGCCGACGTGTACGGCGACGGCCGCAGTGAACAGACCATCGCGTCCTTCGTGAGCGGCCGGCCCGACCTGCACGTGCTGATCGCCACCAAGATGGGACGCCGGGTCGAGCAGATCCCGGAGAACTACGTCCTGGACAACTTCCGCGCCTGGACGGACCGCTCGCGCCGCAACCTCGGTGTCGACCGGCTCGACCTGGTGCAGCTGCACTGCCCGCCCACCGCCGTCTACTCCCGCGACGAGGTGTTCGACGCCCTCGACACCCTGGTCGAGGAGGAGCGCGTCGCCGCCTACGGCGTCAGCGTGGAGACCTGCGCCGAGGCGCTGGCGGCGATCGCCCGGCCGAACGTGGCGAGCGTGCAGATCATCCTCAACCCGTTCCGGATGAAGCCGCTGCGCGAGGTGGTGCCCGCGGCCCGCGAGGCCGGTGTCGGCATCATCGCCCGCGTCCCCCTCGCCTCCGGCCTGCTGTCCGGCAAGTACACCAAGGACACGGTCTTCCCCGAGAACGACCACCGCACCTTCAACCGGCACGGCGAGGCCTTCGACCAGGGTGAGACGTTCTCCGGGGTCGACTACGCCACCGGGGTCGAGGCCGCCGCGGAGTTCGCCGCGCTGGCCCCCGAGGGCTACACCCCGGCCCAGCTCGCGCTGCGCTGGATCGCCGGCCTGCCGGGCGTCACCACCGTCATCCCCGGCGCCCGCTCCCCGGAGCAGGCGCGGGCCAACGCCGTCGCCGCGCGCCTGCCGGAGCTGTCGCGGCAGACGCTCGACGCGATCGACGACCTCTACGCCCGGCGCATCCGGGACCACGTGGAGTCCCGCTGGTAAGGACGGACGCTCACGGCTCCAGGAGCAGCTGCCGTTCCTGCTCCTGGTCGCCGGCCGACGCCCCGTCGTCGCGGACGGTGAACGCCTCCGCGAGGGTGTCGCTCGCCCGGCGCACCGCCTCCGGCGTGCCCTGCACCGTCACCTCCACGGGCGCCGCCAGCCGGGCGGCGCCCGTGCTCCCCGGCCCGGCCTCCCCGTGGTCCTCCGCGCCGAACGTGGCGGTGCGCACGGTGGCCCGGTCGTCGGAGGGGAGCCCGTCCGACGCCCCGAAGGTCCCCTCCAGGACCCGGACGACCGCGCGTGCGTCGTCGACGCCCCCGCCGCTCAGCGTCACGGTGAGCTGGGTATCGGACATGGCTCCACAACCTCCCGGCCTCGGTGTCGTAGCCGTCCGTGTAACCGCGCCCCCGGCCGCCAAACCGGTGGCGGGCGGCGCGGGGAAAGCCGACGTGGACGGGGAACCCGAGGGGAAGGCGGGCCCCAGACACCGGGAGGCGGCGTGTCCGACGCGGAGCAGGGCGAGGTCAGGCGCAGAGGGCGCAACGAGACCGAGGACGAGAGAGCGGACCGGATGTGGGTCGAGCTGATCCAGGAGGTCCGCGTCGCCCAGATGGGCGTGCAGATCCTCTTCGGCTTCCTGCTGACCGTCGTCTTCACGCCGAAGTACGACGATCTGTCCGACACCGATCAGACCATCTACATCGTCACCGTCGTCCTCGGCGCCTGCGCCACCGGGGCGCTCATCGCACCGGTCTCCCTGCACCGCCTCGTCTCCGGGCGGCGCATCAAGGCCCAGGCGGTGCGGCTGGCGTCCGGGCTGACCCTGCTCGGCCTGTTGCTGCTGCTCGCCACCACCAGCGCGTCCCTGCTGCTGATCCTGCGCGTGGCCACCCACGACGGCTTCGTCCCGTACCTGGTGGCCGGGGTGGTGTTCTGGTACCTGCTGTGCTGGTTCGGGCTGCCGCTGTACGCCCGCTACCGGCACACCACACGCTGAGCCGCGCCCGCGCCGTGCTCTGCGGGGCGGGGGCCGGTCAGCGTCCGGCGAGGACGTCCGCCAGGAAGTCGTCGACGCCGGCGTCCTCCTGGCCCGGCGCCACCACCCGCCGGGTCTGAGCGAGGAACTCGCCGACCGTCTCCGCCCAGGCGTACACCACCGCGTGGTGCCGGCCCCCGTCCGGGCGGGGCTCGCCCAGGAACTCCATGCGCAGCTCCCGGCCGACGCCCCGGGCCTGCGGCGACAGCCGCACGTCCCCGACGCCCACCGGGCCGAGCAGGCCGTCCGCGACCATCTCGCGGTCGAGCTGCCAGCGCGCCAGGACCCGGCCGTCGTGACTGAAGACCACGGTGACGGCGAACGGGTCGGCGGGGTCGTAGCTCAGGTGGGCGAGCACGGGGAAGCGGTCCGAGTCGCCCGCCTGGAGCTCCACCACCAGGGTCTTGTGCACGATCGGGTTCACGAAAGGGCCTCCGGGACGCGTACCGACGTAGAGCCCTCTAGTACCCCGCATCCCGCCGAGATGCTCAGTCGTCCGGGTGAATCTCCGGCCGGCCCGCGCCGGAGGGGGCCCGCGGGTCAGCCGAAGGCGTTCCGCAGGGCCGGGAGCAGCGTCTTCTCCGCCCAGTCGAGGTAGGCGGGCTGCGACTCGCCGCCGACCTGCACCAGCGCGATCTCCGTGAACCCCGCCTCCGCGTAGGGGCGGACCGCCTCCACGAAGTCGTCCGGGTCGTCGCCGCAGGGGATGGTCGAGGCGACGTCCTCCGGCCGCACGAACCGGGTGGCCGCCTCGAAGGAGTCCGGGTGCGGCAGTTCGGAGTTGACCTTCCAGCCGCCGGCGAACCAGCGGAACTCGGCGTGGGCCCGGCGCACGGCCGCCTCCCGGTCGGGGTCGTGGCACACCGGGAGCTGGCCCACCCGCGGCTTGCCCGTGCCGCCGTGCCGGTCGAAGGCGTCGAGGAGCCCGGCCTCCGGCTCGGTGGCGATCACCAGGTCGGCGAGGCGTCCCGCGAGGGCGCAGGAGCGCTCGCCGGAGACCGCGAGACCGATCGGGGGCGGCTGGTCCGGCAGGTCCCACAACCGGGCCGACTCCACGTCGAAGTGCGTGCCGCGGCGGTTGACGTGGCCGCCCTCGAACAGCGCGCGGATGATCTCCACCGCCTCCTCGAGCATCTCGTGCCGCACGTCGACGGACGGCCAGCCGCCGCCCACCACGTGCTCGTTGAGGTTCTCGCCCGACCCGAGCCCCAGCCGGAACCGGCCCTCCGACAGCAGTTGCACGGTCGCCGCCTTCTGCGCCACCACCGCCGGGTGGTAGCGGAACGTCGGACACGTCACGTACGACATCAGCGGGATGCGGGAGGTGGCCTGGGCGGCGGCCCCCAGCACGCTCCACGCGTACGGGGAGTGGCCCTGGGCGCGCAGCCACGGGAAGTAGTGGTCCGAGGTCACGGAGAAGTCGAAGCCCGCCTCCTCGGCCCGCACCACGTGGTCGACCAGCTCACGCGGCCCGGCCTGCTCGGTCATCATCGTGTATCCGATCTGCACCATGATGTCCGGGTCCCCGTCCGCCCCGTCCGGAAACGGTGGATCACCCGGCCGCGGCCGGGCAGGATCGCGGCATGAGTGCCGATCCGCTGCCCACCTCCGCACCCGCCGCCCAGGGCGTGGACGCCGCAGGTGTCCACGCCTTCCTCGACGCCCTCGAAGCCGCCCCCGACATCGAACCCCACAGCCTGATGATCCTCCGGCACGGGAAACTGGTCGCCTCGGGCTGGTGGGCGCCGTTCGCCGCCGGCCGCCCGCACCTGCTGTACTCGCTCAGCAAGAACTTCACCGTGACCGCAGCCGCCCTCGCAGAGGCCGACGGCCTGATCGACTTCGACGCTCCCGTGATCTCCTACTTCCCCGAGTTCGCGGCGGACGTCACCGACCCCCGCAGCCGGGCGATGCGGGTCCGCCACCTGGCCTCCATGGCCAGCGGCCACGAGGGCGAGACCGTGGACGCCGCCTACGCCCGGGACCCCGCCGAGCCCGTGCGCGGATTCCTGCTCCTCCCGCCGGACCGCGACCCGGGCACCCACTTCGCCTACAACCAGCCCAACACCTACACGCTGGGCGCGATCGTCCAGCGGGTCACCGGCGGGTCCCTCACCGCGTACCTGCGGCCCCGGCTGCTGGACCCGCTGGGCGTAGGCCCGACCGGCTGGGTGCGCGACCGCACCGGACGCGAGATCGGCTTCAGCGGGCTGTACGCGACCACGGACGCGGTCGCCCGGCTCGGCCGGCTGTATCTCGACGACGGCGTCCGCGACGGGCGCCGGCTGCTGCCGGAGGGCTGGGCCGCCCGCGCCGCGCGCCCGCACATCGCGACCGCCGGCGCCCTGGGCGGGGACCAGCGGCAGGACTGGGACCAGGGCTACGGCTACCACTTCTGGATGTCCCGGCACGGATACCGGGGCGACGGGGCCTACGGGCAGTTCTGTCTCGTGCTGCCCGAGCACGACGCCGTGATCGCCGCGACCTCGGCGACCGAGCGCATGCAGGACTACCTCGACCTCGCCTGGCGGCACCTGCTGCCCGCCTTCCACCCCGCACCGCTCACCGGCCGGGACGCCCAGGACGCGGCGCTGCGCGACCGGCTCGACCGGCTCGCCCTGCCCCCGGCCCCGGGCGCCCCGGTGCCGCCGGGCCG
>NZ_JAAGMD010000141.1 GCF_010548465.1 Streptomyces sp. SID14436 | reverse complement strand
CGGCCCCTCCCAGCGGATCCGCGCCGCCACGTCCCGCAGCTGGTGCCGCACCCGCCGGCGCAGCGCACGCACCCGGGCCGGCGACGGGGGATCCTCCTCCGCGAAGAACTCGTGCGTCAGCCGGCCCGCGCCCAGCGGCAGCGAGGCCACGAAGTCGGGCAGCCGGCCGCGGCCGAACGCCACCTCCAGCGAGCCCCCGCCGATGTCCAGCAGGGCCAGCGGACCGGACCGCCAGCCCATCCAGCGGCGCGCCCCGAGGAAGGTCAGCTCGGCCTCCAGCTCGCCCGGCAGGGTGCACAGCGCGACGTCCGTACGGGAACGGACCTCGTGCAGCACCTCCTGCCGGTTCGGCGCACCCCGCACCACCGCCGTGGCGAAGGCGAGCGGACCGGCGGCGCCCCACCGGGCGGCGGTGCGGTCCGCCGCCGCGACGGCCTCCACCAGCCGGTCCACGGCCTGCTCGGGCAGCGGCCCGCCCGGGGTGATCTGCTCGGACAGCCTCAGGCGCCACTTGGCCGTGTGCACCGGCAGCGGCACCCCGTCGGCCGTGTCCGCCACGACGAGTCTGACGGTCTTCGATCCCACATCCATGACGCTGGTTCGCATGGCGCGTGGGTACCCACTGGGCGTATGTCCTACCGCACGGCGCGCGGCCACGGCGGGACGAACCCGCACCGGACGCCCGGTTCGTCCCGGCCGGTGCGGCTATGCCAGCTGCCGCCGCACCAGTTCGTGCAGACGGCCGCCCGTGTCCGCCAGCAGCTCGGCGGGCGGCCCCTGCTGCACCACCCGGCCGTCCTCCATCACCACCACCCGGTCCGCGTCCAGCACCGTCGACAGCCGGTGCGCGATGACGATCCGGGTGGCCCGCAGCGCCCTCGTGGACTCCATCACCGTGCGCTGCGTCTCGTTGTCCAGGGCGCTGGTCGCCTCGTCGAAGAAGAGGATGCGCGGGCGGCGGATCAGCGCCTGGGCGATCATCAGCCGCTGCCGCTGCCCGCCGGAGACCGCCCCGCTGCCCGACACCAGGGTGTGCAGCCCCATCGGCATCCGCCGGATGTCCTCGGCCAGCCCCGCCAGTTCCGCCGCCGCCATCACCTCCTCCGGCGTGTACGGCTCGGTCCCGCGGATGACGTCCATGACGGAGCCGGTGAACGGCTGGGCGTGCTGCAGCACCACCCCGCACTGGCGGCGCACCGCCGACAGGTCGAGCGCGGACAGGTCCTGGCCGTCGTAGAGCACACTGCCGGACAGCGGCCGGTCGAAGCCGATCAGCAGCCGCAGCAGCGTCGACTTGCCGCAGCCGCTCGGCCCGACCACCGCGACGAACTCGCCCGGCCGCACCTCCAGGGACACGTCGTCCAGCACCAGCGGCCCGTCGTCGGAGTAGCGGAACGACAGCCGCCGCGCCTCGACCGCCCCGGACAGCGGGCCCGGCCGGGTGCTCCCCGACCGCACCTCCGGCGCCGCGTCCAGCACCGGCTCGATCTGCTCCAGCAGCGGCAGCGCCGCCACCCCGGAGACGAACGCGCCGGTCAGCTGGGTCACCGAGGTCAGCACCATCGTCACCGACGTGTGGAAGGTGAGGAACTGGGCCGCCGTCATCGTGCCGCGCGCCGGACCGGCCAGCAGCATGAACATCGCCAGCGTGCACAGCGGCAGGTAGACGGCGCCCAGCACGGCCGTCAGGTTCTTCACCCGGCCCGCCTGCTGCTGCAGCTCCCGGCTGCGGGCGAACTCCGACGCCCACGCCGCGTACGCGTAGTTCTCCGCCGCCGCCACCCGCAGCTTGGGCAGCCCGCGCAGCGTCTGGAACGCCTGGTTGTTCAGCTTGTTGGTCAGCACCACCAGCCGCCGCTGGTAGCGGACCTGCCACAGCCCGAGCCCCAGGAACACCGCGGCGACGGCCACCAGCATCCCGATCGCCGCCAGCGCCATCGGCACGCTGAACCACAGCAGCAGACCCAGGTTCACCGCGCCGACGGTGACCGACTGGGCCACCGTCGGCCCCACCCCGGCGAGCAGCCGGCGGATCGCGCTGACCCCCATGGCCGCGCTCGCCAGCTCCCCGGTGGAACGCTCGGTGAAGAACGCCGTCGGCAGCCGCAGCAGCCTGTCCCACACGGCCGGCTGGAGCGTGGCCTCCACCCGGCCCTCCAGCCTCAGCAGGGTGAGGTTCTGCAACAGCATGAACGCCGCGGCCACCACACTGCTGAGGATCACCGCGAGACACACCTGCACGATCAGGCCGGTCCGCGCGGTCGGCACGAACTCGCCGAGCACCCGGCCCGTGGCGATCGGCACCAGCGCCCCGACCGCGACCGTCACCAGCCCGCTCAGCAGCAGCGCCGTCAGGTCCCGGCGGGTGCCCGCCATGCAGAACCGCATCAGGCCGAGCGGACCGAGCCGCCGGTCCGGCAGCGGCCGGTAGAACATCACCGCCTGCGGCTCGAACTCCCCGGCGTTGGCCTTCTCCACCGGCGTCTCCCGGCCGCTGCCCGGATGGACCGCCACGTAGCCGCCGCGCCGCCACAGCAGGGCCACCGGGGCCCCGGACAGCGCCCGGTGGCCGACCAGCGGACCGACGTCCTCCCGCCACCAGCGCCCCTGAAGACGCACGGCACGGGTACGGACCCGGGAGGCGAGGGCCACCTGCTCGACCGGGTCCAGACGGTCCCCGCCGACCCCCGACGGCGGGGGACCGGCGAGCGTGATCCCGGCCGCCCGCGCCACCAGCCTGCACGCCGCGTACGTGGCGTCAGCGTCGGCGGGGGTCGCCGTGCGCGCGCCGCCCGGACGGCTGCCGATGGACGCCAGCAGCGTCCGGTCGGCCTGGGCGCGCACCGCCTCACCCGCCCGGATGCCCTCGGCGGTGCGGGACGCGTGGGCCTGCTCCAGCTGCTCGATCCAGCGGTCCAGGGCGGTCGTCAGCCGGTACTGCTGGTCGACCATGCTCTGCCACAGCGCCGGGTCCATCAGCAGATCGGCCGCCGCCTCGGCGCCGTAGGCCGAGCCGTACTGCACGCTGCCCGGCGGGACGTGCATCCAGAACACGTCCTCGTCCTCGCCCGCGCCGGAGGCGCCCGCCGGGCTCCCGCCGTCGGCAGCCGCGCGCTCACCCGCCGCCGGCGCCTGGAACAGCACCGACAGGCTGCGGCCGACGCCCAGCGCGAGCGCGTACTCCAGCGGGCTCGTGGCCGGGGGCACGTACTGCGGGTTGCCGTACGCGTCGTAGGACCAGGTCTGGGTGTGCGCCGGCTGGTACAGCTCGCGCAGCCCGATGCGGTGCACCACGCAGTCCCGCAGCGGGCGCGCCACCAGCGTGTGCCGGGGACCGGTCACCGGCCCCAGCAGCAGCGAGCCCGCCTCCAGCCGGCCCAGGTGGTGCCAGTGGCCCTGCTGCCCGGCGTCGACCGCGAACAGGTCCATGGCCCCCGACACCACCAGCCACAGCACCTGCGGACCCTCCAGGTCCAGGCGGCCGGAGCCGGAGCAGTCCACCGGCGTGCCCAGCGCGCCCAGCGCACCGAGGACCACATCGTCCCCGAGCCCGTCGTGCACGGTCGTCATCTCACCGCTCCCTGACCAGCGCCGCGTACGCGCCGCCACGCGCCACCAGTTCCTCGTGCCGCCCGCGCTCCACGACCGTGCCCCGGTCCAGGACGACGATCTCGTCGCTGTCGCGGACCGTGCTGAGCCGGTGCGCGATCACCACACAGGCACAGCCGCGGCGCCGCAGGTTGTCCATCACGACCTGCTCGGTCTCCGCGTCCAGCGCGCTCGTCACCTCGTCCAGCACCAGGATGCTCGGCCGCCGCACCAGCGCCCGCGCGATCTCCAGCCGCTGCCGCTGCCCGCCGGAGAAGTTCCGGCCGTCCTGCTCGACCCTGCTGTGGATGCCGCCGGGCCGCCGCACGACCACGTCGTACAGGGCCGCGTCCTCGAGCGCCGCCACCACGGCCTCGTCCGGGATCGACGGGTCCCACAGCGCCACGTTGTCCCGCACGGTGCCCTCGAAGAGGAACACGTCCTGGTCCACGAAGGACACGGACGAGGCCAGCGCCCCGCGCGGGATGTCCTCGATGCGCCGCCCGTCGACCCGGATCACCCCGTCCCACGGCGTGTACAGGCCCGAGATCAGCCGGGACACCGTCGACTTGCCGCTGCCGGAACCGCCGACCAGCGCCACCTGCTGCCCCGGCCCGACGGTCAGGTCGAAACCGGTCAGCAGCGGCTTGTCCAGCGGGTTGTAGCCGAAGGAGATGTTCTGCAGCTCGACGTGCCCGTGCAGCCGCCGCGTCGACTCCGTGGCGCCGGGGCGCCCGTACAGGGGGTCGGCCCGGAAGTTCTCCACGTCCTTCAGCCGGGCCACGTCGGCCGCGAAGTCCTGGATGCGGCCGGCCACCCCGTTCAGCCGGGTCAGCGGCGCGGTGAACCGGGTGACCAGCGCCTGGAAGGCGACCAGCAGCCCCACCGAGATGTGACCCTCGACCGCCCGCAGGCCGCCGATCCACAGGATCAGCGCGCTGTTGAGCGTGGCCAGCGTCGGCGCCACGATCCCCAGCCAGGCCGTCGGCACCCCGAGCCGCTGCTGCTCCTCCAGCGTGGTCGCGTGCTGCCCCGCCCAGGTGCGGAAGTAGCCGTCCTCGCCGCCCGTCGCCTTCATCGTCTCGATCAGCTGCAGCCCGGTGTACGCCGTGTTGGTGAGCCGCGCCAGGTCCGCCCGCAGCTTCGCGGTGCGTGTCGCGCGCAGCTTCACCACCACCCGCATCGCCACGATGTTCAGCAGCGCCACACCGATGCCGACGAAGGTGAGCTGCGGGTCGTAGCTGTACAGCAGGACCGCGTACAGCACCACCACCAGCGCGTCCACGCCCGCCGCCGACAGGTCGCGCGCCAGGGTTTCGGCCACCGCGTCGTTGGACTGCAGGCGCTGCACCAGGTCCGCCGGGCTGCGCTGGGCGAAGAACGTCACCGGCAGGCGCAGCAGATGGCGCAGGAAGCGGGCGCTGGACAGGGTGGAGGAGATGATCCGGCCGCGCAGCAGGTTGGCCTGCTGGAGCCAGGTCAGCAGCAGGGTGAGCAGCACACAGGCGCCCATCGACGTGAACAGCACGTCCAGCGTCGAGGTCTGGCCGCCGATCAGGAACTCGTCGATGTAGGCGCGGCTCAGTCCCGGCACGGCCGCGCCGACCGCGACCAGCAGCAGGCTGGCCAGCACCACGGCCGGCAGGGTGCCCGCCGTGCCCCGCAGCCGGGCGGGCATCGCGCCGAGCACACCGGGTCTGCGGCCGCCCCAGGTGAAGTCCTCGCCGGGTTCCATCACGAGGACGACGCCGGTGAAGCTGCCGTCGAACTCCTCCAGCGGGACGAACCGGCGGCCCTTGCCGGGGTCGTTGACGAACACCCCGCGCCGGCCGAACCGGCGTCCCATGCCGTCGTAGACGACGTAGTGGTTGAACTCCCAGAACAGGACGGCCGGTGCCGCCACCTCCGCCAGGGCGGCCAGGTCCATCTGCATGCCCTTGGCGGTGAGGCCGTAACTACGGGCCGCCTTCAGCAGGTTGCCGGCGCGCGAGCCGTCGCGGGAGACACCGCAGGCAATGCGCAGCTCCTCCAGCGGGACGTGACGGCCGTAGTGCGCGAGCACCATGGCCAGCGAGGCGGCGCCGCACTCGACGGCCTCCATCTGGAGCACGGTCGGCGTACGGACGGTGCGGGCGCGCGCCTTGGGCACCTTGCGGGCGGGCGGGGCGGCACGGCGCCTGCCGCGGGTCTCACGTGCCGTGGTCACGGCAGCAGCCAGTCGACGGGGCGCCGGTCGGCGAGCCGGACCGAGGCGGAGGCCAGGGTCATCGACGTCAGCCGGAACGGCGGGCCTTCCGCGGAGGACCAGGCGTAGCCGCTCTTCGTCGCGGACGACGTGCGCAGCTTCACCGTGACGGCCACCGGCCTGCCCTCCCGCGTGAACTGCTCCCCGAGGGCCGGATCGCCCAGGAAGGAGGCGATCTGCCCGGCCGACTGCGCCGAGCGGTCCACCGACTCGACCGTCCCGCGCAGCACGCCGTACTCCTGGCTCGGCACCGACTGCACCGTGAGGTCCACGGGGGCGTCGGCGGGGACGGCGGCGGCCCGGTCGGCGGGCACGTACACCGTCGCGTACAGGGGGTCCCCGGCGCGGGCGGTGCGCTCCACGGCGGCGACGTCGGCACCGGTCCTGATGATCCGTCCGACGCTCGCGGCGAGGGTGGTGACGCGTCCGGCGTCGAGACTGCGGACGACCGCGTCGCCCTGCCCGGTGCGGACCTTCAGCACGGGGGAGCGGGCGGCCAGCCGCTCGCCCTGCTCCACGAGGACCTCGGTGACCTGCCCGGAGACGGGGCTCTGCAGGACGTAGCTGCCCCGGCCGTGGGTGAGGACGGCGGGCGCGGTCACGGTGGACGCCACGGATCCGGTCAGCGCCCACACGGACGCGGCGGCCATCGCCACGACGGTGACGGCCAGCACCAGCCATCCCTGGGGGCGGGCGAAGCGCACGGGGAGGTCGAGTTCCTCCGGCGACTGGAGTTTGGCGAGGGCCTGTTGGCGGAACTGCACGGGTCTTCCCTCACCTGTGGAAACGGTGCGGCGCACTGCGGAAGCGGAACTGTGGAAGCGGAACGGGACGCGGGTGCGGGTACGGGTGCGGGCGGGCCGCGGGAGCGGCCGGGCCCGGGCACGGCGCCGCCGGGCCCCGGAGCCGTGGAACGGTTCCGGGACCCGGTCTGCCCGAAGGCGCGATCAGAGACCGGCGACCAGGTTGGTGACCGGGGCGGTGTTCAGGCCGGTGACACCCTCGACGGTGCCGACGGCCGTGTCGACCAGGCCGGAGACCGGGGCGATGCCGTCCACCGCACCCGTCAGGGTGTTCACGGCGTTCACGGACAGGCCGCCGGAGACGTTGTCCAGCTCGGCGTCCGAGATCTCGGCGGTCTCGACCTGGGGGGTGGAGTTCATGATGGAACTTCCCTTCGTATGGGTGATTCACAAGGGGGAGAGCGGCCCCCACTGGGGACAGTCGAAGGCCGCGACCGCGGGCGCCGGACGGCCCGTCACGGGAAGCCCGGAACGGCCTTGCGGTGCGATGGATGTAAGCACGGCAGCGGTCCGGGCTTCCAATCAAACGGGCCGCTCACCAGGCAGGTTGCGACCCTGTGGCATCCAACGGTGCAGACGGCGGCACGGCGCGCTGGCGACTTCTTCACATGGGCCACCGCATCGCCCCGTCCGGCCCCTTGCGCCCTCCCGCGCCGAACCCGGCACACCCGTCGCAAAGGCGTGACCCGGCCACCGCGCCCCGGGCGCGTTCCCGTTCCCGTGACCGCCTTGGGCACGGGCTGTGCAGATTCGCTGAAGCCAGGATTCCGCCCCCTCTCCGCCACGGAACGTCCCCGCGCCGTCGCGGAGAGTGGCCCGAAGGGCGGGCCGGCCGGGGCCGGACCGCGGGAGGGACCCGGCCGGATCCGGACCGTCAACTGAACGTCCCCGCACGGGATTGAACGCCCCACCCGGCTCGTGCGTACCACCTGCCGTCCAGGCGCCCCACCGCTGCCGAACGGCGGCCCGACTCCGGTCCCCCCAGGAGGTCGAGAAGTTTGAGTCACAAGCGAATTCCGAAGCGCAAGGCCGCGATAGCGGCGGGCAGCGTCGTGGCGCTCGGCGCTGCCGCGCTGCTGCTCCCGAACGCCAACGCCTCGCAGGACGGCGCGTCGGACGAGGCGGCAGCGGCGCCGAAGACACTGAAGGCGGCGGACGCCTCGGACCTCGCCTCGCAGCTCGCCGGGCTCCTCGGTGACAGCTTCGCCGGTTCCTACTACGACGGCGACAAGAAGCAGCTCGTCGTCAACGTCGTCCAGGGCGACGACAACCAGGTGATCGTGCAGGCCAAGCGGGCGGGCGCGGCCGTGCGCGAGGTCGACAACAGCATGAGCGAGCTGGAGGCCGGGGCGAAGACCCTGAAGTCCGAGGCCAGCATCCCCGGCACCTCCTGGGCGGTCGACCCGCGCACCAACAAGATCCTGGTCACCGCGGACAGCACCGTCACCGGCGACAAGTGGGACCGCCTGGAATCCACCGTCGAGAGCCTCGGCTCCGGCATGGCCACCATCAAGAAGTCCACCGGCACCTTCCGGACCTTCGTGTCCGGCGGTGACGCCATCTTCGCCGCCAACTCCCGCTGCTCCCTGGGCTTCAACGTCACCGCGAGCGACGGCACCCCGGCCTTCCTGACGGCCGGTCACTGCGCGCTCGGCGGCAACCAGTGGTCCGACCAGCAGGGCGGCGCGCCCATCGCCACCATCGACCAGGCCGTCTTCCCCGGCCAGGGCGACTTCGCGCTCGTCAAGTACGACGACCCGGCGACCCAGGCGCCCAGCGACGTCGACGTCGGCGGCCAGACGGTCCGGATCAGCCAGGCCGCCGAGGCCACCGTCGGCCAGCAGGTGTTCCGGATGGGCAGCACCACCGGCCTCGCCGACGGCCAGGTGCTCGGCCTGAACGCCACCGTCAACTACCCCGAGGGCACGGTCACCGGGCTCATCCAGACGAACGTGTGCGCAGAGCCCGGCGACAGCGGCGGCTCCATGTTCACCCGCGACGGACTGGCCATCGGCCTGACCTCCGGCGGCAGCGGCGACTGCACCAACGGCGGGGAGACCTTCTTCCAGCCGGTCACCACGGCCCTGGCCGCGGTCGGCGCCACCCTCGGCTCGGGCGGCGGCGACCAGGCGGGCGGCCAGG
>NZ_JAAGMD010000122.1 GCF_010548465.1 Streptomyces sp. SID14436 | reverse complement strand
GCACCACCGGCACACCCGCGCCACCGGCACACCTGCACCACCGGCACACCTGCACCACCGGCACACCCGCGCCACCGGCACACCTGCACCACCGGCACACCTGCACCACCGGCACACCCGCACCACCGGCACACCTGCACCACGGCACTACACACCGAGAGCGCAAGGCACCACGGCACGACGCACCGAGAGCGCACCGCGCCACCGCACCACAGCGCGACGCCCCACCGCACGGCACAACGCCACACCGCACAACGCCACACCGCACAAGGCACCACCGCACAAGGCGCCACCGCACAAGGCGCCACCGCCCGAGGCGCCACCGCCCAAGGCACCACCGCACAAGGCACCACCGCCCAAGCACCACAGGCACCACCCAGCACCACCGAACTGCCGCACCGCGCACGGCCGCACCGCCCGACGACGCACCGCCGCACCGTTCCACCACCGCACGCCACCGGTACCACAGCCCTGCCCTGACAACGTTGGCCCGACCGCGCCCTGACACCGGCCCGCACGCCCGCCGAGGGGAATCCGCATGGCATCCCAAGCACCGCTGCTCCGCATGTCCGGCATCACCAAGTCGTTCCCGGGAGTCCGCGCCCTGGACGGAGTCGACCTCGACGTCCAGGCCGGTGAGGTGCACTGCCTGCTCGGCCAGAACGGGGCCGGCAAGTCCACCCTGATCAAGGTGCTGGCCGGGGCCCACCAGCCCGACACCGGCACCATCCACTGGCGCGGTGAAGCGGTCACGCTCCGCTCGCCGATCGCCGCCATGAAGCTGGGCATCGCCACCATCTACCAGGAACTCGACCTGGTGGAACACATGTCGGTCGCCGAGAACGTCCACCTCGGGCACGAACCCACGACCGCCGGCTTCGTCGTCCGCGGCCGGGCCGCCCGCACCGCGACCGCGGACCTGCTCGCGCGCCTGGGGCACCCGGAGATCGACCCCGCCCGCCTGGTGGGCGAACTCTCCGCCGCACAGCAGCAGATCGTGTCCATGGCGCGGGCGTTGTCCCACGACGTACGGCTCATCGTGATGGACGAACCGTCCGCCGCCCTGGACCCCGACGAGGTCGACAACCTCTTCCGGATCGTCGCCGGACTCACCGCCGAGGGAGTCGCCGTCGTCTACATCTCCCACCGCCTGGAGGAGATCCGCCGCATCGGCGACCGGGTGACCGTGCTGAAGGACGGCCGCGCCGTCGCCGGCGGGCTGCCCGCCGAGTCGACACCGACCAGCGAGGTCGTCTCCCTGATGACGGGCCGCAACGTCGAGTACGTCTTCCCCGAACGGCCCACCGGGCAGCCCCTCGGCGAACCGGTCCTGACGGTCGAAGGGCTGTCCCGCGAGGGGGAGTTCGAGACCCTGGACCTCCAGGTGCGGCCGGGGGAGATCGTCGGGCTCGCCGGGCTCGTCGGCTCCGGACGCTCGGAGATCCTGGAGACGGTCTACGGCGCCCGCAGACCGGACACCGGGCGGGTCCTCGTCGACGGGCGGCCGCTCAGGCCCGGCAGCGTGCGGGCGGCCGTGCGGGCCGGGATCGGCCTGGCTCCCGAGGAACGCAAGGCCCAGGCGCTGCTGATGCTGGAGTCCGTCACCCGCAACGTGTCGGTCTCCACCATGTCCCGCTTCTCGCGGGCCGGCTGGATCGACCGCGGTGCCGAACTGGGGGCGGCACACGCGGCGATCCGTGAGCTGTCCCTGCGGCCCGACAACCCGCACGTGCCGGTGCGCACCCTGTCCGGCGGCAACCAGCAGAAGGCCGTGCTCGCGCGCTGGCTGCTGCGGGGCTGCCGGGTGCTGCTGCTGGACGAACCCACCCGCGGCGTCGACGTCGGCGCCCGCGCCGAGCTGTACGCGGTGGTCCGCCGGCTGGCCGACGAGGGCCTCGCCGTGCTGCTGGTCTCCAGCGAGGTGCCCGAGGTCCTCGGCCTCGCCGACCGCGTCCTGGTCCTGCGCGAGGGCCGGGTCGTCCACTCCGCGCCCGCCCGTGAACTCGACGAACACCGTGTACTCGACCTCGTCATGGAAGGAAGCCCGGCCACATGACGCAGCCCGTCTCCCCGCCGCGGGACACCATCGGCAAGACGCCGCCGTCCGCCGGCCCCCCGGCCTGGCGCGCCGTCCTGTTCCGCCCCGACGTGCGCACGCTCTCCCTGCTCGGGGTGCTCGCCGTCCTGGTCCTCATCGGAGGCTTCACCAAACCGGACGAGTTCCTCGACACCCGCAACCTGCAACTGGTCCTCACCCAGGCGTCCGTCATCGGTGTCGTCACCGTCGGCATGACCTTCGTCATCACCTCCGGCGGCATCGACCTGTCGGTCGGCGCGATCGTCGCCCTGTCCTCCGTCTGGGCGACCACCGTCGCCACCCAGGAGTTCGGCTTCGCCGGCATCCTCTTCACCGCCGTCCTCGTCGGCCTCGGCTGCGGACTGGTCAACGGGGTGCTCATCGCCTACGGCGGGATGGTGCCGTTCATCGCCACCCTCGCCATGCTCGCCTCCGCCCGCGGACTCGCCCTGCAGATCACCGACGGCCGCACCCAGATCGTCACCGTCGGCAGCGTCCTCGACCTCGGCGAACGCGACGCCTACGTGCTCGGCGTGCCGCCCCTGGTCCTGGTGTTCGCGGCGGTCACCGTCATCGGCTGGCTGCTGCTCAACCGGACCACCTTCGGCCGCCGCACCGTCGCCGTCGGCGGCAACGCGGAGGCCGCCCGCCTCGCCGGCATCGACGTCCGCCGCCAGCAGCTCTACCTCTACCTGCTGTCCGGCCTGTGCTGCGGCATCGCCGCCTTCCTCCTCATCGTCCTGGCCGGCTCCGGCCAGAACACCAACGGCAACCTCTACGAGCTCGACGCCATCGCCGCCGCGATCATCGGCGGCACCCTGCTCACCGGAGGCCGCGGCACCATCGTCGGCTCCGTACTGGGCGTCCTGATCTTCACCACGATCACCAACATCTTCGCCCTGAACAACCTGCAGAGCGACGTCCAGCAGATCGCCAAGGGCGCGATCATCGTCGCCGCCGTGCTGGTCCAGCGCCGTACCGCGAGCACGACCTAGGAAAGGGTTCACCGCCATGCCCAAGCCCATGCCGTCCACGAGCCGCAGAGGGCTGCTCTTCGGAGCCGCCGCCGTGTCCGCCGGTGCCCTGGTCACCGGCTGCACCAGCAACGAGCCGAGCGAGAAGGAGCCCGCCGCGGGCAACCAGCCGGCCGCCGACGACAAGCCGGGCAAGCCCGTCACCATCGGCTTCGCCGGACCGCAGGCCGACCACGGCTGGCTCAACGCCATCAACGACAACGCCAAGAAGCGCGCCGAGAAGTACAGCGACGTCACCCTGGAGATCACCGAGGGCTCCAACGACACCGCGCAGCAGATCGGCCAGATCGAGACCCTCATCAACAAGAAGGTCGACGTGCTGGTCGTGCTGCCCGCCGACGGCAAGGCCCTCACCCAGGTCGGGCTGAAGGCGATGCGGGCCGGCATCCCCGTCGTCAACCTCGACCGGATCTTCAACACCCCGCAGGCCTACCGCTGCTGGATCGGCGGCGACAACTACGGCATGGGCCTCAACGCCGGCCACTACATCGGCGAGAAGCTCAAGGACACGCCGGACGCCCGGGTCGTCGAACTCGCCGGCCTGGACAACCTGGAACTCACCAAGCAGCGCACCCAGGGCTTCGACGACGCCCTGAAGAACTACCCCAACATCAAGAAGGTGGCCCGCCAGGCGGCCGAGTTCACCGTCGAGACCGGCCAGGCCAAGATGGCGCAGCTGCTGCAGGCCCAGTCCAAGATCGACGCCCTGTGGAACCACGACGACGACCAGGGCGTGGGCGCGCTGCGCGCCATCGAACAGGCCGGGCGCGACGAGTTCCTGATGGTCGGCGGCGCGGGCGCGCTGTCCGCCTTCGAGGCCATCAAGGCGGACAACGGTGTCCTCAAGGCCACCGTGCTGTACCCGCCGACGATGGCGGCCTCCGCGATCGACCTGGCCCGCGCGCTCGGCCAGGGCAAGGGGGTCGGCGGGCTCGCCGAGTTCGAGATCCCCGCGTCGCTGACCTGCTACTCGGCCGTCGTCGACAAGGAGAACGTGGACCAGTACATGTCCACCGGCTTCAAGTGAGGAGCCCCGGCCCACGGGCCTGACCAGCCCACCGGGCGGGGCCCGCCCCCGCCCGCACGGACGACGAGGAGGACATCCGTATGGCACAGCCGCAAGCGTCAGAAGGGGCAGCAGGAACGGGGAAGCCACGCCTGCGCGTCGGCATGGTCGGTTACGCCTTCATGGGCGCCGCCCACTCCCAGGGCTGGCGCACCGCAGGGCGCGTCTTCGACCTGCCGCTGCACCCCGAACTGGCCGTGATCTGCGGCCGGGACGCGTCCGCCGTGCGCGCGGCCGCCGACTGGCACGGCTGGGCGGCGACCGAGACCGACTGGCGCGCCCTCGTCGAACGGGACGACGTCGACCTCGTCGACATCTGCACCCCGGGCGACAGCCACGCCGAGATCGCGCTGGCCGCGCTCGCCGCCGGCAAGCACGTGCTGTGCGAGAAACCCCTCGCCAACACCGTCGCCGAGGCCGAGGCGATGGTCCGCGCGGCCGACGAGGCGGCCGCGCGGGGCCGCACCGCCATGGTCGGCTTCAACTACCGCCGGGTCCCCGCGACCGCGCTCGCCCGGCGGATGGTCGCCGAGGGCCGCATCGGCACCCTGCGGCACGTCCGCGTGTCCTACCTCCAGGACTGGCTGGTGGACCCGCAGTTCCCGCTGACCTGGCGGCTGCGCCGGGAACAGGCCGGTTCCGGCTCGCTCGGCGACCTCGGGGCGCACATCGTCGACCTCGCCCAGTACCTGGCCGGCGAGCACCTGGCCGGGGTGTCCGCCCTGACCGAGACCTTCGTACGGCACCGGCCGCTGCCCACCGCCGCGACCAGCGGCCTGGCCGCCGTGTCCGCCGCCGGCACCGGCGAGGTCACCGTCGACGACGCCGCCCTGTTCACCGGCCGCTTCGCCTCCGGCGCCCTGGCCTCCTTCGAGGCCACCCGGTACGCCACCGGACGCAAGAACGCCCTGCGCATCGAACTCAACGGCGAGCGCGGCTCGCTGGCCTTCGACCTGGAACGGCTCAACGAGCTGTCGTACCACGACGGCACCGAGCCCGGCACGCACGCCGGGTTCCGCCGCATCCTCGTCACCGAACCGGACCACCCCTACCTGGACGCCTGGTGGCCGCC
The DNA here is from genome assembly GCF_010548465.1 of Streptomyces sp. SID14436. GTDB lineage: Bacteria > Actinomycetota > Actinomycetes > Streptomycetales > Streptomycetaceae > Streptomyces. The sequence goes on along the minus strand of NZ_JAAGMD010000122.1, from coordinate 7,170 downwards.
GGGCCACGGCCTCGGCTACGAGCACACCTTCGTGCACCAGGCGCGCGACCTGGTCCACGCGGTCGCCGAGGGCCGCACCCCCGATCCCTCCTTCGCCGACGGACTCCAGGTGCAGCGCGTCCTGGCCGCCGTGGAGGAGAGCGCAGAGAAGAACTCCGTCTACACGCCGATCGCCGCCTGAGGAGGACGGATACGGATGCCGCGCAACTTCACGCTGTTCACCGGCCAGTGGGCCGACCTGCCCCTGGAGGAGGTCTGCCGACTCGCCCGCGACTTCGGCTACGACGGGCTCGAACTCGCCTGCTGGGGCGACCACTTCGAGGTGGACAAGGCCCTCGCCGACCCCTCCTACGTCGACTCCCGGCACCAGCTGCTCGACAAGTACGGACTCAAGTGCTGGGCGATCTCCAACCACCTGGTCGGCCAGGCGGTGTGCGACGCCATCATCGACGAACGCCACCAGGCCATCCTGCCCGCCAGGATCTGGGGCGACGGTGAGCCGGAGGGCGTCCGGCAGCGGGCCGCCGCCGAGATCGAGGACACCGCACGGGCCGCGGCCCGCTTCGGCGTCGACACCGTCATCGGCTTCACCGGCTCCGCGATCTGGCACCTGGTCGCCATGTTCCCGCCCGCCTCCGAGGCGATGATCGAGCGCGGCTACGAGGACTTCGCCACCCGCTGGAACCCCATCCTCGACGTCTTCGACGCCGAAGGCGTGCGCTTCGCCCACGAGGTGCACCCCGGCGAGATCGCCTACGACTACTGGACCACCGTCCGCACCCTCGAAGCCGTCGGCCACCGGCCGGCCTTCGGCCTCAACTTCGACCCGTCCCACTTCGTGTGGCAGGACCTCGACCCGGTCGGCTTCCTGTGGGACTTCCGCGACCGCATCTACCACGTCGACTGCAAGGAGGCACGCAAGCGCCTGGACGGCCGCAACGGCCGCCTCGGCTCCCACCTGCCCTGGGGCGACCCCCGCCGCGGCTGGGACTTCGTCTCCGCCGGCCACGGCGACGTCCCCTGGGAGGACGTCTTCCGCATGCTGCGCTCCATCGGGTACGGCGGCCCCGTGTCGGTCGAGTGGGAGGACGCCGGCATGGACCGCCTCCAGGGCGCCCCGGAGGCACTGACCCGCCTGAAGGCATACGACTTCGAGCCGCCCAGCGCCTCCTTCGACGCCGCGTTCAGCAGCTGACGGGCGCGCTCGTCCGCAGGTCGGGGACGGGGGCCGGCGCACCTGCCGGTCCCCGGCCCGGCCTGCCCGCATCCCGCTTTGTCCTGTACGGGGAAAAAGTTCAACCCGCCACGGTCCAAGGGCTGTTCGCCCCGGAAGAACGCGGTTACCGTCCCTGAAGTGTCCGCGACACATACGCCTCCGGGGTGACGGCGCACCCCGGTACCCACTCCTACCGCACGTCCACGCACCCGTTCCGTACGGCCCCACCCCGTTCCCGGAGGGACTTCGTGCACAGAAGCCGACTGAAGACAACGCGTACCGCGAGGCGTTCCAGATTCCGAACCGGACTCGCCCTGTTCACCGGCCTGCTCCTGGCCGTGGGCACCCCGGCGACCGTCGCCGGCGCCCACCCGGGCCACCCGGAGCACGACGGACCGGCCGCCGCCGAGGGACAGTTCCAGCAGGTACCGCTCGCCAAGGGCGAACCCGAGATGGGCGAGCCGATGTCGCTCGCCGTCCTCCCCGACCGCAGCGTCCTGCACACCTCGCGCGACGGCACGCTCCGCCTCACCGACGAGGGCGGCGTCACCAAGGTCGCCGGCCGCATCCCCGTCTACAGCCACGACGAGGAAGGGCTCCAGGGCGTCGGCGTCGACCCGGACTTCGAGAACAACCGGGCCGTCTACCTGTACTACGCCCCGCCCCTCGACACCCCGGCGGGCGACGCCCCGGAGACCGGTACCGCCGAGGACTTCGCGGCGTTCGACGGTGTCAACCGCCTCTCCCGCTTCGTCCTCAACGCCAACGGCACCCTGGACCTGTCCAGTGAGAAGAAGGTCCTGGACGTCGCGGCCACCCGGGGCATCTGCTGCCACGTCGGCGGCGACATCGACTTCGACGCCGAGGGCAACCTCTACCTGTCCACCGGCGACGACACAAACCCCTTCGCCTCCGACGGCTACACGCCGATCGACGAACGCGCCGACCGCAACCCGGCCTTCGACGCCCGCCGCACCTCCGGCAACACCAACGACCTGCGCGGCAAGATCCTGCGGATCAAGGTCGCCGAGGACGGCTCGTACACCGTCCCCGAGGGCAACCTCTTCGCCCCCGGCACCGACAGGACCCGCCCCGAGATCTACGCGATGGGCTTCCGCAACCCGTTCCGCATGAGCGTCGACGACAAGACCGGCGTCGTCTACGTCGGCGACTACGGGCCCGACGCGGGCGCCGCCGACCCGGACCGCGGCCCGGCCGGACAGGTCGAGTTCGCCAGGGTCACCGAGGCCGCCAACTTCGGCTGGCCGTTCTGCACCGGCGACAACGACGCCTACAACGACTACGACTTCGCCACCGGCACGTCCGGCCCCAAGTTCGACTGCGCCGCCCCGAAGAACACCTCGCGGCACAACACCGGCCTCACCGACCTGCCGCCCGCCCAGGCCGCCTGGATCCCCTACGACGGCGGATCCCTGCCCGAGTTCGGCAGCGGCTCGGAGTCCCCGATGGCCGGCCCCGTCTACCGCTACGACGCCGGCCTCGACTCCAAGGTGAAGTTCCCCGAGGCCTACGACGGCGACTTCTTCGCCGGTGAGTACGGCCGCCGCTGGATCAAGCGGATCGAGCAGAACGACGACGGCTCCGTCGCGAAGATCAACGACTTCCCGTGGACCGGCACGCAGATCATGGACATGGAGTTCGGCCCCGACGGCGCGCTCTACGTCCTGGACTACGGCCTCTCCTGGTTCCAGGGCGACGAGCACTCCGCGCTGTACCGGATCGAGAACGCCGAGGACGGCTTCTCCCCGATCGCCGAGGTCAGGGCCGACAAGACCTCCGGCGCCGCCGGGCTGAAGGTCAGGTTCACCGCCACCGCCAAGGACGCCGACTCCACCGACCTCACCTACAGCTGGGACTTCGGCGACGGCACCAAGGGCGAGGGCCTCACCCCCACCCACAAGTACAAGAAGACCGGCACCTACTCCGCGACGTTCACCGCCAAGGACCCCGAGGGCAACACCGGCAACGCCAGCGTCCGCATCGTCGTCGGCAACACCGAACCCACGGTGAAGATCGACGTACCCGGCAACGGCAGCCTGGCCGCCTTCGGCGAACCCGTCCCGTTCAAGGTGACCGTCACCGACCCGGAGGAGAAGGTCGACTGCTCCCAGGTCAAGGTCGTCTACAGCCTCGGCCACGACTCCCACGCCCACGAACTCACCAGCGAGACGGGCTGCGAGGGCACCCTCAACCCGCCTCCCGGTGACGGCGGCCACGACCCCAACGCCAACATCTACGGCGTCGTCGGCGCCGCGTACACCGACGGCGGGGCCAACGGTCAGGAAGCCCTGACCGGGACCGCCCGCACCGTCCTGCAGCCGCTGCACCGCCAGGCCGAGCACTTCTCCACCCAGCAGGGCGTCTCCGTCATCGACAAGACCGGCGCGAACGGCGGCAAGACCGTCGGCGAGATCCACGACGGCGACTGGATCTCCTTCACGCCCTACCGCTTCGACGGGCAGAAGAAGATGACCGTCCGCGCCTCCTCCGGCGGCTCCGGCGGCTACCTCGAACTGCGCACCGGCTCACCCGACGGCAAGCTGCACGGCTCCGCGTACATCCCGCCGACCGGCGGCTGGGAGACGTTCCAGAACGTCGACGTCCCGCTGCGGTCCCTGCCGAAGAAGACCTCCGAGATCTTCCTCGTCTTCCGCGGCGGCGACGGCGCGCTCTACGACATCGACGACTTCGAGTTCTCCAAGGAGCCCTTCAAGGCCGGCAAGAAGGTCCTGGTCTTCTCCAAGACCGCCGGCTTCCGCCACGACTCCATCCCGGAGGGCATCGCCGCGCTGAAGGAACTCGGCGGCCCGGCCGGCATCACCGTCGACGCGACCGAGGAGGCCGGCCAGTTCACCACCACCAACCTCGCCAAGTACGACGCGGTGGCCTTCCTGTCCACCACCGGTGACGTCCTGAACGCCGACCAGCAGAAGGCGTTCGAGAGCTACGTCAAAAACGGCGGCGGCTACATGGGCATCCACGCCGCCGCCGACACCGAGTACGACTGGGAGTTCTACGGCGGCCTCGTCGGCGCGTACTTCGACTCGCACCCGGCCATCCAGAAGGCCACCGTGCGCGTCGAGGACCACGACCACCCGTCCACCGCCCACCTGGACGACGCCTGGGAGCGCACCGACGAGTGGTACAACTACCGCACCAACCCGCGTGAGCAGGCCAAGGTCCTCGCCACCCTGGACGAGACGACCTACCAGGGCGGCACCATGAAGGGCGACCACCCGATCGCCTGGTGCCAGAACTACGGCGGCGGCCGCTCCTTCTACACCGGCGGCGGCCACACCAAGGAGTCCTACGCCGAGGAAGCCTTCCGCGCCCACCTGCTCGGCGGACTCCAGTACGCCACCGGCCAGGTCAAGGCCGACTGCAAGCCGGCCAAGGGCTACCGGACGATCTTCAACGGCCACACCCTGGACGGCTGGAAGCAGGCCGGCCCCGGCGGCTTCGACGTCAAGGACGGCACGCTGGAGTCCAACGGCGGCATGGGCCTGCTCTGGTACCACGCCAAGGAACTGTCGTCGTACTCCCTGAAGCTGGACTGGAAGATGCGGGGCGACGACAACTCCGGGATCTTCGTGGGCTTCCCGGCCTCCGACGACCCCTGGTCCGCGGTGGACAAGGGCTACGAGATCCAGATCGACGCCACCGACGCCCCGGACCGGACGACCGGTGCCATCTACTCCTTCAAGTCGGCCAACATCAAGGCCCGTGACCAGGTGCTCCGCCCGCCCGGCCAGTGGAACTCCTACGAGATCAAGGTCAAGGGGGAACGCCTCCAGGTGTTCCTCAACGGAGTCAAGATCAACGACTTCACCAACAAGGACCCCGAGCGGAGCCTGACCGACGGCTACATCGGTCTGCAGAACCACGGCCCCGACGACAAGGTCTCCTTCCGCAACATCCAACTGAAGGAACTGCCCTCGTAGGGTCCTCCGTTCGGACCAGGCCCGCTCCCTGATCCGGCCTGGTCCGGACGAGAGGCCCGAAGGGCGACCTGAACGGCGGCGGGCGGAGGACGCCGGACCTCCGCCCGCCGTCCCGCCGGGCCCCCAGGGGCCCGGCACCCGCTCGTCCCCGCCTCCGGCGGCTCACACCCGGTTCGCGTACGACAAGGAGGCTGCCCATGTCCGCCGAACCGTTCCTCCCCACCCCGCCCCCCGCCGCCCGCTTCGGCGTCTGGCTCATCGGGGCCCGCGGATCCGTCGCCACCACCGCCATCACCGGCTGCGCCGCCGTCGCCGCCGGACTCCACCCGCCGACCGGCATGGTCACCGAGACCGCCGACTTCGCCGACTGCGGCCTGCCCCCGCTGTCCTCCCTCGTCTTCGGCGGCCACGACACCGTCGACTGCCCGCTCCCCAAGCGTGCCGAACACCTCGCCGCCGGCGGCGTCCTGCCCCACGGCCTGCCCACCGCCGTGCACGCCGAACTCCTCGCCGCCGACCGGGAGATCCGGCCGGGCGGGCCCCCGCCGGGCGCCACCACCGGCCCCGGCTCCGCGGGGGACGGGGGCGCCGGGGCTGCCGGGGCCGCCGGGGTTGAGGGTTCCGGGTCCGTCCGGTCGCAGGGCGCCGGGTCCGCTGGGGCTGAGGCTGCCGGGCCCGTCCGTACCCAGGACGACTGGATCGAGGTCTTCGCCGCCGACATCCGCGACTTCGTCCGCCGCAACGACCTCGCCGGCGCCGTCGTCGTCAACGTCGCCTCCACCGAGCCCGCGCCCGCCGGCGGGGCCCTGCCGCCCAGCTCCCTCTACGCGGCCGCCGCCCTCCGCGCCGACTGCCCCTACGTCAACTTCACCCCCTCCGCCGGCCTGCACCACCCGGCACTCGCCGAAGCCGCCGAGGCCGCGGGCCTGCCCCACGCGGGCCGCGACGGCAAGACCGGACAGACCCTGCTGCGCTCCGTCCTCGGCCCCATGTTCCGCCAGCGGGCCCTCGCCGTGCGCGCCTGGTCCGGCACCAACCTGCTCGGCGGCGGCGACGGCGCCGCCCTCGCCGATCCCGCGGCCGCCGCCGCCAAGAACGGCGGCAAGGAACGCGTCCTCGCCGACACCCTCGGAGCCGCCCCCGAGGGCGAGGTGCACATCGACGACGTGCCCTCCCTCGGCGACTGGAAGACCGCCTGGGACCACGTCGCCTTCGACGGCTTCCTCGGCTCCCGCATGATCCTCCAGACCGTGTGGCAGGGCTGCGACTCCGCCCTCGCCGCCCCCCTCGTGCTCGACCTGGCCCGACTCACCCTGCGGGCCCGGCAGAAGGGCATCACCGGGCCGCTGCGCGAACTCGGCTTCTATTTCAAGGACCCGGTCGGCGACGGCCCGGCCGCCCTGGCGGAGCAGTACGCGGACCTGCTGACCCTGGCCGCACGGCTCCGTGACGACGCCGGCGGGCCGGACGGCCCGGACGGCGGTGATGGCGGTGACGGCGGGGGCGGAGGGGGCGGAGTGCGGGACCGGCGCGGCCCGCATGGCCGGCCTGACCCGCAGGGCGGGCCTGACCAGCACGGCTCGGAGGTACGGCGATGACCGGCCGGGGCGCGTTTGCGGAGGGCCGGTTCCCGCCGAGCACGTCGGTCACGGGCGCGTCCGGAACGGCGTGGGGCCCGTCCGGGTCCGGCACGTCCGGATCCGCAGGGGGCCCGTCCGGGTCCGCAGCAGGCACATCGGCGTCGAACGCCCACGCCCCGTACGCCCCGTACGCCCCGTACGACCCGTACGACGCGCCCGCCGAGGCCGGCACGGCGGACGCGCCCGACCCTGCCTCCGCGCATGCCCCCGTCCCGTCCGCGGATGGCGTGCCCCGTCCCGCTGTGCCGGGGGTCGGCCCCGGCCGGCTCGGTGCCTGGGCCGAACTGCTGCGCCTGCCCGCCCTGTTCACCGTCCCCGGCGACGCACTGGCCGGAGCGGCGGCGGCCGGTGC
>NZ_JAAGMD010000099.1 GCF_010548465.1 Streptomyces sp. SID14436 | reverse complement strand
CGGGCCGTGCCGCCGGACCGCGGGCGGCGCAGCGGCGGGGAGGCCGCCGGCGCCGAAGCGGCCGAAGGCACCGGGCCGCCGGTGGAAGGGCCCCCGCTGCTGCGGGAGTTCGCCCGGCTGGAGACGGAGCGGGTCGCGCGGCAGGTGGCGGAGCTCGCCTCGCCGGCCGTGGAGTGCCCGGGGGAGAACCACGAGTGGCTGCTCTCCCTCACCCGTGCCGCCGAGCAGTCCGTGCGGGCCATCAGTACCTCCGTCTACCTGGGATTCTGGAACAGCGAGCCCGCCGGCCGCTACCTCGACGCCCAGCACGAGGCGATCACCGACCGCGGGGTGCCGGTGCGGCGGCTGTTCCTGGTGGAGCGCGCCGCGCAGCTGGACGACGCGCTGCTGCGGCTGTGCGAGGAGCAGGAGCTGCTGCGCATCGACGTGCGGGTCGTGGTGCTGCCGGAGCTGCCCCCGCACCTGGCGCGCGGGACCACGTGCGACGGCGTCGTCTTCGACGAGGAGGTGTCCTACGAGACCGTGCGGGACCTGCGCGAGGTGAACGCCCGGACACGGATCGACGCCCGGCCCGACCACGTGCGGAGCCGCACGCGCCGCTTCGAGGAGCTGTGGGAGGCCGGGATGGGCCTGCGGGAGCTGGAGGGACGGGTGGACGACGAGGAGGACGGCACCTGGATGACCGGCTGAGGCCGGTCGCTGCTCCGAGGCCCCGGCACGGTTACTCCCCGGGGAGTAGTACGGCCCGCGCACCGCCCTGCGCAGTACCGCGCAACTCGCCCTCACGCCCGACGAATCCGCCCCGCCCCGACGGGAGTCTGGAGGCGACCGGACAGTCGAGCGGAGGGAGGCCCGTCGCATGGGGGCCGGAAGCAGTGTGACGCGGCGGCGGGCCGTGCCGTGGGTGGTGGTCGGCCTGTGGCTGGCCGCGCTCGTCCTCGTGGGGCCACTGGCGGGGAAGTTCGGCGGCATCCAGCAGAACCGGGCCACCGACTATCTGCCGGACAGCGCCGACTCCACGCAAGTGGCGCGGATCCAGGACCGGTTGCCCGGCGGTGAGGCGACCGACCTGGTGCTGGTCTACCACCGTGACGGCGGACTGACCGCCGCCGACCGGAAGACCGCCGCCGGGCAGGTCGCCGAGGTCGGGGACACCTACGAGCTGGCGGGCACCCCGCGCGGGGTGCCCTCGGAGGACGGCAGCACGCTGATGTTCCCGGTCTCCAGCACCGAACCCGGCCAGGACGAGGAGGCCCGGACCGCCTTCGTGGACGGGGTGCGCGAGATCGCCGAGGGCGGCGACGGCCTGCGTGTCGAGGTCGGCGGGCCCGGCGCGCTGACCACCGACATGAACAAGGTGTTCGAGACCATCGACGGCACCCTGCTGATGGCCACCCTCGGCGTCGTCACCGTGCTGCTGGTGCTGATCTACCGCAGCCCGTTCCTGTGGCTGGTCCCGCTGGCCGTCGCCGGTGCCGCCACCACCCTGGCGATGGCCGCCGGATACGGGCTGCACGAGCTGTTCGACGTCACCGTCACCGGGCAGAGCGGCGGCATCATGACCGTCCTCGTCCTGGGCGCCGGAACCGACTACGCGCTGCTGCTCGTGTCCCGCTACCGGGAGGAACTGCGCCGCCATGAACGCCCCTACGACGCGATGCGCGTCGCCCTGCGCGGCTGCGGGCCGGCGATCCTCGCCTCCTCCGGCACGGTCGCGGCCGGACTGCTGTGCCTGCTCGCCGCCGACCTCAACAGCAGCAGCGGCATGGGCCCGGTCGGCACGATCGGTGTCCTGTCCGCCCTGATCGCCATGACCACCCTGCTGCCCGCCGTGCTGGTGCTCCTGGGCCGCCGGGTGTTCTGGCCGCTGATCCCCGCCTTCGGCAGCGAACCGAAGGCCCGGCGCACCGTGTTCGCGGTCATGGGCACCTCCGCCGCCCGCCGCCCGAGGACCGTCCTCACCGCGGGTGCCGTCCTCCTCGGCGCCCTCGCCCTCGGCACGCTCGGCCTCACCGGCGACCTCAAGCAGGAGGACTCCTTCACCGACCGGCCCGAGTCGATCGCCGCCATGGACACGCTCGCCCGGGAGTACCCCGAGCGCGGCAGCCGCCCCCTCACCGTGATGGCACCCGCCGGGCGCGCGGACGCCGTGGTGGCCGAGGCCCGCGCCACCGACGGCGTCGCGGAGGTGACCCCGGGCCGCGAGGGCGACGGCTGGACCGAGATCGCCGTGTTCACCACGGCCGCCCCCGAGTCCCCGGCGGAGACCCGCACCGTCGAGGCGCTGCGCGACGGACTCGACGACCACGGCGCCTACGTCGGCGGGCCCAGCGCCCAGCGGCTCGACCTCGCCGACAGCGAGGCCCGGGACCGGTCGGTCGTCGTGCCGCTGGTGCTGGCCGCCGTGTTCCTCATCCTGGTGGCCCTGCTGCGCAGCCTGGTCGCGCCGCTGCTGCTGCTGGGCGCGGTGGTCGCGGTGTGGGGCGCGGCGCTCGGCCTGGGGGGACTGGTCTTCGAGCCGCTGTTCGGCTTCGCGGGCACCGACCCCGGCCTGCCCCTGCTGTCCTTCGTGTTCCTCGTCGCGCTCGGCGTCGACTACGGCATCTTCCTGCTGCACCGGATGCGCGAGGAGTCCGTCGGCGGCGCCGAACCGGAGGCCGCCGCGCTGTCCGCGCTGCGCACCACCGGCGGGGTCATCGCCTCCGCGGGCATCGTGCTCGCGGCGACGTTCGCCGTCCTCACCACCCTGCCGCTGGTGGCCCTCGTCGAGCTCGGCTTCGTCATCGCGGTCGGCGTGCTCCTGGACACCTTCCTGGTGCGCACGTACCTCGTCACCACGGCGAGTGTGCTGCTGCGCCGCCGGCTGTGGTGGCCGGGCCGGCTCTCCCACGCCCCCGAGCCGGCCCGGCCGGAACGGCAGCCCGAGCCGGTGTAGCGGCGGTGCGACGACGCGAGGGCGCCCCGGCCTCCCGCCGGGGCGCCCTCCACCGGGAGGATGAACCCGTGCAGCAGCCCACGACGCAGCCCACGACGACAACCGAGCAGGCGCCGCCCGGCCGGTCCAGGATCGGCTACCGGGTGATGGCGGCGCTCAACCGCGACCCGCTGACCGCCCCGCACGCCGTCCGCAACGACACCGTGCTGGCCGGGTGCCTGGCCGTCGCGGCCCTGGTGCTGGCCCTGCTCGTCGACCCCGCCCGGTCGCCCGACGCGCTCGGCTGGACACTGCTGCTGGCCGCGCACCTCCCGCTGCCGTGGCGCCGCCGGCGCCCGCTAACGGTGCTCCTCCTGGTGCTGGCCGCCGCCGCGCCCTACCACGCCCTGGACAACACCCACGCCGCGCCCGTCGCGGCCACCATGGTCGCCCTCTACACGGTGGCGGCGACCACCACCCCGCGCCGCACCCTGCTCATCGGCTCCGTCGTCATCGGCGGCACGCTCACCGTGAACGCGCTGACCAACCCCGAGGGCCTGACGGAGCTGCTGCGCATCATCGGCTGGGCGGTCGCCGTGCTGGTCTTCGGCGTCGACGTCCGCTTCTACCGCCAGTACGTCGCCGCGATCGTCGAACGGGCCGAGCGCGCCGAACGCACTCGCGAGGAGGAGGCCCGCCGCCGGGTCGCCGAGGAACGCCTGCGCATCGCCCGCGACCTGCACGACCTGCTCGCCCACAGCATCACCGTCATCGGGGTGCGCACGTCGGTCGCCGCGCACGTCCTGACCGCCGACCCGGAACGGCTCGACCGGGAGGCCGTCGCCCGGTCCCTCGACGACATCGCCGAGGTCTGCCGCACCGCCCGCGGCGAACTGCGCACCACCCTGGAGGTGCTGCGCGAGCACGGCGCCGACGCCCGCGGCCCGCTGCCCGGACTCGACGGTCTGCCCGACCTGGTGGCGAGCGCGCGCCTGGCCGGGGCCCGCGTCGAGCAGACGGGCCGGGCCGGCGAGGTGCCGCCCGCCGTCGGGGCCGCCGCCTACCGCATCGTGCAGGAGGCCCTGACCAACGTGGTGCGCCACGCCGGCCCCGACCCGGCCGTCCGCGTCGACCTGCGGGCCGAGGACGGCGCCCTGCACCTGTCAGTCACCGACGACGGCACCGGCCCGCCGCCCGGCCGCCCGCCCGGATTCGGACTGACCGGCATGCGCGAGAGGGCCCGCAGCGTGGGCGGCACCCTCGACGCCGGACCGCGCGAAGGCGGCGGTTTCCACGTGACGGCACGCCTGCCCCTGACGACGACGCCTGCCACCCCGACTGCCCAGGGAGCCCGATGACCATCCGCGTGCTGCTCGCCGACGACCAGAGACTCGTGCGGGAGGCGTTCGCCATGCTCGTCGACTCGGCCGCGGACATGGAGGTCGTCGGCCAGGCCGGCACCGGCCGCGAGGCCGCCGAACTGGCCCGCGCCCGGCGCGCCGACCTCGTCGTCATGGACATCCGCATGCCCGACCTGGACGGCATCGAGGCGACCCGGCTGATCGCGGCCGACGACGACCTCGCCGGGGTGAAGGTGCTCGTCCTCACCACCTACGACACCGACGAGAACATCGTCGACGCGCTGCGCGCCGGCGCGTCCGGCTTCCTGGTCAAGGACACCCGGCCGGCCGACCTCCTCGACGCCGTCCGGACCGTCGCCGCCGGTGACGCGCTGCTCTCCCCGGGGCCCACGGCCCGCCTCATCCAGCGCTTCCTGAGCACCCCGGCGCCCGCGGTGGCCCACGGCCCGGAGTGCCTGTCCGACCGCGAGCGGGAGGTCCTCACCCTCGTCGCACGCGGCCTGAACAACACGGAGATCGGTGAGGCGCTGGGGCTCAGCCCGCTCACCGCGAAGACCCACGTCAGCCGCATCATGGGCAAGCTGGACGCCCGGGACCGGGCCCAACTCGTCATCGTGGCCTACGAGTCGGGACTGGTGGCCCCGGGCGCGGTCTGACGGCCGTCCCGGCTCAGAGCGTGTGGTGCAGCCAGCGCTGGATGGTGGTGTTGATGCTGCCCGGCAGCGCGCTGAGGCTCTCGATCGCCTCCCGGTCCTCCGGGCGCGGCGGGATGCCGGCGGCGGTCAGCGCGGCATGCAGGTCCAGCCGCCGCCGGTCACGCGGGTCGAGGACGATGTCGAGGCGGTCGGCCGGGTCCGGCGGGGACAGCAGGTAGTCGTCTCCGCAGGCGTAGGGGTCGACGAAGACATGGTCCGGGCCGTACTCGAAAGCGGTGGCGGTCATGTCGGTCTCCTCACCAAGGGGTGTCGGTTCTGCCGGGGAGGAGCACGCGGGCACCGGTCCCGGTTGCGATCCGGGCGAAACGTCACGCCGACGGCGTCATCGCCAGTTCATCGTCCGGTCGGACGAACGGTCCGGAGGCAGCGTCCCGTTCGCAGAGAGCCCGGTGCAGCGCACCCCATGCAAAGAACCGCTGCAAAGGACCCGCTGCAAAGAACATGATGCAAAGGATTCAATGCAAAGAAATCCTTGCAAGCACTTCTTTGCATTGCTACGGTCGTGCCATGGCCGAATCCTCGGAAACCTCCCAGCCGCAGCTCCACAGTCTTGACGCCCGCTCGCTGCGCGGTCTCGCGCACCCGATGCGCATGCAGCTGCTCAACCTGCTGCGCCGCGGCGGTCCCGCCACCGCCTCCCAACTGGCCGCCAAACTGGGGGAGTCCAGTGGCGCCACCAGCTACCACCTGCGCCAACTGGCCTCCTACGGCTTCGTGGAGGACGCGCCGGACCGCGGCAAGGGCCGCGAGCGGTGGTGGCAGGCCGTCCATGAGGGCGTCCGCTTCGAGTCCGCCCTGCTCCAGGACAGCGACCCCGAAGTGCGCGGCGCCGCCGACCTGTTCCTGCACGAGGTCGCCAACCAGCACACCCGGGAGCTCGCGACCTGGCTCGGCACCCGCGACGACTGGTCGCAGGAGTGGCGCGACGCCTCCGACATGAGCGACTGGACGCTCCACCTCACGCCCGGGGCCGCCCGCGAACTCGTGGAGAAGATGCACGACCTCGTCGCGAGCTACCGCACGCCGGCCTCCGACACGGGTACGCCGGAGACCGAGCAGGTGCGCATCCACACCCACCTCATGCCCGTCCCGAAGAACTGAGAGGCCGCCCGATGCATCCCGAGACGCACCTCATCCTGCACGGTGTCCGTGCGGCGGAACTCCGCGCCGAGGCGGGGAGCTGCCGCCCGGCCGGCGCCCCCCGGCGCCCGGGGCCGCTGCGGACGCGGGTCGGCTGGACCCTGGTCGAGGTCGGCCTGCGGCTGGCAGCGGTGCGGGGTACGGCCGCGGTGGCTGCCGCGTCCTGATCCGGAGTTGGCCGGCCGCCCGCATTGTTGCCCCCCGTGGGCACAACACCGGTTACTCTGCCGGCGACTTCGCACTCGGGCTCCGGAGAAGAGCGGGAATCGGCGGGGGTGAAGTAATCCGCATACCGCCGGTCGCGTATCAGGGTGCGCCGCACCCGCTCGAAAATACCGTCGGTTTGCGGGGCGGACTCGATCCGCTGCTCCACATCCCCTTGCCATTTCCGCATAGCCCGTTCGAACTCCCTGGTTCAGGCGCCGGGGGCGAAGACCCCCGGACCCCGCGCCACCTGCGCGAAACCCACCTCCTCACGCCTCCGGCTCAGTTCGCGCCGAAGAACTCCCGCACGGCCTGCCGTGAACCGTTGGCCATCGATCAATCCCTTTGTGCGGCCCCCCACTTGTACCGCCCGAAACTCTTCCGAGTGTAGGGACGGGACCTCACCCTTGGGGTGAGAAGAGTGAAAGCCGAAAAGAAAGGGGAGCACGGTGGAGGCAGGTCCTCGACGTGCTGCGTCGGAGAAACGGAGGAAGTGGTGAAAGAATTGCGGGCGGCGTTAGCGAAGGCCGGAATTGTGTTGCCGTCACCGGGGCCGGCCCGGGTGAGTCTTGCGAGGGAGGCGCCCTGTCCCCTCGTCGGCCCGGGGCGGATCCCCGTCCGCACCGCGCGGCGGCTCGCGGCGGTGGTGCGGTGAGGCCGGCCGTCGGCGCGCACGTCGTGGACACGGTGACCGGCCGGATCGGAGTCGTGATGGGCCACGAGGGGCCCTACGTCCAGCTGAGACCGTACGGCGGGGGCCGCGAGTGGGACGCGGAACCGGAGGCCGTGCGGCAGGCCACCGCCGCGGAGCGGCTGCGTGAGGCGACGGCGCATGCCCGTGCCCGCAGCCGCGATGAGGTGCCGTGAACGTAGGAGACAATGGGCGGCATGAGTCTGTTCCGCGACGACGGCATCGTGCTGCGCACCCAGAAGCTGGGTGAGGCGGACCGGATCATCACATTGCTCACGCGCGGTCACGGCCGGGTACGCGCCGTGGCGAGGGGGGTGCGCCGGACCAAGTCCAAGTTCGGCGCGCGCCTCGAACCGTTCTCGCACGTGGACGTGCAGTTCTTCTCCCGGGGGAGCGACCTGGTGGGCCGCGGCCTGCCCCTGTGCACGCAGAGCGAGACGATCGCCCCGTACGGCGGCGGCATCGTCACCGACTACGCGCGCTACACCGCCGGGACGGCCATGCTGGAGACGGCCGAGCGGTTCACCGACCACGAGGGGGAACCGGCGGTGCAGCAGTACCTGCTGCTGGTCGGCGCCCTGCGGACGCTCTCCCGGGGCGAGCACGCCCCGCACCTCGTGCTCGACGCGTTCCTGCTGCGCTCGCTGGCCGTCAACGGCTACGCGCCCAGCTTCGGCGACTGCGCGAAGTGCGGGATGCCCGGCCCGAACCGGTTCTTCTCCGTCGCGTCGGGCGGTTCCGTCTGCGGCGACTGCCGGGTGCCCGGCAGCGTCGTACCCTCGCCGGAGGCGCTGGAACTGCTCGGGGCGCTGCTCACGGGCGACTGGGAGACCGCGGACGCGACCGAGGCGCGGTACGTCCGGGAGGGCAGCGGGCTGGTGTCCGCCTACCTGCACTGGCACCTGGAGCGCGGGCTGCGCTCCCTGCGGTACGTCGAGAAATAGCGAACAGAACGAACAGCCAGAGGGAGACGAGAGACACATGGCCGTACGCGGGTTCCTGGGGCGTCAGCGACGGGAGTACAGGACGCCGGAACCGCACCCCTCCGGCGCGCGGCCCCCGAAGGTGCCCGGGGAGCTCGTGCCCCGGCATGTGGCGATCGTCATGGACGGCAACGGCCGGTGGGCCAAGGAGCGCGGACTGCCGCGCACCGAGGGGCACAAGGTCGGCGCCGAGCGGGTGGTGGACGTGCTCCAGGGCGCCATCGAGATGGGCGTGGGGTCGATCTCGCTGTACGCCTTCTCCACCGAGAACTGGAAGCGGTCGCCGGACGAGGTGCGCTTCCTGATGAACTTCAACCGCGACTTCATCCGCAAGAGCCGCGACACCCTCGACGAACTCGGGGTGCGGGTGCGCTGGGTGGGGCGGATGCCGAAGCTGTGGAAGTCGGTGGCCAAGGAGCTCCAGATCGCCCAGGAGCAGACCAAGGACAACGACCGGCTCACGCTGTACTTCTGCATGAACTACGGCGGCCGGGCGGAGATCGCGGACGCCGCGCAGGCGCTCGCGGAGGACGTGCGGGCCGGGCGGCTCGACCCGTCGAAGGTGACCGAGAAGACGTTCGCGCAGTACCTGTACTACCCGGACATGCCGGACGTCGACCTGTTCCTGCGGCCCAGTGGCGAGCAGCGCACGTCCAACTACCTGCTCTGGCAGAGCGCGTACGCGGAGATGGTGTTCCAGGACGTGCTGTGGCCGGACTTCGACCGGCGCGACCTGTGGCGGGCCTGCCTGGAGTTCGCCTCCCGGGACCGCCGGTTCGGCGGGGCGATCCCGAACGAGGAGCTGCTGGCCATGGAGGGCCGCGCCGAGGTGCGCGAGGGCTGACGCCCGCCCGGTGCCGGGCCCGCCGGGCGTCGTCGGCGGGTGCCGCGCCGGCCCCCGGAGGGGGCCCCGCGGGGCGGCCGGTGCACGCGCGAGGGGCCCGGAAGCCACCTGGCTTCCGGGCCCCTCGGCGATCCGGACTCAGTCGGCGCAGGCCGCCGCGCACTCCGCGCAGGTGCCGAAGATCTCCACCGTGTGGGCCACGTTGACGAAGCCGTGCTCCGCGGCGATGGTGTCGGCCCACTTCTCCACCGCCGGGCCCTCCACCTCGACGGCCTTGCCGCAGCCACGGCAGACCAGGTGATGGTGGTGGTCGTCGGTGGAGCAGCGGCGGTAGACCGCCTCGCCCTCCGCGGTGCGCAGCACGTCCACCTCGCCCGCGTCGGCGAGGGACTGCAAGGTGCGGTAGACCGTGGTGAGTCCCACCGAGTCGCCCTTGTGCTTGAGCATGTCGTGGAGTTCCTGAGCGCTGCGGAACTCGTCGACCTCCAAAAGCGCAGCCGCCACGGCGGCGCGCTGCCGGGTGGCGCGGCCCCTCACGGGCGGTCCAGCGGTGGTCACCGGTTGCCTCCTCACGTCTGCACTGCCTGCGGCCATTGTGCCAGTCGGCCCAGCGGGCGGTCAGACGCCTGCGCCGTCGCTGCTCGTGCGGCCGGCCGGGATGACGCACTCGGCCGGTTCCCCGGCGGGACGCGCGGCGGCCGCGGCGCGGGCCCGGCGGCGGGCCAGGGGTGCGGCTAGGGCGGTGAGCAGGACGAACGCGCCGATGGTCAGCAGCACGATGGTCGCGCCGGGCGGCACGTCCTGGTAGTACGAGGTGACCGTGCCGCCGAGGGAGACGCTCACGCCGATCGCGACGGCGACGGCGAAGGTCGCGGCGAAGCTGCGGGTGAGCTGCTGGGCCGCCGCGACCGGGACCACCATGAGCGCGCTGACCAGCAGCAGGCCCACCACTCGCATCGCGACGGTCACGGTCACCGCGGCGGTGACCGCGACCAGCAGGTTCAGGAACCGCACCGGCAGGCCGGTGACGCGGGCGAACTCCTCGTCCTGGCTGACCGCGAAGAGCTGACGGCGCAGCCCGAGGGTGACCAGGATCACGAACGTGGCGAGGACGCAGATCGCCGTGACGTCGGCCGGGGAGACCGTCGACAGGGAGCCGAAGAGGTACGAGGTGAGGTTGGCGTTGGAGCCGGTCGGGGCGAGGTTGATGAACATGACGCCGCCGGCCATGCCGCCGTAGAAGAGCATCGCGAGGGCGATGTCGCCGCGGGTCCTGCCGTACCAGCGGATCAGTTCCATGAGGACGGCGCCCAGGACGGAGACCAGGGCGGCCATCCACACCGGGGACCAGGACAGCAGGAAGCCGAGGCCGACGCCGGTCATGGCGACGTGGCCGATGCCGTCGCCCATCAGGGCCTGGCGGCGCTGGACGAGGTAGATGCCGACCGCGGGGGCGGTGATGCCGACGAGGACGGCGGCGAGCAGGGCCCGCTGCATGAAGGCGTAGTCGAGGAGGTCCATCGGATTCAGCTCAGCAGTCCCGTGCGGATCGGTTCGGTACCCGCGGCGGCGTGCGGGTGGACGTGGTCGTGGCCCGGCTGGGGGTCCCCCCGCTCGAGCGAAGCCGAGAGTGGGGGAGTGCTGGCCGCGGCCTTCGGCGGCGGGCCGTCGTGCAGCACGCAGCCGTCGCGGAGCACCACCGCCCGGTCGATCAGGGGCTCCAGCGGGCCCAGTTCGTGCAGGACGAGGAGGACCGTGGCGCCCTCGGCGACCTGGTGGCGCAGCGTGGTGGCGAGGACCTCCTGGCTCGCGAGGTCCACGCCCGCCATCGGCTCGTCCATGATCAGCAGTTCGGGCGCGGCGGCGAGCGCGCGGGCGATCAGCACCCGCTGGTGCTGGCCGCCGGAGAGGGCGTCGACGGAGTCCTTCGCCCGGTCCGCCAGCCCGACCAGGTCGAGCGCGCGGCGCACCGCCTCCCGGTCGGACCTGCGGAAGACGCCGAAGCGGGTGCGCGCAAGGCGGCCCGAGGAGACGATCTCGGTGACCGTGGCGGGCACGCCGGAGGCGGCCGTGGTGCGCTGCGGGACGTAGCCGACGCGGGCCCAGTCGGAGAAGCGGCGGCGCGGGGTGCCGAACAGTTCGATCTCGCCCGCGGAGACCGGCACCTGGCCGATGACGCTGCGCACGGCCGTGGACTTGCCGGAGCCGTTGGCGCCGAGCAGGGCGACGACCTCGCCGCGGCCCACGGTGAGGTCGATGCCGCGCAGGACGGGGCGGGAGCCCAGCTCGGCGTGGACACCGCGCAGGGAGATCACGGGATCGGGCATGGTGTCCTCCGGTGGTCGGACGGTCACTTGGCTCCCAGGGCCTTCCTCAGGGCCGCCAGGTTGGCCTCCATGACCTGGAAGTAGTCGTCGCCGCGGGAGGCGTCGGTGATGCCCTCCAGCGGGTCGAGGACGTCCGTCTTCAACCCGGCGTCGGAGGCGAGGGTCTTGGCGGTCCGGTCGCTGACCAGCGTCTCGTAGAAGACGGTGGTGACGCCGTCGGCCTTCGCGGTGCGCTCCAGTTCCTTCACGCGGGCGCCGCTCGGCTCGGACTCGGGGTCCAGGCCGTTGATCGCCTCCTCGGTCAGCCCGTAGCGCCCGGCGAGGTGGCCGAAGGCGGCGTGGGTGGTGATGAAGACGTCGGTGGCGCGGTTCTTGAGCCCCGCCTCGAAGCGGGCGTCGAGGTCGCCCAGCTCGCCGACGAGGGCCTCGGTGTTCTTGCGGTAGTCGGCCGCGTGGTCCGGGTCGGCCTTCGCGAAGGCGGCGCCGACGCCCTCGGCGACCTCGGCGTACTTGACCGGGTCGAGCCAGACGTGGGGGTTCTTGCCCGCCTCGTGCGTGTGGCCGTGGTCGTCGGCGTGCTCGTCCTCGTGCTCGTCCTCGTGGCCGCCGTCGTCGGCGTGGGTCTCCAGGGAGGTCAGCTTCGCCGCGTCGATCTTCGTCTTCAGCTCGGCCTGGCCGATGGCCTCGTCGACGGAGGGCTGGAGGCCGGTGAGGTAGAGCGCCGCGTCGGACTCCTGGAGCTGCGCGGTCTGCTTGGCGCTGATCTCCAGGTCGTGGGGTTCCTGGCCGGGCTGGGTGAGGCTGGTGACGTTCACGTGCTCGCCGCCGATCCGCTCGGCGAGGAACGCCATCGGGTAGAACGACGCGACGACGTCGAACTTGTCGGTGTTGCCGGCCGCTGCGCTGTCACCGGCGCAGGCGGAGAGGGTGCCGAGGCCGAGCGCGGTGACGGCGGTCACGGCGGCCGTCGGTATGAGTCGTCGTACGTTCATGACAGTCATTTTCAATGATGATGGAAACCGTTGTCAACAACGCCCGTGAGGGCGGTGGACCCGGGGCCAGATTGGTCCCGGAGCAGGCCACGCCGGTAGCCTGAGAGCTTGGTTGGAAGCACACTCGCTCCGCCCCCACGTCTCCCGACCACCACCCACACCGAGGCGCTTCGCGCCGCACCAGTCAGTCACCGTCGTCGTAATGAAGAGAGCACCGTGGCCGCCGACAAGATCGACACCATCGTCAGCCTGAGCAAGCGCCGTGGCTTCGTATTCCCCTGCAGTGAGATCTACGGCGGCCAGCGTGCCGCCTGGGACTACGGGCCCCTGGGTGTCGAGCTCAAGGAGAACCTCAAGCGTCAGTGGTGGCGTTACATGGTGACGTCGCGCGAGGACGTGGTCGGCATCGACTCGTCCGTGATCCTGGCCCCGGAGGTGTGGGTCGCCTCCGGCCACGTCGCCACCTTCACCGACCCGCTGACCGAGTGCACCGCCTGCCACAAGCGGTTCCGCGCGGACCACCTGGAGGAGGCGTACGAGGAGAAGAAGGGCCGCGCCCCGGAGAACGGCCTGGCGGACGTCAACTGCCCCAACTGCGGCAACAAGGGCCAGTTCACCGAGCCCAAGCAGTTCTCGGGCCTGCTGTCCACCCACCTCGGCCCGACCCAGGACTCCGGCTCCATCGCCTACCTGCGTCCCGAGACCGCCCAGGGCATCTTCACCAACTTCGCCCAGGTGCAGACCACTTCGCGCCGCAAGCCGCCGTTCGGCATCGCCCAGATGGGCAAGTCCTTCCGCAACGAGATCACGCCCGGCAACTTCATCTTCCGCACCCGCGAGTTCGAGCAGATGGAGATGGAGTTCTTCGTCAAGCCGGGCGAGGACGAGAAGTGGCAGGAGTACTGGATGGAGCAGCGCTGGAACTGGTACACCGGTCTCGGCCTGCGCGAGGAGAACATGCGGTGGTACGAGCACCCGCAGGAGAAGCTCTCCCACTACTCCAAGCGCACCGCTGACATCGAGTACCGCTACCAGTTCGGCGGCAGCGAGTGGGGCGAGCTGGAGGGTGTCGCCAACCGCACCGACTTCGACCTCGGCGCCCACTCCAAGGCCTCCGGCCAGGACCTCTCCTACTTCGACCAGGAGGCCGGCGAGCGCTGGACGCCGTACGTCATCGAGCCCGCGGCCGGTGTCGGCCGGGCCATGCTCGCCTTCCTCCTCGACGCCTACGTCGAGGACGAGGCGCCCAACGCCAAGGGCAAGATGGAGAAGCGGACCGTGCTGCGGCTCGACCACCGCCTCGCCCCGGTGAAGGTGGCCGTGCTGCCGCTGTCCCGCAACCCGGAGCTGTCGCCGAAGGCCAAGGGTCTCGCCCAGGCGCTGCGGCAGAACTGGAACATCGAGTTCGACGACGCCGGCGCCATCGGCCGCCGCTACCGCCGCCAGGACGAGATCGGTACGCCGTTCTGCGTCACCGTCGACTTCGACACGCTGGACGACAACGCGGTGACCGTGCGCGAGCGCGACACCATGAAGCAGGAGCGTGTGTCGCTGGACCAGATCGAGGGCTACCTCGCCTCGCGTCTCGTCGGCGCCTGACGGCTCACGACCGGCCAGAACGCCGGGTCCCGGACTTCCGGGGCCCGGCGTTCGGCGTTTCCGGGCCCTCGTGGGTCCTGGGGTCCGCGCGCGGCGCGCTGACAGATTAAAGAATGACAGATATTGAAATCTGTCATTCGTCATGCCAGTCTGGACGGCATGACGACGACACACACCCGCACACTGGGAACCACCGGCCCCCGGGTCTTCGCCCTCGGCCTCGGCTGCATGGGCATGTCCGCGCTCTACGGGGACGCGGACCGGACCGAGGGCATCGCCACCGTCCACGCCGCCCTGGAGGCCGGCGTCACCCTGCTCGACACCGGCGACTTCTACGCCATGGGCCACAACGAGCTGCTGATCGGCGAGGCCCTGCGCACCGCTCCCGCCGCCCGGCGCGAACAGGCCCTGCTCAGCGTCAAGTTCGGCGCCCTGCGCGACCCGGACGGCAACTGGGGCGGGGTCGACGGCCGCCCGGCCGCGGTGAAGAACTTCGCCGCCTACTCGCTCCAGCGCCTCGGCGTCGACCACATCGACGTCTACCGGATCGCCCGCGCCGACCCGGACGTCCCGATCGAGGAGACCGTCGGCGCCATCGCCGAACTCGTTGAGCAGGGCCACGTACGGCACATCGGCCTCAGCGAGGTCGACGCCGACACCGTCCGCCGGGCCGCCGCCACCGCGCCCGTCACGGACCTCCAGATCGAGTACTCGCTCCTCTCCCGGGCCGTCGAGGACCAGATCCTGCCGACCACCCGCGAACTCGGCATCGCCGTCACCGCCTACGGCGTCCTCTCCCGCGGTCTGATCTCCGGCCACTTCACCGCCGGCCGGACGCTCGCCGCCCACGACTTCCGGGCCCACTCGCCCCGCTTCCAGGGCGACAACCTGCGGCACAACCTCACCCTCGTCGAGGCGCTGCGCGAGGTGGCCGCGGCCAAGGGCGTCTCCGTCGCGCAGATCGCCATCGCCTGGGTGCTGTCCCGGGGCGAGGACATCGTCCCCCTGGTCGGCGCCCGCACCCGGGAACGGCTGACGGAATCGCTCGGCGCCCTCGACGTCGTCCTCGACCCGGCCGACCTGGCGGCGATCGAGCGGGCCGTACCGCAGGGCTCCGCCGCCGGCGACCGCTACCCGGCCCCGCAGATGGCACTGCTCGGCACCAAGGAGTGAACCGGGCGCCGGGTACGGTCTAGGCATGGCAGCGACCGAGACCCTGACCGCCGAGCGCATCCTCGAGGCGACCGAGGAGGTGCTGCGCCGCCACGGCCCCGCGAAGGCCACCGTGGTGGACGTGGCCCGGGCGCTCGGCGTCAGCCACGGCACCGTCTACCGGCACTTCCGGACGAAGGCGGCGCTGCGGGAGGCGGTGACCAAGCGCTGGCTGGACCGCACCTCCGAGGCGCTCGGCGGCATCGCCGACGACGACTCCCGGGACCCCGAGGCCCGGCTGCGGGACTGGCTCGCCACCCTGTTCGCCGCCAAGCGCCGCAAGGCGGGCGACGACCCGGAACTCTTCGCCACCTACTCGGTGCTGGCCGGTGAGCAGGGCGCGGCGGTCGCCGAGCACATCGACGACCTGACCGGCCAGCTCACCCGCATCGTCGCCGCGGGCACGGCCGCCGGGGTCTTCTCCGGCACCGACCCGGAGGCCACCGCACGGGCCGTCTTCCAGGCCACCGGCCGCTTCCACGACCCCGCCTACGCCCCGCAGTGGACGGACCCGGCCGTGGACGCCGACTTCGAGCAGGTCGTCGACCTGCTGGTACGGGGGCTGCGGCCCTGAGCCCGCCCGCGAGGACCGGCGCGAACCCGCAAGGACCCCGCGAGGTGTCCACCGGGCACGGGCAGCCCCGTGCCCCGCCCGGGCCGCCGTCGGGTTCGGGTCCGTCGCGGCCTGTGCTCAGGCCGCCGTGGGGTCCACCGTCGCCTGGTGGGCCTCGGCGAGGTGTTCCTGGGCCTTCAGCCAGGGCAGGAACTGTGCGCCTCTCCGCCAGCCGCAGGTGTCGCAGCTGATCGTGCGCTGCACTCCGGTGCGCCGGACGCGCACCACGTGCTCACGCCCGTGCTGGTCCCAGCGGCTGACCTTGCTCGTGTCGATCTGCGGCATGACGCCTCCGGCATCCGCGTGCGGGTCTCGACCTGACCGTGCGGCCCGGTCCGGGGGACCGGGACGACAAGGAGTGTGCAGCAAGACCAACATCAACAGGGGTACCCCGGGCGGGAATCGGGCCCGGACCGGTCACCGCCCCACGCCGGCCGCCTCGCGGATCTCCGCCGACTCCAGCCGCTCGGCCGTGCGCAGCGCCGTCCCCCGGGCCCAGCGGCCCGAGGTCAGCGCGCCCACCACCAGCACCGCCAGCCCGCACCCGGCGAGGACCCACCAGGCGGGCCGCGCCGCGGGGACGAAGGCGTCCGCGTACGACGACGACCCCACGCCCGCCGCCAGCACCGCGCCGACCACCGCGACCCCGAGGGTGCCGCCCAGCTGCCGGCTGGTGGACGCCACCGCCGAGGCCACGCCGGCCTGCGCGCCGGGCACCGCGCGGATACGGGACAATGGGGCAATGCCCACGCCCACCGCCGCCCCCGGATCCACCCTGGCGATCGGCCCGCACACGGTGTCGCCGCCCGTCGTGCTGGCCCCCATGGCCGGGATCACCAACGCCCCCTTCCGTACCCTGTGCCGCGAGTTCAGCGGGGGCAAGGGGCTGTTCGTCAGCGAGATGATCACCACCCGGGCGCTGGTCGAGCGCAACGACAAGACCATGCAGCTGATCCACTTCGACGCGAGCGAGACGCCGCGCTCGATCCAGCTGTACGGCGTCGACCCGGCGACCGTCGGCAAGGCCGTCCGCATGATCGTCGACGAGGACCTCGCCGACCACATCGACCTCAACTTCGGCTGCCCGGTCCCCAAGGTCACCCGCAAGGGCGGCGGCTCCGCCCTGCCCTACAAGCGGAACCTGCTGCGCGCCATCCTGCGCGAGGCGGTCGCCGGGGCCGGGGACCTGCCGGTCACCATGAAGATGCGCAAGGGCCTCGACGACGACCACCTGACCTACCTGGACGCCGGGCGCATCGCCGTCGAGGAGGGCGTGACCGCCATCGCCCTGCACGGCCGCACCACCGCCCAGCACTACGGCGGCACGGCCGACTGGGACGCCATCGCCCGCCTGAAGGAACACGTCCCGGAGATCCCCGTCCTCGGCAACGGCGACATCTGGTCGGCCGAGGACGCGCTGCGCATGGTGCGCGAGACCGGCTGCGACGGGGTCGTCGTGGGCCGCGGCTGTCTGGGCCGGCCGTGGCTGTTCGCGGACCTGGTCGCCGCCTTCGAGGGCCGCGCCCACGAAGCCGTGCGCCCCGGGCTGCGCGTGGTCGCCGACGCCATGGTGCGGCACGCCACCCTGCTCGGCGAGTGGATGGGCGACGAGGCCCGCGGGGTGACCGACTTCCGCAAGCACGTCGCCTGGTACCTCAAGGGCTTCGCCGTCGGCTCCGAGATGCGCCGGCGGCTCGCGGTCACGTCCTCGCTGGCCGAACTGCGGGCCGGGCTCGACGAACTGGACCTGGACCAGCCCTGGCCGGCGGGCGCCGACGGCCCCCGCGGACGCACCTCCGGCAACAACCGGGTGGCGCTGCCCGACGGCTGGCTGAACGACCCCTACGACTGCGCCGGTGTCGGCGAGGAGGCCGAACTGGACACCTCGGGCGGCTGAGCCGCACCGGCCGGGCGATGTCCCGGGCCGTGCGGGGGAGTGCCGGATGCGGTACGGCCCCGCTCCGGGCGGGAGCGGAGCCGTACGGGGGTCACCGGACCGTTCAGGCCGTCGGCTCGGGCGCGGGCCCGTCGTCCTCGGGACGCTCGGGGTGCCGGCGCAGGTGGACGATGGCGCCCACCAGACCGCCCCAGACGATCACGATGGCCACGATCAGCATGATGATCGCACTCGTCGACATCAGTTCTTCTCCTCTTCGATCGCCGCGGAGCCGGAACCGGAGCTGGAACCGGAACCGGAACCCACGCCCGCCTCCGCGGCGGACCCGGAAGCCTCCTCGATGGGCTCGGCGCCGGCGGAGCGCCAGGGCAGCAGGCTGAGGATCACGGCCACGATCACCGCGCCGGCGGCGACACCCCAGCCGGCCCAGAGCAGGAACGAGGTCGGGTAGCCCTCGTAGTTCTCCGAGAACTCCGCACGCAGGCTGTCGACCATCATCCAGCCGAGCACCAGCGGGGTGACGATGCCCAGGCAGATCAGCCACCAGCGGCCGAGCCGCATCGCGGAGGCCTCGTTGGCGTGCTGCTGGAAGGCGGGCAGGCGGCGCAGGAGCCAGCCCACGACGACGAGCACGACCAGCGCGGCGAGCGCGACGCCGTACTGGTTGATGAAGTGGTCGGCCGCGTCCAGCAGGTAGATGCCGCTGTCGGTCGGGAAGAGGAGGATCGACACCAGGGCGATGGCTCCGCCGACGCCCAGCACCGCCGGGACCCGGCGCATGCCGGTGCGGTCCTGCACGGCGGCGATGACCACCTGCACGATGCTGATCAGCGAGGTCAGACCGGCGATCACCAGCGAGCCGAAGAACAGCGCGCCGAACAGCGCGCCCATCGGCATCTGCGAGATGACCGTCGGGAAGGCGATGAACGCCAGGCCGATGCCGGAGCTCGCGACCTCGTCCACCCCGACGCCCTGGGCCGCGGCCATGAAGCCGAGGGTGGCGAAGACGCCGATGCCCGCGAGGATCTCGAAGGCGCTGTTGGCGAATCCGGCGACCATCGCGGTGCCGGTGAGGTCCGCCCGCCTCCGCAGGTAGGAGGCGTACGTGATCATGATGCCGAAGCCGATGGAGAGCGAGAAGAAGATCTGTCCGTAGGCGGCGACCCACACGCTGCCGTCGCCGAGCGCCGACCAGTCCGGCCGGAACAGACCGTCGAGCCCCTTGCCGGCACCGTCGAGCGTGAGCGCGCGGCCCACCAGGACGACGAAGAAGACCACCAGCAGCGGGATGAAGAACTTGTTGGCCTTCTCGATGCCGTTGCGGATGCCGAGCGCCAGGATGACCAGTACCACCGCCCACACCGCGATCAGCGGCCAGAGCACCCCGCCGACGTAGTCGGAGACGAAGCCGGGCGCGTCGGCGGCCTGGAGGAAGTCGCCGAAGAAGAAGGCGTTGGCGTCCTCGCCCCACTGCTCGCCGAAGGAGTAGCCGATGTACCGGACGGCCCAGGCGATGATGACGGCGTAGTAGGCGGCGATCACGAAGCAGATCGCGACCTGCCACCAGCCGATCGCCTCCGCCGGCCGGGAGATCTGCCGGAAGGCCGCCGGGGGCGACTTCCGGTACTTGTGGCCGATGGAGTACTCGAGGATCAGCAACGGGATGCCTGCGGTCAGCAGCGCGACGAGATACGGCAGGAGGAAGGCTCCGCCGCCGTTCTCGTAGGCAACGGCGGGGAAGCGCCAGATGTTGCCGAGCCCGATCGCCGATCCGATCGCGGCGAACAGGAAACCTGCGCGGCTCCCCCACTGCTCACGGGAAGGACTGGACATGATCACGGTTCCTTGGTCAATTTCTTTGCGTAGCGCGGCACGCTAGCAACAGGAACGCGCGTGGAACAGGGGGTTCCGTACAACGGACGGGCGCGTCGGCCCGGGTCTGGCACGGGGTGTCGTCCGAGGTCACGGCCGGGTCGCGGCAAGATCGCGACCGGGTAGCGGCCGGGTCGCGGCCGGATGACGACCGGGGCGCGGCGCCGGGGCCGCCCCGGCCGTGTCACCCGGTGGTGGGGTGCGGGGTGGAGCCGTAGGCGGTCAGGAAGCGGTCGCGGAAGGCGTCCATCCGCCACACCGGGGCGTCCTTCGCCGGGGTGAGCCCCTCCGTCCAGTTCCAGCCGGAGATCTTCTCCAGCACCTCCGGGTCCTTGGCGACCACCGACACCGGCACGTCCCGGCTCGCGTCGCTGCTGCTGACCCGGGCGATCGGCTGGTGGTCGCCGAGGAACACCAGCACGGTGTCGTCGGTGCCGTAGCGCTCCAGCCACCGGGTGAGGCTCTCCACCGAGTAGGCGACGGACCTGCCGTACTCCTCACGGGACGCGGTCGTGTCGGTGACGATGTCGCCGGGCTGCTTCCCGGCGTCGTGGACGGCGTGGAAGACCGAGCCGTCGCCGAGGTCCTCCCAGTCGACCAGCTCGGGCAGCGGCGCCCACGGCTGGTGGCTGGAGGTCAGGATGATCTCCGCCATCAGGGGCCGGTCACGCTCGCGGCCGTGCTCCAGCCGCTCGAACGCCTCCAGGGCGTACTGGTCGGGCATCGTCGACCAGCTGAACTTCGGCCCCCGGTAGCCCAGTTCGAAGGCGTTGTAGACCTTGTCGAGGCCGTACCACTCGGCCTCCGGCCACGCCTTCTGCACCCCCGGCATCACCCCGACCGTGTCCCAGGCGCCGGTCCGGCGGAACGCCTCGGTGAGGGTGAGGTGGTCGCCGGCCGTCGTGACCGTGCGGTAGCGCTGCTGGTTGTCGATCCACAGGCCGGACAGCGCGGTCGAGTGGCCGAGCCAGCTGCTCCCGCCGTAGGTGGAGGACGTCAGCCAGCCGCTGCGCGCCCGGTACCCGGCCTTCGCCAGCGCCTCGGTGCGCGCGTCCAGGGTGCGGGTGACGTCGGGGGAGGCGACCGGGTCCTCGACGGCGGTGCGGCCGTAGCTCTCGATGAACGCGAGGACGACGTCCTTGCCCCGCAGGCCGGGCACCAGCTGGCCGGGGGGCGTGGCCCCGAAGGTGTCCGACCGTGCCTCCTTCGCGAACGCCGCCTCGTCGCGCAGGGTGTCCACCACCCGCCGGGCCTGCTCCCGCACCGTGTCGGCGCCCCGGTCGGCGGCGACCGGCACGCCGGCGATCTGCACGCCCAGCGCGGTACAGGCGATCCACGCGGTGGCCGTGACGAGCGCACCCTGACCCGCCCGGTCCCGGTGCCGGTGCAGCAGGTGGCCCAGCCGCACGGTGGCCAGCGCGGTGGCCACGACCAGCAGCAGCACCGCCAGCACCAGGCCGGCGGCGGCGGCCGCGGCGGCGGTCCCGCCCGTCGTGTCCGCCACGTAGGCGTGGGCGTCGTCGAACAGCTCCCAGTCCAGGACGAGGTTGAACCCGCGGCCCAGGTACTCGGTGAAGCCCATGTCGAGCAGGTTCAGCACCGTCAGCAGGCCGATGCCGGTGCCGCACAGCGCGGCCACCACGGTCCGGGGGCGGCGCGGGAGGACGAGCAGCAGCACCGCGCCGATGACCGCCTCGGCGGGGATGCGGGTGAACCGGTTGGGGCGCAGCGCGCCGCCCGCGTTGGGCAGCAGCAGGGCGCCGACGACGAGGACGGCGGCGAGGACGTGCACCGTCAGGCGCAGGTTCCGGGCGGCGCGGGGCCGGTCCCGGCGCCACCGGGCGAGACGGCCGGACGGCTCGTCCGCCGGGGGCTCGCCGGGGCCGGTCGTGCCGGGTGAGGCGGAGGCTTCCGGAGCGTCCGGTGCGGGACGCGGCCGGCGCAGGCGTGTGGAGACAGGCACCCGGAGGTCCTTCCGTACCCGTGAGGCAGTCGGTGAGGGGGCGGACCCGGCGTGGGGGTCCGGGTCCGCCGCCGTTCCGTACGGCCGTGCCGGGCGGTGTGTTCAGCCGGGGGCCGCACGGGTCCGCATGGTGAAATCCGGGCCGTTGTGGCAGCGTGATTCTCGCCACCCTTGATAAGGGTTGCGCTCAGATGAGCGGATCTTGAGCGGCTGCACTTCTGGAAAGGATGGCACTCAGTGCCATTCGATGATCGTTCATCGAGCGAAAACAGACGTGCTGATCGCCGCTCAAGTGAGCGGACAAGGTGGCCTTATGTGCAGGGCTGCGTTCAAGAAGTGAAAACATGCGGCGGCCAGGGCTTGCCAAGCCTTGACTTTCGATCCACTGGCGAGCAGGTGGTTACAGGCGCACGACGCACAAGTGGACGTACCCACGGGCCTTTGATCTGGGTACATTCCTCGCCGTCAGGGCAGCCACCGCGTCCTCGAGGAGTCGAGACCCGTGTCGGAAAACAAAGATCCCCAGGTAGCTGGGCACGGTAAGAGTGTTGACACCGTGAAGTTCGTCTACGACTTCACCGAGGGCAACAAGGACCTCAAGGACCTCCTCGGCGGCAAGGGTGCCAACCTCGCCGAGATGACCAATCTGGGTCTCCCGGTGCCACCCGGCTTCACCATCACCACGGAAGCCTGCAAGGTCTACCTGGACAGCGGCGAGGAGCCGCCCGCCCTGCGGGACGAGGTGAGCGCACACCTCGACGCCCTGGAGAAGTCCATGGGCAAGAAGCTGGGCCAGGCCGACGACCCCCTCCTCGTGTCGGTCCGCTCCGGCGCCAAGTTCTCCATGCCCGGCATGATGGACACCGTCCTCAACATCGGCCTGTCCGACAAGTCGGTGCAGGGCCTGGCCAAGCAGGCCGGGGACGACCGCTTCGCGTGGGACTCCTACCGGCGCCTCATCCAGATGTTCGGCAAGACCGTCCTCGGTGTCGACGGCGAGCTGTTCGAGGACGCGCTGGAGGCGGCGAAGGCGGCCAAGAAGGTCACGGTCGACACCGAACTGGAGGCCGCCGACCTCAAGAAGCTGGTCACCAGGTTCAAGAAGATCGTCAAGACCGAGTGCGGCCGGGACTTCCCGCAGGACCCGCGCGAGCAGATGGACCTCGCCATCAAGGCGGTCTTCGAGTCCTGGAACGGCGACCGCGCCAAGCTGTACCGGCGCCAGGAGCGCATCCCGCACGACCTGGGCACCGCCGTCAACGTCTGCTCCATGGTCTTCGGCAACCTCGGCCCCGACTCCGGCACCGGTGTCGCCTTCACCCGCGACCCCGCCTCCGGCCACCAGGGCGTGTACGGCGACTACCTCCAGAACGCGCAGGGCGAGGACGTCGTCGCCGGCATCCGCAACACCGTGCCGCTCGCCGAGCTGGAGTCGATCGACAAGAAGTCGTACGACCAGCTCATGCAGATCATGGAGACCCTGGAGAACCACTACAAGGATCTCTGCGACATCGAGTTCACCATCGAGCGCGGCCAGCTGTGGATGCTGCAGACCCGCGTCGGCAAGCGCACCGCGGGCGCCGCCTTCCGCATCGCCACCCAGCTCGTCGACCAGGGCCTGATCGACGAGGCCGAGGCCCTGTGCCGGGTCAACGGCGCCCAGCTCGCCCAGCTGATGTTCCCCCGCTTCGACGAGGACGCCAAGGTCGCCCAGGTGGGCCGCGGCATCGCCGCCTCCCCGGGCGCGGCCGTCGGCAAGGCCGTCTTCGACTCCTACACCGCCGTCAAGTGGTCGCGGTCCGGCGAGAAGGTCATCCTGATCCGCCGCGAGACCAACCCCGACGACCTGGACGGCATGATCGCCGCCGAGGGCATCCTCACCTCCCGCGGCGGCAAGACCTCCCACGCGGCCGTCGTCGCCCGCGGCATGGGAAAGACCTGTGTCTGCGGCGCCGAGGAGCTGGAGGTCGACACCAAGCGCCGGCGGATGACCGTGCCCGGCGGGCACGTCGTGGAGGAGGGCGACCTGATCTCCATCGACGGCTCCTCCGGCAAGGTCTACCTGGGCGAGGTGCCGGTCGTGCCGTCCCCGGTCGTCGAGTACTTCGAGGGCCGGATGCACCCGGGCGCCGACGACGCCGACGAACTCGTCGAGGCCGTGCACCGGATGATGGCGTTCGCCGACCGCAAGCGCCGGCTGCGGGTGCGCGCCAACGCCGACAACGCCGAGGACGCGCTGCGCGCCCGCCGGTTCGGCGCCCAGGGCATCGGCCTGTGCCGCACCGAGCACATGTTCCTCGGTGACCGCCGTGAACTGGTCGAGCGGCTGATCCTGGCCGACACGGAGAACGAGCGCGAGGAGTCCCTGAAGGCGCTGCTGCCGCTGCAGCGGCAGGACTTCGTGCAGCTCTTCGAGTCGATGGACGGCCTGCCGGTCACCATCCGCCTGCTCGACCCGCCGCTGCACGAGTTCCTGCCCGACATCACCGAGCTGTCGGTCCGCGTGGCCCTCGCCGAGTCCCGGCAGGAGCCGCACGAGAACGAACTGCGCCTGCTCCAGGCCGTGCACCGGCTGCACGAGCAGAACCCGATGCTGGGCCTGCGCGGGGTCCGCCTCGGCCTGGTCATCCCCGGCCTGTTCACCATGCAGGTGCGGGCCATCGCGGAGGCGGCGGCCGAGCGCCGGGGCGCCAAGGGCGACCCGCGCGCCGAGATCATGATCCCGCTGGTGGGCACCGTCCAGGAGCTGGAGATCGTCCGCGAGGAGGCCGACAAGGTCATCGCCGAGGTCGAGGCGGCCACCGGCACCTCGCTCAAGCTGTCCGTCGGCACGATGATCGAGCTGCCGCGGGCCGCGCTGACCGCCGGTCAGATCGCGGAGGCGGCCGAGTTCTTCTCCTTCGGCACCAACGACCTCACCCAGACGGTGTGGGGCTTCTCCCGGGACGACGTGGAGGCCAGCTTCTTCACCGCCTACCTGGAGAAGGGCATCTTCGGGGTGTCGCCGTTCGAGACCATCGACAAGGACGGCGTCGGCTCCCTGGTGAAGCTGGCCGCGAAGGCCGGCCGCGAGACCCGGCCCGACCTGAAGCTGGGCGTGTGCGGCGAGCACGGCGGCGACCCCGAGTCGGTCCACTTCTTCCACGAGGTCGGACTGGACTACGTCTCCTGCTCACCGTTCCGCATCCCGGTCGCCCGCCTGGAGGCCGGCCGCGCCGCGGTCACCTCGCAGGGCAGCGACCACCGCTGACCCCCGACGGGGCGCAGGACCCCGGAGCCGCTGTCTGTCACCCGACCACCCTCACCGATCGGCAGCGGCTCCGGATCACGACAGGCCGAGGGCGGCACCCGTGCGGGGGTGCCGCCCCTCGGCCTGTGCGCCGTGCGGGTCAGCGGGGGTCGCGGCGCCGGCGGGCCGCGAACAGCACGCCGCCGCCCGCGAGCAGCACCGCGGC
>NZ_JAAGMD010000077.1 GCF_010548465.1 Streptomyces sp. SID14436 | reverse complement strand
TCCCTGCCGGCGGCAGCGCAGGGCCGGCGGGCACCCGACGCCGGCGCCAGACCGACGGCAGCCGGTCGCCGGACTCGTCGCTGACGCGTCGGAGCGGGCCGCCGGGCCCGTCAGGGGCGCAGGGCGCGCAGGAGCAGGTCCGCGAGGTGGTCGGCGACCTCCTGCGGGCTGAGCGGGCCGTCGGGCCGGTACCAGGTCGACAGGTGGTGCACGGAGCCGAAGTGGTAGTCGACCACGAGGTCGGCCGGTGTGGCGCGGGAGAAGACGCCGGCCTCCTGGCCCTCCTCGATCAGCGCGCGGAAGCGTTCGTGGTAGCGGCGGCGGGCGGCGCGCACCTGCTTGTTCTTCTCCGGGCTCAGGTGGTGCATGGAGCGGAAGAAGATCGATGCGTCGTCGAGGTTCTCGATCGTGGTGACGACCACGTCGGCCGCCGCGCCGCGCAGCCGCTTCTCGATCGGCTCGTCGGCGTCCGCGTAGGCGTCCAGGCGTTCCTGCTGGACGCGCAGCACGCGCGCGTAGACCTCGTGGAGGAGATCGTCCTTGGAGCCGAAGTAGTGGTAGAGCGCGCCCTTGGTGACGCCGGCCGCCTCGACGATCTCCTGCACCGAGGTGCGGTCGTAGCCCTGCTCGGCGAAGAGCCGTGTGGCGGCGGCCAGCAGCCGCTGTGGCACGGGGGT
Organism: Streptomyces sp. SID14436; assembly: GCF_010548465.1. Classification (GTDB taxonomy): domain Bacteria; phylum Actinomycetota; class Actinomycetes; order Streptomycetales; family Streptomycetaceae; genus Streptomyces. The sequence continues at coordinate 11,221 of NZ_JAAGMD010000077.1, read as the reverse complement.
CCCGTCACCGTCCGTCGTCCTGGGCACTGCCGCCACCTGCTTTCCGTGTCGCTCTCATGGTCGTGCGCCGGGGAACGCCGCTCCCCGACGGAGGATCTTCCCACCGGCCGTGCCGGCCACGCGGGACGGGCCCGCCCGCGCGTGGGGGCAGGCGCACAGTGTCCCCCCGCGCCGCCCGGCGGTCACAGCCGGGTCCGGTCCGGCGCCCCGGCGGTCACAGCCGGGTCCGGTCCGGCGCCCCGGCGGGCGCGTGGGCGCCGGGCGGGGCGGGCGGTCAGCGGGTGGCCTCCCACTGCTGCTGGAGGCGGTTCATGCCGCCCAGCCAGCGCTCGGGGTCGTCGGCGCGGGCCCGGTAGTACGCGGCGACCTCCGGGTGCGGCAGGATCAGGAAGCGGTCCTCCTCGATACCCCGGAACAGGGCGTCGGCCACGTCGTCCGGCTCGATCGCGGTCGGTTCCAGCACCAGCCGGCCCGCGCTGCCGCTGGCGGTGAGCATGTCGGTGCGCACGCCCTGCGGGCAGATCGCGTGGACCTTCACGCCGCGGTGCCGGTAGGTGAGCGAGAGCCACTCGGCGAAGGCGTACGCGCCGTGCTTGGTGACGCTGTACGGCGCGGTGCCGAGCATGGTGAGCAGCCCGGCGGCGGACACGGTGGAGACGAAGCGGCCGGCGCCCCGCTCCAGCCAGTCGGGGAGCAGGGCGTGGGCCGCGCGCACGTGGGCCATCACGTTGACGTCCCAGGAGAGGGCCCAGCCCTGCTCGTCGAGGGGTTCGCCGGGCTCCCCGCCGTCGCGGCCGACGCCGGCGTTGGCGCAGTAGACGTCGACCCGGCCGCCGAGCGCGTCGCGCGCCTCGTCGACGGCGGAGGAGGCGTCGCCGGGGACGGCGATGCCGCCGATCTCCTCGGCGACGGACTTCACCCGGTCGGCGTCGAGGTCGTTGACGACGACCTGGGCCCCCTGGGCGGCGAAGCGGCGGGCGAGTGCCGCCCCGATGCCGCCCGCGGCCCCCGTGACGACCACTTTCGCACCCTGTACGGCTTCCACCATGGTCTCCTTGACGCGGCTTGTCGTGGGTCGTGCCGGCTCCCCCGCCGTGCCCCGCGCGGGCGTCCGGCGGGGCGTGGAGCGGTCGCGGCGGGAACCGGCCGCGCCAGACTAACCGGTCGGTATGTCCGACGGAAGGGTCCGTGCGGTCGCATGCGGTGCGGTGCGTTCCCCGCGGCGCCGCCGACAGCTAGCGTGCGTGTTCATGACACCCGCAGCGATCACGGAGGCCGCCCCATGAGGCTGTCCAGACGGACCCTGCTCGCCACCACCACGGCCGCGATGGCGGCCTCCGCCGCCCCGGCGCATGCGGCCGCCGCCCCGTCGGCGGCGGCACCGGGCCGCGGCCGGCGGCCCGCCACCGGCTTCGAACGCCTCGCGGCCGACGGGTACGCCCTGCTCGACGGGCAGCGCGTCGGCGTCGTCACCAACCCCACCGGCATCACCCGCGACGCGCGCCACATCGTCGACGTCATGCACGCCGACGACCGGGTGCGGCTGACCGCCGTCTTCGGCCCGGAGCACGGCTTCCGGGGCACCGCTCAGGCGGGCGGCTCCGAGGGCCGCCACGACGACCCCGCCACCGGCCTGCCGGTGTACGACACCTACCTCAAGAGCGGTCAGCCGCTCGCCGACATCTTCACCGCGTCGGGCGTGGACACGGTCGTCTTCGACATCCAGGACGTCGGGGCCCGCTTCTACACCTACATCTGGACCCTCTACGACTGCATGGAGGCCGCGCGGCTCGCGGGCAAGCGGTTCGTGGTCCTCGACCGGCCGAACCCGGTGACGGGCCGGGCGGCGCTGGGGCCGGTGCTGCACAAGGAGTTCGCCACGTTCGTGGGGCGGGAGCCGGTCTCGCAGGCGCACGGCATGACGGTGGCGGAACTGGCGCTGCTGTTCAACGCCGAGTTCCTGACCGCGCCGGTGCCGCTGGAGACGGTCCGGATGAAGGGCTGGAAACGGTCGGACTTCTACGACGCCACCGGGCTGCCGTGGGTGCCGCCGAGCCCGAACATGCCGACCCCGGAGACCGCCCTGGTGTACTCCGGGACGTGCCTGTTCGAGGGCACCAACCTCTCCGAGGGCCGCGGCACCACCAGGCCGTTCGAGCTGCTGGGCGCCGAGGGCGTGGACGGCGGCTGGGCGGCGGCGGCCAACGGGCTGGGGCTGGCGGGGGTGCACTTCCGGGAGGCGTACTTCGCCCCGACGTTCTCCAAGTTCCAGGGGAAGACCGTCGGCGGTGTGCAGCTGCACGTGCACGACCGCGAGGCGTTCGACCCGGTGCGCACCGGCATCGGGCTGCTGATCACCGCCCGGCGGGTGTGGAGCGGATTCGCCTGGCGCCCGGACCACTGGATCGACCGGCTCACCGGGTCCACGCTCGTCCGCACGATGATCGACGCGGGCGCGGACACCGACGAGGTGGTGGGCGGCTGGCAGCGGGAGCTCGCCGCGTTCCGGCGGACGCGCCGGGAGTACCTGCTCTACCGCTGAGCGGTTTTCCGCCGAACGGGGCGGCGTCCGGGACGGTGCCGGGCGCCGCCTCTTTGCGTCTGCCACCAGCACGGACGGGGCTCCGCCCGCCCCGTCGGTCCCGGACAGCGGCGCGCCCGGATCGCCGGCACCACGCATATCGGCCCGGTCTTCAGGAACCCGTGGCTCCTGCGGGGAGTTCTCAGTCCGGCGGGGATCCGCCTCCCGGAGCGGCCGGGCCGAGCACGGACCGCCGTGAACGACCACAACTGAAGCGCGGGTCAGGGGAGTTGACGCGCACGTCGACGCGGGGGACCGAGGGGTCACCGAAAAAAGGATGGATCCGATTCGCGTGTCGACACGTCTACTCGACGACGTCCGTTCGACGACGCCGAAGTGACCGGATTACAGGTGCAGGTGTGACGGAGGTGCAGGAGGATGGCCGGTTTCCGAAGTCTGGCGAGACAGGTGCGTGATCCGCGGTGCGACCTGGCGCTGCGGCGCTACTCGCTGCGCAAGTGCCTGGAGCGGTTCGCTCCCTACGGGCACAGGGCGACTTGGGACCACTTGTGCTCACGGGCCGGGTTCGACCCCGAGGACCGCTCCGTCGACCCAGCGCGGCTCGTGGCCGCACTGGACGAGCTGGAGGAGGCCCGCGCGGTCTGGCTGGCCTACGAGGTCGAGTTCGCCGCGCGGCGCAGGAAGGAGAAGCAGGACGGTCTGCGCAGGCCGGGCAGTGTGGACGACTGGCACCGGCTGACCTGGGGAGGATTCGGGGTGGCCTGGTGCGACGACCCCCGGGTGCACCCCACGGAGCCGCTGGCGGAGGTGCTGCGCCGCCTGATCGCGGCGCTCGAACGGGAACCGGGCACGGCCTGCCCGGTCTGCCGGGGGGAACGACTGATGTGGCGCCACGACCTGGACCACGAGCCGTCGTCCGGGCCGGTCTGCACGGACTGCGGGATCCTGGTGCCGCGCCCGGTGCTCACGCCGGGCGCACTCGCGGACGCCCGCCGGGCCAGGATGCTCGTCTCGGCCTGAGCGGCGGCGGCCACCGCGCGGTAAACCGCCGACGCGCGGGAGGAGGGACGGCGGCGGACCCGGCCGGCGGGGCGTGACCCGCGGCCGGCGATGACGGACGGCGGCCGACGATGACGGGGCAACGGGGGGCGTGGGGGTGCGCCGGGGATGCCGCACCTCCACAGCGTTGCCTGCCGGAGAGCGGGCTGCCGGGCGTGCCGGGGGCCCCGCCGCGTGGTCGCGGCCGGAGGCACCACGCATCCCGGCGCGGCGTGACGGCACCGCCGCTCCCGGCCCTCAGCCCCCTACTCCTGCTGCCCCCTGCCCCCTGCCCCGACGGCGCACCGGGTGATCTCGCCGCGTGAGCGCCGCCCTCGCCGTCCCGTTCGCCGGATTCACGATCGCGGGCGGGCCGCGCCGCGGGCCGGGCGGGGGCTTTCGGCCATCAGGCGCGAGCCCGTGAGGCGGTCGCCGAAGACGTCGTCCGGGTTGGACAGCACGCAGCTGTCCAGGGACAGGCAGCCGCAGCCGATGCAGTCGGTGAGGTGATCGCGCAGCCGGTTGAGCTGCCGGATGCGCTCGTCCAGTTCGGAGCGCCACGCCTCGGAGAGCCGGGCCCAGTCCTCCCGGGTGGGCGTGCGCTCCTCGGGCAGCCGGGCGAGCGCCTCGCGGATCGTGGCGAGCGGGATGCCGACGCGCTGGGCGGCCCGTATGAAGGCCACCCGGCGCAGGGTGTCGCGGCTGAACCGGCGCTGGTTGCCCGAGGTCCGGCGGCTGGTGATCAGACCTTTGGACTCGTAGAAGTGCAGGGCGGAGACGGCCGCGCCGCTGCGGGCGGCGAGCTGGCCGACCGTGAGCTCGTGGATCTTCTCTGGAATCTGGGGCACTCCCCGAACCCTACCCACCGGCCGGCGGCCCGGGTCCGTTGACAGGCGCCGCCGGGACGACCATGCTAAGCAGTCGCTTAGAGTTGCGCCGCGGCGTGCGCGGCGACCTCCCTGACGCGAGAGGCCGGGAACATGGCAGAGCCGAGGATCTTCACGTCCGTCGACGAGCTGAAGGCGGCGGTGGGCGAGCAGCTGGGGTACACCGACTGGCTGGAGATCGACCAGAAGCGGATCGACCTGTTCGCCGAGGCCACCGGCGACCACCAGTGGATCCACGTCGACCCGGAGAAGGCGGCCGCGGGCCCGTTCGGCACGACCATCGCGCACGGCTACCTGACGCTGTCCCTGCTGCCGCTGTTCGGCCCGCAGCTGCTCACCGTCGAGGGCGTCAAGATGGGCGTCAACTACGGCACCAACAAGGTGCGTTTCCCCGCGCCCGTCCCGGTCGGTTCGCGGCTGCGCGCGACGGCGACGATCGCCGCCGTGGACGAGGTGCCGGGCGGCGTGCAGGTGGCCACGGCGTTCACCGTGGAGCGCGAGGGCGGCGACAAGCCGGTGTGCGTGGCCGAGTCGGTGGCCCGCTACTACCTCTGAGCCGGCCGGGCCTCCTTGGCCCCGACCATGCGCAGGACGAGGTCGGCGTAGAGCGCGCCGACCTCCTCCGGGGTGCTCGGGCCGTCGACCTTGAACCAGCGGGCCACGTCGACGCACAGGGAGAGCACCGCGAGGGTGGTGCCGTGCACGTCGATGACGTCGAACTCGCCGGTGCGGGCGCCCTCCTCGATGATCGTGCGCACCTCGGCGTCGACCTGCCGGCGCAGTTCGCGGATCTCGGCGCGGGCGTCGGGGCCGAGGGAGTCCAGCTCGTACTGCACGACCCGGGCCGTGGTGCGGCCGCCGGCGTGCCAGCGGACGAAGGAGCTGACCGCGCCCGCGAGCCGCTCGGTGGCACTGCCCTCCGCGCGGGACGCCGACCGCAGCACCTCGAGGACCTTCTCGTGGCCGATCCTGCTGATGCGGTGGAGCAGCTCTTCCTTGGTCTTGTAGTGGATGTAGAGCGCGGCCGGGCTCATGCCGGCGCGGCCCGCGATGTCCCGCGTCGTCGTCGCGTGGTAGCCGCGCTCCGCGAACGCCTCGACCGCGGCGAGCAGCAGCCGTCGGGCCGCGTCGGGTGTGACCTCACCCCACGGCTGCGCCTCACCGCCGGCCGTCTCCTCCGCCGTACTCATCGCTCACCTCTTCCGCTGGCAGGGACAACACCATACCGGCACGGGTGAGCGGGCGCTTAGCGGGAGGGTGCGGTCCCGGCCGTACGCGTCACAGCTTCTCGAAGGGGTCGTGCTCCGCGAGCAGCTTCTCCAAACGTGCCTGGTCCACCCGGGAGACGATCTGCCCCGCCTCCTGGCGGTCGCGGATCACCTTGGCGAGCGTGAAGGCGGAGGTGACGAGGTACAGCACGGCGATGCCGAGGAAGGCCCGCACCCAGGCGTCGGCCTCCAGGCGGAAGATGCCGTACGCGGTGGCCACCATGGCGATGGCGAAGGAGGCGACGGCCTGGGCGTGGAAGGCGGCCGTGCTCTGCTGCTTGACCGGTGTGTCGCTCATGGGGAAAGGATCGGCGGATGTGGCCCGGCCCACATCCGCCGGGATACTCAGCTCACGTACTCAGAAGGCGGACACCCCGGTCAGGTCCCGGCCGATGAGCAGCTTCTGGATCTGGCTGGTGCCCTCGTAGAGCGTCATCACCCGGGCGTCGCGCAGCAGTTTGCCCGCCGGGTACTCGTCGATGTAGCCGTACCCGCCGAACACCTGGAGGGCGTTGTTGGCGGCGCGCACGGCCGCCTCGGAGGCGAACAGCTTGGCCTTGGAGGACTCGACGGCGAACGGCTGCCCCCGGTCGACGAGGTCGGCGACCCGCCAGGTCAGCAGCCGGGCCGCGTCCACGTCGACGGCGATGTCGCTGATCAGCTCCTGGACCAGCTGGTGGTGGGCGATGGTCCGGCCGAACTGCTCGCGCTGTCCCGCGTGGGCCACGGCGGCGTCGAGGGCCGCCTGGGCGATGCCCACACAGCCGGCGGCGACCGACATCCGGCCCTTGGCCAGGGCGGACATGGCGACGGAGAAGCCCTTGCCCTCCGGGCCCAGCATCGCCGACGCCGGCACCCGCACGTCCTGGAACACCAGCTCGGCGGTGGCCTGTCCGCGCAGGCCCAGCTTGCCGTGGAGGGGGCGGCGGATCAGGCCGGGCGTGTCGGCGGGCACCAGGAAGGCGCTCACGCCCCGGTGGCCGGGGGCGTCGGTGGAGCGGGCGAAGAGCAGCACGACGTCGGCCCAGGTGCCGTTGGTGATGAACGTCTTGCTGCCGTTGACGACGTAGGTGTCGCCCTCGCGCACGGCGCGGGTGGTGAGGCTGCCGGCGTCGGAGCCGGTGCCCGGCTCGGTCAGCGCGAAGCAGCCGACGTGCTCCCCGGAGGTGAGGCCCGGCAGCCAGGCGCGCTTCTGCTCCTCGCCGCCCCAGGCGGCGACGGTCTTGGCGACCAGCCCCAGGGAGACGGAGACGATGCCGCGCACCGAGGAGTCGCCGCGGCCCAGTTCCTCGGTCACCAGGCAGTAGGCGAGGTGGTCGCCGCCGGAACCGCCGTACTCCTCGTCGACGGTCAGGCCCAGGAACCCCAGGTCGCCCAGCTTCTTGACGATGCCGCGGTCGACCTCCTCGGCGCGGTCCCAGGCGGTGGCGTGCGGGACGACCTCGCGCTCCACGAAGTCCCGGGCCAGCCGGCGGACGGCGCTCTGCTCCTCGCTGAGCTCCAGGTTCATGCGGGGTCACCACCAACACTTTTAATTACCACTGCTAGTTTTATGTCGCAGCCCTACTATGTGCGCCATGGCCCGACCGCGCAAGCCCCTTCTGAGTACCGACCGGATCGTCGCGACCGCCCGTGCGCTGGTGGACGCCGAGGGCCTCGCGGCCGTCTCCACCCGCCGCCTCGCCGCGGAACTGGGGGTGAGCGGGCCCTCGCTCTACAACCACTTCCGCACCAAGGACGACATCCTCGAAGCGGTCGCCGACTCGGTGAGCGCGCAGGTCGACCTGTCGATGTTCGAGGACGGCCGGGACTGGCGCACCGCGCTGCACGACTGGGCCGTCTCCTACCGGGCCGCCCTGCGCGACCACCCCAACATCGTGCCGGTGCTGGCCCACGGCCCGGGCCGGCGTCCCGCGGCGCTGCGGCTGGCGGACGCGGTCTACGGGGCGATGGTCGCGGCCGGCTGGCCGCCCGCGCAGGCCACCTCCATCGGCGCCCTGATGCGGTACTTCGTCATGGGCTCCGTCCTCGGCTCCTTCGCCGGCGGCTTCGTCGACGACGCCAGCGCCTACGACCCGGCCGACTACCCCCACCTGGGGCAGGCCCACCTGCTCGCCGAGAAGCAGGAGAAGATCGACGAGCGGGCCTTCGAGACGGGGCTGACGGCGCTGCTGGACGGGCTCGCCGTGCAGTACGAGCAGTTGCGCGGCGACGGCTGACGCACTCCCCGGGGGGTGCCGCCCGGACACTTCGGCCGGGACCGAACGGTCCGTGCCGCATGCTGGACCGCATGACCCACAGGGACCCCGCCGCGCCGGGACTCGCCCGGCTCACGGCGCTGATCGCCGACGAGACGCGGGCCGCGTGCCTGCTCGCTCTGCTGGACGGGCGGGCCTGGACGGCGGGCGAGCTGGCCCGGACGTGCTCGGTCGCCGCGTCCACCTTGAGCGAGCACCTCGGCAAACTCGTCGCGGGCGGCCTGCTGACCGAGGAGCGGCAGGGCCGCCACCGCTACGTCCGGCTGGCCGACGAGCGCGTCGCCCACCTGGTGGAGGACCTGGCCGCCCAGGTCGCCCCGGACGCGGTGGAACGCCCGAGGACCCTGCGGCAGTCCGGTGCCGGCGCCGCGACGGCCCGGGCCCGCACCTGCTACGACCACTTCGCGGGACGGCTCGGCATCACCCTCACCGCCGCCCTGACCGACCGCGGACTGCTGCGCCAGGACACCGGGTTCGCGCTCACGGACGCGGGCCTGCTCTGGTTCGACCGGGCCGGCATCGCCCTGGACCGCCGCGGCAGACGGCCACTGGCCCGCGCCTGCCTGGACCGGACGGAGCGGCGCCCCCACCTCGCCGGGGCGGCCGGCGCGGCCCTGTGCGGGCACGCCCTGGCGGCGGGGTGGTGCGTCAGGATCGGCTCCGGGCGCGCGGTGAAGGTGACGGACGCGGGCGAGCGGGCCCTGTCCGCACTGCTCGGCATCGAACCGGCCGCCCTGCGCTGACATCGGACCGGCCGCGCTGCGCCGACCGGGACGGCCCCTGGACGGACCCGCCCTGTCCAGCCGTCACGTCCGAGATCCGCGAGCGCATCCGCGCCGCGCCGACCTAGCGTCTGGAGCATGTTGACTTCCTCCCCCTCCTGAAGGAGGGGGATTCCTACGGCTCGCGCCGTGGGGTTTTCTGCTTCATCGCCGACTGCCCGCCCGGAGTGCTCCGTTGAGGTCTTACACCAGCTCCACAGACAGACGCCGTCAGCCCGACGGCCAGGATGTTCTTCGCCGCGTTCACGTCCCGGTCATGGGTCGTCCCGCAGTCGCACGTCCAGGTGCGGACGTGCAGCGGCATCCTGTCCTGCACGGTGCCGCAGGCCGAGCACAGCCTGGAGGAGGGGAACCACCGGTCGACCGCGATCACTTCGCGGCCGTACCACCGGGCCTTGTACTCCAGCATGCTCCGGAAATCCGACCAGGCCGCATCCGAGATGGCGCGGGCCAGGCTCCGGTTCTTCACCATGTTCCGGACGGTGAGGTCCTCGATCACGATCGTTTGGTTCTCACGAACGAGCCGAGTGGTGAGCCGGTGCAGGTGGTCACGCCTGCGGTCGGTGATGCGGGCGTAGACCCTGGCAGCCTTCCGGCGCGCCTTTGCCCGGTTCGCTCCGTCACCCCTGGTCTTGCGGGCAAGCTGCCGCTGCGCCTTGGCGAGGCGGGCGCGGTCGCGGCGCTCGTGGCGGGGGTTGGCGATCTTCTCCCCGGTCGAGAGGGTCAGAAGGTGGTCGAGCCCGACGTCGATGCCGACGGCCGCGCTGGCGGCGGAGAGCGGCTTGACGGACGGGTCCTCGCACAGCAGGGACACATGCCAGCGTCCGGCCGCGTCCTGGGACACGGTCACCGTGGACGGCGACACGCCCTCCGGGAGGGGGCGGGACCACACGATGTCGAGCGGTTCCGCCATCTTCGCCAGGGTCAGCTTCCCGTCCCGGAACCGGAACGCGCTGGTGGTGTACTCCGCCGACTTCCGGGACTTCTTCCGCGACTTGAAGCGCGGATACTTCGCCCGCTTGCCGAAGAAGTTCGAGAACGCCGTCTGGAGGTGCCGCAGCGCCTGCTGGAGCGGGACGGAGGAGACCTCGGCCAGGTACGCGAGTTCCTCGGTCTTCTTCCAGGCCGTCAGCATCGCCGACGTGGCGTTGTAGTTCACCCGTTCCTGCCGCGTCCACGCCTCGGTACGCGCGGCGAGAGCGAGGTTGTAGACCTTCCGCACGCAGCCGAACGTACGCGACAGCTCAGCTGCCTGCGCGTCGGTCGGATAGAAGCGGTACTTGAACGCCCGCTTCACGTGGGGGGCCTTCACGCCTCACATGATAATCCATCAGTTTGTGACGAACTGCGCGTGGTTGGGGGCAAACGCAGGTCCGCCCTGGCGGCGAACCGGCTGCCCCTGCCCTGCTCCGCAGGAGCTTCGATTCTCCCCCGCAAGCGGGAGGTACCCCCACCCCCGGCTGAAGCCGGGGGTATCCACGAAGGAGAACCCCAATGATGAACGACCTCCCCCTGACCCGGCCCGCGCGCCGCGGCGAACTGCTCGCCGCGGGTGCCGCCGCCGTCACCGTGGTCCTGTGGGCCTCCGCCTTCGTGTCGATCCGCAGCGCGGGTTCCGCGTACTCGCCGGGCGCCCTCGCGCTGGGGCGGCTGCTGGCCGGGGTGCTGACGCTGGCCCTGATCTGCCTGTGGCGGCGGGAGGGGCCGCCGCCCCGGACGGCGTGGCGCGGCATCGCGATATCGGGGCTGCTCTGGTTCGGCTTCTACATGGTGGCCCTCAACTGGGGCGAGCAGCAGGTCGACGCGGGCACGGCCGCCCTGGTGGTGAACATCGGGCCGATCCTCATCGCCCTGCTCGGCGCCCGCCTGCTGGGGGACGCGATGCCCCCGCGGCTGCTCGCGGGCATGGCCGTGTCGTTCGCCGGCGCGGTGACCGTCGGCCTGTCGATGTCCGGTGAGGGCGGGTCGTCGCTGCTGGGCGTGGTGCTGTGCCTGCTGGCGGCGGTGGCCTACGCGGGCGGGGTCGTGGCGCAGAAGCCCGCCCTGGGGACGGCGAGCCCGCTGCAGGTGACGACGTACGGGTGCCTGGTCGGGGCGGTGGCGTGCCTGCCGTTCGCCGGGCAGCTGGTGAGCGAGGCCGCCCGGGCGCCCGCGTCCGCCACGCTCAACATGATCTACCTGGGGGTCTTCCCGACCGCGCTGGCCTTCACCACCTGGGCCTACGCGCTGGCCCGGACGACGGCCGGGCGGATGGGGGCGACCACGTACGCGGTGCCCGCGCTGGTCGTGCTGATGTCGTGGCTGGCGCTCGGCGAGGTGCCCGGCGCGCTCACGCTGGCGGGCGGCGCCCTGTGTCTGGCGGGCGTCGCGGTGTCCCGTTCCCGGCCCCGCCGGCCCTCGGCGGCCTCGGTGGACGGTCCGCCCGGCCCCGGGGACGGGGACGGGC
>NZ_JAAGMD010000051.1 GCF_010548465.1 Streptomyces sp. SID14436 | reverse complement strand
CTGGCGGGCGGGGACCGGCTGCACCGGGGCGGGTGACGGCCCGGGCCGCGGTGACCGCGGGCCGGCCCGGGTCCCGCCGCCGGGCCGACCGTCAAGCGCCGGTAATCCCGGCGTACAGATTCGGTGGAGATTGCCTCCGCAATGCTTACTCAAAAGTCAGGAATCTGTCCGACCCTTCCCCTTGTGGGTGCATTCTCCGCCGCTGACCTGCGCCGACGCGAGTCCCGCTCAGCTTTCGCACCTCTCCCGCCGTCCCGGGCGGGTGGGGTAGCTTTCACCGCGCCGTGCCGGGCCTCACCGCCGGGCGCGGCCCGACGTCCGATCGTACGAGTGCCGGGGAGCGGGGAACGGGAGCGGACTTGCGCGAGTTCACCAGCCCTGCGTTGGCGTTGCCTGCTCCGGTGGGCGGTCTGGCCGATGTCGTGTTCCGTTACGCGAAGGAGGACCCCACGCGGGTCGCGCTCGGCCGCAAGGACGCCGACGGCGCCTGGCGTGACGTGACCAGCGCCGAGTTCCGCGACGAGGTGCTCGCCCTCGCCAAGGGCCTGCTCGCGCAGGGCGTCCGGTTCGGCGACCGCGTCGCGATCATGTCCCGCACCCGCTACGAGTGGACGCTGTTCGACTTCGCGCTGTGGACGGTCGGCGCCCAGGTCGTGCCGGTCTACCCGACGTCGTCGGCGGAGCAGTGCCTGTGGATGCTGCACGACGCGGAGGTGAGCGCGGCGGTCGTGGAGCACGAGGACCACGCGATGACCATCGCCACCGTCATCGACCGGCTGCCCGGGATGCGGCGGCTGTGGCAGCTCGACGCCGGCGCGGTCCAGGAGCTGTACGACGCGGGCGCCCACCTCGACGACGACGTCGTGCACCGGCACCGCCGGGCCGTCACCCCCGACACGGTGGCCACCGTCATCTACACCTCCGGCACCACGGGCCGTCCGAAGGGCTGTGTGCTCTCGCACGGCAACTTCATGTACGAGGCGGACACCGTCATCGAGCGCTGGGAGCCGGTGTTCCACTCCCGCCGGGGCGACGAGGCGGCGACCCTGCTGTTCCTGCCGCTCGCGCACGTCTTCGGGCGGATGGTGCAGGTGGCCGCGATCCGGGGCCGGGTGAAGTTCGGCCACCAGCCGCAGCTGAACGCGGCGGCGATCATGCCGGACCTGGCCTCCTTCCGGCCGACGTTCTTCCTGGCCGTGCCGTACATCTTCGAGAAGGTGTTCAACGCGGCGCGGCGCAAGGCCGAGCGGGAGGGCCGCTCGGGGGCGTTCGAGAAGGCCGTCGAGGTGGCGGTGAACTACGCGGACGCCATGGAGGCGAAGGCGTGGGGCACCGGACCGGGACCGTCCGCGGGCCTGCGGATGCAGCACCAGGTGTTCGACAAGCTGGTGTACGGGAAGATGCGGGCCGCGATGGGCGGGCGCATCCGGCACGCCATGTCGGGCGGCTCGGCGATGGACCGGCGGCTCGGGCTGTTCTTCGCCGGCGCCGGCATCCACGTCTACGAGGGGTACGGGCTCACCGAGTCGACGGCGGCGGCGACCGCGAACCCGCCCGAGCGCACCCGCTTCGGCACCGTGGGCCGGCCGGTGCCGGGCGTCTCGGTGCACATCGCCGACGACGGCGAGATCTGGCTGAACGGGGACAACGTCTTCCAGGGCTACCTCAACAACCCGAAGGCGACGCACGAGACGCTGCACGACGGCTGGCTCGCCACCGGTGACCTGGGGGCGCTGGACGAGGACGGCTACCTCACGATCACCGGCCGCAAGAAGGAGATCCTGGTGACCTCCGGCGGCAAGAGCGTCTCGCCGGGCCCGCTGGAGGAGCGGGTGCGGGACCACCCGCTGGTCAACCAGTGCATCGTCGTCGGCAACGACCGGCCCTACGTCGCCGCGCTGATCACCCTGGACCCGGAGGCCGTCGAGCACTGGCTGGCGATGCGCGGCAAACCGTCCCTGCCGGCGGCCGAACTGGTGCACGACGCCGACCTGGAGGCGGAGGTGCGCCGGGCGGTGGTGGCGGCCAACACCCTGGTGTCGCAGGCCGAGTCGATCCGCACGTTCCGGATCCTGGCGCAGCCGTTCACCGAGGAGCACGGGCTGCTGACCCCGTCGCTGAAACTGAAGCGCAGGGCCATCGAGAAGGCGTACACGGAAGAGGTCGAGGCCTTGTACCACGCGTGAATTGCGCGGTCGGGAATGCACGACGGGCGGTGATCGTTGAGGATGGGGCTGTTCATCATTGTCCGCAACCGAAGGATCGAGAGCTCGTGAGCAAGGTCCCCCCGATCGTCCTGAACAACGGCGTCGAGATGCCCCAACTGGGGTTCGGCGTCTGGCAGGTCCCGGACGCAGAGGCCGAGACGGCCGTGGCGACGGCTCTGGAGGCGGGCTACCGCAGCATCGACACCGCGGCCGCCTACGGCAACGAGGAGGGCACCGGCAGGGCGATCGCACGGTCGGGCGTGCCCCGCGAGGAACTGTTCGTGACCACGAAGCTGTGGAACAGCGACCAGGGGTACGACGCCACGCTGCGCGCCTTCGACGCGTCCGTGTCGAAGCTGGGCCTGGACTTCGTGGACCTGTACCTCATCCACTGGCCGACCCCGGAGCGCGATCTCTACGTCGAGACGTACAAGGCGTTCGAGAAGCTGTACGCGGACGGCCGGGTCCGGGCCATCGGCGTGTCCAACTTCCTGCCGGAGTACCTGGAGCGGCTGACGGCCGAGACGTCGGTGGTACCGGCGGTGAACCAGATCGAGCTGCACCCGCACCTCCAGCAGCACGCGTCGCGTGAGTACCACGCGGAGCGGGGCATCGCCACGGAGGCGTGGTCGCCGCTGGGCCAGGGCAAGGGCCTGCTGGAGGTCCCGGCGATCGTCGCCATCGCGCGCAAGCACGAGCGCACCCCGGCCCAGGTGGTGCTGCGCTGGCACCTCCAGCTCGGCAACGTCGTGATCCCGAAGTCCGTAACGCCGTCGCGGATCCGGGAGAACATCGACGTGTTCGACTTCGCCCTGGACGCCGAGGACCTCGCGGCGATCAGCGCGCTGAACGAGGACCGGCGCATCGGACCGGACCCCGCCCGGCTGAACGGCGCCTGAGCCCGGGACCGCCCACGACGGCCTCTCCGCTCCCCCGTTGCCGGGGGCTGCGGGGAGGCCGTCGCGTGTCCGGCGGCCGCCCGCGGGCGGGGGCGGCTCAGGCCGGCCGTACCGCCGTGTGGACCGTGTGGGCCGCCAGCACGAAGACGTCGGGGCGGTGGTGGACGCTCGCCGGGTCGTCGGGGTCGAGGAGGCGGTCGAGGGTGGCGCGGTCCTCCGCGTCCAGGTCCTCGGCGAGCGATTCGCGGGTGCGGGTGAGGACGGCGGCGACGTAGGCGCGGGCCCGGTCGGTGGTGGGGGCCGGCAGATCGAGGAGGAAGGTACGGGTCCGCGTGTGGTGCAGCCCGGCGGCCGCCAGCAGCGCGGGCCAGTCCTCGGTCTGGGCGACCGACCCCGGCAGGTCGGCGCGCATGCGGGTGAACCAGTCCTCCTCCACCGCGTCGATCCGGGCCTGCAGTCCGGGCCGGCCGATGCCGATGTCGCGGGGCAGGAACCGGGCGGGCAGCCCGCCCTCCATCACCGCCAGGGTGCCGCCGGTCGCGAGCCGGGCCGCCAGCGCGGTGAGCGCGGCGCCCTGGTCGCCCAGGTGGTGCACGCTGCGACTGGCCCACAGCAGGTCCGCCGGATACTCCAACTCGTCGAGGATGTCGGGGAGTTCCCCGGTGAGGGTGCCGAAGCGGTCGGCGGCGCCGCGGCGTGCCGCCCGGTCCCTGGCCCGTTCCAGCAGCGCTTCGGAGCCGTCCACGGCGACGATCCGGGCGCCCGGGAAGGTCTCGGCGAACAGGGCGGAGATGACACCGGGTCCGCTGCCGGCGTCGACGACGAGTCCCGGCTCGGTCACCTCCTTCGCCAGCCAGCTCAACGCCCGCTCGTACAGCGGCGTGTACAGTTCCGCCTGCGACTCGAGCAACGGGGCCATCTCGGCCCAGTCGATGTCGGCGTGGTCGTGGCCGTGGTGGGGGTGTGCGTCGGGGTGGTCCGGTGCGTGCCGGTCCGGTTCGTGGTGGTGCGCCATGGGGTCAGCCTCTCCGCTCGGGTGTGCCCAGGGTGCGGCGACGCACCGGGGGGTGGCAAACGATGTTGCCGCTCCCGCAAACCGGGTCAGCGGGCGGCCGGTTTGCGGAAGGCCCGCAGGTCGAACACCGGGTCCGGCCGGGGCCGGTCCTGGTCCGGCAGGCGCGCCAGCCGGTCGGCGAAGCCGTCGGCCAGCGGATCACCGGGCGGCAGGGTCATGAACCAGCCGCGCCGCAGATCGGCGATGGTGCGGCGGGGGCTGCGGCCCTGACCGTGGCCGGTGAAGCGGGCCCGCCCCGCCGGGAGCAGCCCATGGGCGGCGGCGCAGGCGGTCACGTCGGCGGCACCGTCGCGCACCGGGCTGGGCGGCCGGGAGGCGAGCACGGCATCGATGTCACTGCCCACGTTGTGGGAGGCGGCCTTGCCGACGGTGGTGACGTAGACACCGCCGGGGCGCAGGACGCGGGCGCACTCGCCGATGACGCGGCGCACCTCGTCGGGTCCGGACAGCAGGTGCAGCAGCCACACGCTGACGACGGCGTCGACCGCGGCGTCGCGCACCGGCAGCCGTCGGCTGTCGCCGCGCACCACGGCGCCGGGGAGGCGGGCGGCGGCCCGGCGCGTCATGGCGGGGGCGAGGTCGACACCGGTGACGCGCAGCCCGGGGCGGGCGGTGAACCGACGGGTGACGATACCGGTGCCGCAGGCCACGTCGAGCAGGTCCCGGGTGGTGTCCGGGAGGAGGGCGAGCACCGCGTCGGCGGCGGCGCCGGCCCGGGGCTCACCCCCGCGGGAGGCGTCGTAGCGTTCGGCTTCCTCGTCGTAGTCGAGCACGCACCTCAGTGTGCCCCGTGGGCGGGGGCCAGGTCCCGTACTCGGCGGGCGAGCTCCAGGTCCTTGGCCGTGACGGCGCCGCCCGCGCTGTGGGTGTGCACGGACAGGGCCACCGTGTTGTAGCCGAGGGTGAGGTCGGAGTGGTGGTCGAGTTCCTCCTGCACCTGGGCGATGTGGACGACCATCGCGGTGGCGGCGAAGTGCGAGGCGAGCCGGTAGGTGCGGGTGAGCCGGTCCCCGTCGAGGGTCCAGCCCGGCAGGTCGGCGAGGCGGTCCTCGATCTCCTCCGGCGACAGCGGTTCGACGGGCATGGCGTGCTCCTTCGCTGGTCGGGTCCTCGCTCGCGCCCGCACGGGGGGCTCGCTCCTCAGCCTGCCACAGGGTGCGGCTACGGTCCCGCGGGCCCGCGCACGGCTGCCCGGGGCGGGGGCCGTTCGGCTAACGTCACCCGTATGGCCACCGTCCCGCCCGGAACCCGCACCCCCTCCCCCTCCCCCTCCGCTGCGGGCGGGGCCGGTCCGCTGCTGCGGGCCTGGCGGGAGCAGCGGCGGGTCAGCCAGCTGGAGCTGGCGCTGCGGGCCGGTTCCTCCGCCCGGCACATCAGCTTCGTCGAGACCGGCCGGGCCCGGCCCAGCGAGGAGATGGTGCTGCGCCTGGCCGAGCATCTGGACGTCCCCGTGCGGGAGCGCAACGCCCTGCTGCTGGCGGCGGGTTACGCGCCCCGCTTCCCGGAGACCCCGCTGGACGATCCGGCGCTGGGCGCGCTGCGCGAGGGCATCGAGCAGCTGATCGGCGGTTTCGAACCGTATCCGGCCCTGGTGGTGAACGCCCTGTACGACGTCGTGGCGGCCAACAGCGGGGTCCTGGAACTGCTCGACGGGGTGCCCCAGGACCTGCTGGAGCCGCCGCTGAACACCATGCGGCTGACCCTGCACCCCCGGGGACTGGCCCCGCGCATCCGGAACCTGCGGCAGTGGCGCGGGCATCTGCTGGCCCAGATGGAACGGCACATCGCGCTGCGCCGCTCCGAGCCGCTGCGGGCCCTGTACGAGGAGGTGGCGGCCTACCCGGTGCCGGGGAGCGCCGGGGAGGACGAGGAGGCGGAGGAGGTGGCGGCGTACTTCGCGCTGCCGATGCGGATCGAGCACCGGGGGCGGACGCTGTCGTTCGTGTCGTCGGTCTCGACCTTCAACACGCCGATGGACGTGACCGTCGCCGAGCTGGCCGTGGAGACGCTGCTGCCGGCCGACCCCGCGACGGCCAAGTACCTTCAGTCACCGGTTGCCTGACGACCCCTCAGAGCGAGGTGCTGGAGCACGGCGAAGGCCGCGACGGCCAGGGCCTGCAGGACGATCCAGACGGCGCCCGCGGTGGTCGGGGTGAGCCACAGCGCGAGCGCGGCCAGACTCACCACGGTCCAGGCGAGGTTGGCCTCGACGACGGCACGCACCCCGAGGGCCGGCGGGTGCTCCCGGGCGGCGAGCAGGGCCACCCCGGCCGCGTAGACGGCGAGGAAGGCGCCCACGCCGAGGAGGAGTCGGTCGTCGACCCCGAGGAACCGGCCGAGCGGGCCGGACAGTGCCAGGTAGGCGAGCGCGTTGACGCCGGTGACGGCGGCGTCGAGGCCGAGGAAGCGGCGCAGCACGGACTGCGGCACGGTGGTGCGGGCGAGCGCGGCGAGCTGGGACGCGGACATGGGGCATCACTCTCCGTCGGGGCGGTGGCTGTGTCCGGGGGCCGGGTCCCGGGCCGGAGTGCGCCGGCCCGGAACCCGGTGCGTCCACGATGGCGCCGGGGCGGGGGCGCGGTCGATTACCCGCGGGGTAATGGTGCGGGCGGCCGGGCGCGTCACCCGGCCGGGCCCGTCCGGCGGCCGGTGCCGTGAGAGTGTGCTCCGGACGTGACAGACTGACCGCATGCGTGGGCACGTGGGAGAGGCGTGGCGTGAGTGAGCGGCGAGCCGCCCCCACCGTGGGCCAGGTGGTGCTGGGCAGGCGTCTGAAGGAACTGCGGGAAGCGGCGGGTCTCGGACGCGAGGAGGCCGCCCGGGTCCTGCGGGTGGCGCCCGCGACCGTGCGGCGGATGGAGACGGCGGACGTGGCACTGAAGGTGCCCTACGTCCAGATCCTGCTGGACGCCTACGGGGTGCCCGAGCAGGAGGCGGTCACCTTCGTGGAGCTGGTGGAGGAGGCGAACCGGCCGGGCTGGTGGCAGCGGTTCCACGACGTGCTGCCGGAGTGGTTCAGCCTGTACGTGAGCCTGGAGGGCGCGGCCCGCGTCATCCGCTCCTACGAACCGCACTTCGTGCCCGGGCTGCTCCAGACGGAGGACTACGCCCGCGCCGTGCTGGAGGCGGGGACGATCGGCACCGCGGGGCCGGAGGCGGTGGAGCGGCACGTCTCGCTGCGGCTGGAGCGGCAGCGGCTGGTGGAGCGCCCGGACCCGCCCCACCTGTGGGTGATCATGGACGAGACGGTGCTGCGGCGGCCGGTCAGCGTCGACGGCGGAGTGATGCGCGAGCAGCTGGACCGGCTGCTGGAGCTGTCCGAACGCGACCGCGTCACGCTGCAGGTCATCGAGTTCGCGAGCGGGCCGCACCCGGGCACGTACGCGCCGTTCTCCCTGTTCCGGTTCGCCGAACCGGAGTTGCCCGACATGGTGTTCACCGAGTACCTCACCGGGGCGCTGTACCTCGACTCCCGGAAGGAGGTCGCGGTGCACCTGGAGGTGCTGGACCACATGACGGCCCGGGCCGCGACCACGGACCGCACCCGGGAGCTGCTGCGGGAGTGGCGCAAGCGCCACTGACCCGCGGCGGCCCGGTGGTGCGGCGCCGGGTCAGCCGTCGCCGCCCTTGCGGTCCCCCGCGTCCCCGGGGGTGTCCTCGTCGACGATCTCCGCGTCGACCACCCCGTCGTCGTCCCGGGGCTGCCGGGAGACGTCCGCGCCGTCTCCGGCGCTCGGCTCCCCGCCCTGGCCGGGCTGTTCGGCGCGGGCGTACATCGCCTGGCCCATGCGCTGGCTGACGGAGGCGAGCTTCTCCACGCCGGTGCGCAGGGCCGCGGTGTCGGCGTTCTCCTCCAGCTGCCGTTTGAGGTCGGCGACGGCGCTCTCCACCTCCGACCTGGTGTCGGCGGGCACCCGGTCGGCGTTGTCGGTGAGGAACCGCTCGGTCTGGTAGACGAGTTGCTCGGCCTGGTTGCGGGTCTCGGCGGCCTCGCGGCGGGCGCGGTCCTCCTCGGCGTGCTGTTCGGCCTCGCGCATCATGCGGTCGATGTCGTCCTTGGGCAGGGCGGAGCCGCCCGTGACGGTCATCTTCTGTTCACGGCCGGTGGCGAGGTCCTTGGCGGAGACGTGCATGATGCCGTTGGCGTCGATGTCGAAGGCCACCTCGATCTGCGGGACGCCGCGCGGGGCGGGCGGCAGACCGGTGAGGTCGAAGACGCCGAGCTTCTTGTTGTAGGCGGCGATCTCGCGTTCGCCCTGGTAGACCTGGATGCCGACCGAGGGCTGGTTGTCGGCGGCGGTGGTGAAGATCTCCGAACGCCGGGTGGGGATCGTGGTGTTGCGCTCGATCAGCTTCGTCATGATGCCGCCCTTGGTCTCGATGCCCAGGGACAGCGGAGTGACGTCGAGCAGCAGCACGTCCTTGACGTCGCCGCGCAGCACGCCCGCCTGGAGGGCCGCGCCGACCGCGACGACCTCGTCGGGGTTGACGCCCTTGTGCGGGTCCTTGCCGGTCAGCTCGCGCACCAGGTCGGTGACGGCGGGCATCCGCGTGGAGCCGCCGACGAGGATGACGTGGTCGATGGCGCTCAGCTTCACCCCGGCGTCCTTGACGGCCTGGTGGAAGGGGGTCTTGCAGCGTTCCAGCAGGTCCTCGGTGAGCTCCTGGAACTGGGCGCGGGTGATCTTCTCGTCGAGGTGCAGGGGACCCTCGGCGGAGGCCGTGATGTAGGGCAGGTTGATCGTCGTCTCGGTGGAGGAGGACAGTTCGATCTTGGCCTTCTCGGCGGCCTCCCGCAGCCGCTGCACGGCCATCTTGTCCTGGGCCAGGTCGATGCCGTACTGGCCCTTGAACCGCTTGGCGAGGTGTTCGACGAGCCGCTGGTCCCAGTCGTCGCCGCCGAGGCCGGTGTCGCCGTTGGTGGCCTTCACCTCGATGACGCCGTCGCCCATCTCCAGCAGCGACACGTCGAAGGTGCCGCCGCCGAGGTCGAAGACCAGGACGGTCTCGTTCTCCTTGTCCAGGCCGTAGGCGAGGGCCGCCGCCGTCGGCTCGTTGATGATCCTGAGGACCTTCAGCCCGGCGACCTCCCCGGCCTCCTTGGTCGCCTGCCGCTGCGTGTCGTCGAAGTACGCCGGTACGGTGATCACGGCGTCGGTGACGTCCTCGCCCAGGTAGGACTCGGCGTCCCGCTTCAGCTTCTGCAGGACCCGGGCGGACAGCTCCTGGGCCCGGTACCGGGTGCCGTCGATGCTGCCCTCCGGGGGGAACCGCCACTGCGCGTCCCCCATGTGCCGCTTGACCGAGCGGGCGGTGCGCTCCACGTTGGTCACGGCCTGCCGCTTGGCGACCTCGCCGACCAGCACCTCGCCGTTCTTGGCGAACGCCACGACGGACGGGGTGGTGCGCGCCCCCTCCGCGTTGGCGACGACGGTGGGCTCACCGCCCTCGAGGACGGCCACCACCGAGTTCGTGGTCCCCAGATCGATCCCGACCGCACGTCCCATCGCCGTCCCCTTCCGTCGGAGCACCCTGGTCCGGGTTCCTCCCCCTCCAGCCCAAAACCTGAGGGGGTGCTTGTCAATGGGGCCTCCGCCTCACGGGTGGCGCGCGGCGGGTGCGTCCCGCAGGGCGACGGCGCGCCGGGGGCGGTCGGTGATGAGGACGTCGACGCGCGGATCGCCGAGGAAGGCGCGCATCGAGGCGTCGTCGTTGACCGTCCACACCATCGTGAACAGGCTGTTGCGGGCGGCCTCGCGCAGCACCGTGGCGCGGGCCAGGCGGTGGTGCACGGCCACGCCGTGGGCGCCGCAGGCCCGCACCCGGCGCATGGGGAGCAGTTCGCTGAGCCGGGTCGCCATCAGGCGGCGCCGGCCGACCTCCCGCCCGTCCCGGCCGAGGGACAGCAGGGTGCGCACACGGGGAAACGCGGCGGTGACGGCGGCGACGGACCGGTCCTCCAGGGTGGTGGCGACGCAGCCGTCGGCGCCGAGCAGGGCCACCGCCCGGTCCAGGATGTCCCGCTCGTGGCCGGTCTCCTTGAGGTCGAGGTGGGCCACCAGCCGCCCGGCGACGAGGGACAGCACGTCGTCGAGGACGGGCACGGGCCGGCCGGTCAGTTCCTCCAGCCGGGCGCGGGTGAGCGAGGCGACCGGGGGGCCGGTGCCGCCGGCGCGGGCGTCGTGGTGGACGACGAACACGCCGTCAGCGGTGCGCCGGACGTCGATCTCCACGTACTCGGCGCCGGAGCGCAGGGCGTCCTCGTAGGCGGCCCAGGTGGCGGGGGCGGCCTGTTCGCAGCCGCCGCGGTGGGCGGAGACGGCGGGGCGTGGCTCCATGGCGTTCGTCGGCTCCGGGAGGTGACGTGCCGCAGGCCGCCCCGGCGGGGGCGGCCTGCGTGCGGTGCTGCGGCGGTGCGGTCAGGCCAGCTTCGCCGTCAGGCTGATCTCGGTGCCCTTCAGCGCCTGGCTGACCGGGCAGTTCACCTTGGCGTCCTCGGCCGCGGCGAGGAAGGCCGCCTCGTCCAGGCCGGGGACGGTGCCCTCGACGGTGAGGTGAATGGCGGTGATGCCCTCGCCGGGCACGAAGGTGACGTCGGCGGAGGTCGTCAGGCGGGTCGGCGGGTTGCCGGCCTTGTCGAGGATGTTGGAGAAGGCCATCGAGAAGCAGCTGGAGTGCGCGGCCGCGATCAGCTCCTCGGGGCTGGTCTTCCCGTTCGCCTCCTCGGCGCGCGACGCCCAGGTGACGGGCTGGTCGGCGATGCTGCCGGAGGAGTCGAAGCTGACGACCCCGCTGCCCTTGAAGAGATTTCCTTCCCAAACGGTGTGTGCGGAGCGCGTGGCTGCCATGACGCCATCCTTTCGAAAGGTCCTGCGATGTCCGGTGGTGCTCTGGTCCGGGGCCCGGGTCAGCGGGTGCCCTCCCCCATCCGATCACATCCCGGCCCGCGCCACCCGGAGGACGGGTTCTCCGGCGGCGGATCCGTGGTGGTTCAGGCCGCGTGCTCCCGGTCCGGTGCCGCCGGGGAGGCACGGCCGCCGGCCTCCTCCAGCCAGCGGCGCAGCACCCGGTGGACCTCCTCCGCGCCCCGCAGTTCGGTGCCCTCGGGCACCGGCGGGGTCAGCGCGAGCGGGGACAGCAGGAAGGGCCGGGCCTGGGCGCCGCCGAGGCCGCCGTGCGAGCCGATCTGCTCCTCGAAGGCGAGCACCTCGCCGCCGGCCGGGTCGTAGGCGGAGTTGACCATGATGTCGGCGGTGTGCGGGAAGGAGTGGGTGCGGCGCACGACGTCGGCGGCGCCGGGCCCGAACACGGCGAGCGGGCCCGGGTCCTCGTCGAGCCGGTCGAGCGGGATCTGCGCGCCCTGCGGGCCGAGGACGAGCCCGCCGTGGCGTTCGCTGCGCACGAGGAGGAAGCCGATGCCGGGGTGGTTGGCGAGGGTCGGCAGCAGCGCGGGGTACCGGGTGTCGATCTCCTCCTTGGTCATCCGGTGCGGCACGTCCGGGAAGGAGACCAGGCCCAGGTTGCCCGAGGCCAGCACGATCGGCTCGTCGCGGCGGGTGGGCCGGTACTGCTCGACGCCCTCCTCGACCGGCCGGCGCAGCGCGGCGCGGACGGCGGCGCGGGCCTCCGCACCGCTGTGGGTGCGCCGGGCGCGGCGCGGCACCGGCAGTCCGCATCCGGCCCGCACCAGGTCGCCGAGGGTGAGGCCGTAGCGGGCGCGGAAGGTCTCGCCGGGGCTCTGTCCGTGGTCGGAGAGGACGACGATGCGGTAGGGGCGGGGGGCGTGCTCGGCGACGTTCTCGATCAGGGCGAGGGCGCGGTCCAGGCGTTGCAGCACCTTGTCGGTGTCCCGGCCGGTGGGGCCGGAGTGGTGGGCGACCTCGTCGTAGGCCACCAGGTCGGCGTAGACGGAGCTGCGCCCGGCCAGCAGGTCGCCGGTCACGGCGGCGACCACCACGTCCCGCTGGACGACGGTGGCGAAGGCCCGCACGAACGGGTAGAGGCCGCCGCGGGACACGCGCGGGCGCTGTCCGGTGAACCGGGCCCGGGTGGACTGGGCGATCTCGCGCACGACCTCGGCGACGAAGGACAGGGCGGTGCGCACGGCGTTGGCGGGGTCGCTGAAGTAGGTGAAGTAGCCCGCGCGGGAGCGGGTTCCGGGGTTGCGGCGGCGGGTCGCGATGGACAGCACCAGGGCCTGCTGGTCGGCGCCGCCGCCGAACAGGTTGCCGCGGCTGGCGCCGTCGTCGGCGAGCAGCCCGGGGTGTCCGGCGTGGGCGGCGGCCCGGCGTTCAAGTTCGGCGGCGCTGGTGGGGCGGTTGCAGACCATCACCTCCCGGCGTTCCTTCTCGTACCAGCGGAAGGCGGGGACGTCGTGGTTGCTGCCGTGCAGGATGCCGAGCTGGGTGGAGCCGGTCTGGCTGGACCAGTCGGTGCGCCACGGGGTGAGCCGGTGGGTGGGGCGGGCCCCGGGGGCGGGACCGGCCGCCGGGGCCGCGCCGGGGCCG
>NZ_JAAGMD010000319.1 GCF_010548465.1 Streptomyces sp. SID14436 | reverse complement strand
GCCCCCGCCGGGCCACGGCTCGGCATCCCGCCCGGAGCGTCCCGCACCGGCCGACGACGGCCGCCCGCCCGGTACCGCCGAGCCGCCCGCCCGGCCGGGACCGGCCCTCCGCGAGGGCACCGACGTCTGCGCGCTCGGCCGGACCTACGGCCGGTGGGACCCGGACAGCCCCCAGGCGGCCATCTGCCGCGAGGTATACGGACGGTGAGCCACGGCCCGCTCTCGGGCGGACGCACCGACATCGAAAAACACGGCCCGTGCCCGGGAGCCCGCCCGGGACCGCCGAACAGGCCGCACAGCCGGACCCACGGCCAGTGGCAGGCACCAGGACAACCCCCAGGCGGCCATCTGCCGCGAGATGCACGG
>NZ_JAAGMD010000026.1 GCF_010548465.1 Streptomyces sp. SID14436 | reverse complement strand
CGCTCCCGGGCCTCGGCGAACCGCCGCTGCAGCCGGTCCCGTTCGCGGGTCTCGTCCAGGGTGAGGGAGGCGGCGGCGCGGGCGGACTCGGCGGCGGCGAGCCGGCAGTGGGCGATCGTGAGCTGTTCGCGCGCGGTGCTGCGGGCGACGGCGGCGGCGCTCAGTACGGCGTCGGCCAGGCCGGGGTCGCCGGGGGTCAGGTCGGGCAGTTCCATGGCGCCGCCGGCGGCCTGCTGCATCCGGTGCGCGTCGGCCAGCAGGTCGGCGTCCCCGTCCCGGACCCGGGACTCGGTGCCGCGCCGGCGTTCGGCGAGGCGCTTCTCCACCTCGGCGAAACGGCGGGTGTCGAACAGCCGCCCGAGGAGCCGGCCGCGGGCTTCGGCGTCGGCGCGCAGGAAGCGCGCGAAGTCGCCCTGGGGCAGCAGCACGACCTGGCAGAACTGCTCGCGGCTCATGCCGAGGAGCTGGGTGATCTCCTCGCCGATCTCCTGGTGCGAGCGGCTGAGGTCCTTCCAGGTGCCGCTCACCGGGTCGTGTTCGGCCAGCCAGGTCTGGGCCTTGTCGACGGTGGTGCCGGTGCCGCGTTTCTTCGGGCGCTCCCAGGGCGGCTGCCGGGTGATGCGCAGGCGCCGTCCGGCGACGGTGAGTTCGAGGGTGACCTCGGTGCGGGTGCCGGGGGCCGCGTGGTCGCTGCGCAGGGTGACGCCCTGGCCGCCGCCGGTCTGCCGGGCGCCGGGGACGGCGCCGTACAGGGCGTAGCAGACGGCGTCGAGGACCGAGGTCTTCCCCGCGCCGGTGGGCCCGTGCAGCAGGAAGAGGCCGGCGGCGGACAGCTCGTCGAAGTCGACCGTCTGGGGGGTGCCGAAGGGGCCGAAGGCGGTGATGTCCAGCCGGTGCAGCCTCACCGGGCGACCTCCTTGACGGCGTCGTCGGCGCGGACCGCGTCGAAGGCGTCCCGGAGCACGGCCCGCTCCCGTTCGTCCGGTCCGGCGCCGCGCACGTGGGCGACGAAGTCCTCGGCGATCTCCTGGTCGGCGCGTCCGGCGAGCCGCCGGGCGTAGGACACCTCGGGGTCGTCAGGGGCGCGGTCCGGGTCGAAGACGAGGCTGAGGGTGTGCGGGAAGCGTGCGGTGAGCCGGGCCATGGGGTCGGCCGGGCGGACCGGGTCGGTGAGGGTGGCCTCGACCCACGCCTCCTCGTGGACCGCGAGCGCGGGGTCGGCGAGCAGGTCCTCCAGGCGGCCCCGGATGCGGGCCAGGGGGCGCGGCACCGGGCAGTCGACGCGTTCGGCGGTGACGTCCCCGTCGGCGTCCAGGTCGACGAGCCACATGCTCTTGCGGTGCCGGGCCTCGGAGAAGGAGTACGGCAGGGGGGAGCCGGAGTAGCGGACCCGCTCGGTGAGGGTCTGGCAGCCGTGCAGGTGGCCGAGGGCCACGTAGTCCACGCCGTCGAAGACCCCGGCGGGCACGGCGGCCACTCCGCCGACGGTGATGTCCCGTTCGCTGTCGCTGGGTTCGCCGCCGGTGACGAAGGCGTGGGCGAGGACGACGCTGCGGGTGCCGGGCGGGCGGACGGCGAGGTCGGCGCGGACCTGGTCCATGGCGGCGGCCAGCACCGTCTCGTGGGCGGCCTTCGTCACCTGGAACCGTTCCTTGACCAGGGCTGGTTCGAGGTAGGGCAGCCCGTAGAAGGCGACCTCGCCGTGGGCGTCGGACAGCATCACGGGGGTGCCGCAGGCGGCGGGGTCGGTGCGCAGGTGGATGCCGGCGCGGCCGATGAGCCCGGCGCCGACGCCGAGCCGGCGGGCGGAGTCGTGGTTGCCGGAGATCATCACCGTCGGCACACCGAGGTCGGCCAGCCGGTGCAGGGCGTCGTCGAACAGTTCGACCGCGGCGAGCGGCGGCACGGCCCGGTCGTACACGTCGCCGGAGACGACCACCGCGTCGACGGCTTGCTCGCGCACGGTCGCGACCAGGTGGCCGATGAAGTCGGCCTGGGCGCCGAGCATGCCGACCCGGTGGAAGGACCGGCCGAGGTGCCAGTCGGACGTGTGCAGCAACCTCACAGCGCGACTCCGACCCGCATGCGTCCCCCTCCTCGGCCCCTGTGACCGACACCGCACCGGCACGGTCCGTGGCCGTCGTCGACCACACCGGCGCCGGTCGGCACCTGATCCCTCACGGGCCTCAGTCTGCCACCCGCGTCGGACAGCACAGGGCCACGGGGGTCGGCCGTCACTCGACGGTGGTGCGGCCGAGCCACCTCGACGGGTCGTGGAGTGTGCCACGCCGGCGACGACGACACCGCTCGCCCAGGACGAGGCGCCAGTCCTCAGCCGCTCCCGCCGCCACGTCCCGTCCCGGGGCCGGCCTGCCGCACCCCCGGAGACCGCCCGCCGCTGCGCGGGGCTGACCGGGGCGCGGCCGTACAGGGAGTGACGGCCGCGCCCCGGTGGCGAGATCAGCAGGCCCCGAGGTCTTCCCAGACACCCCACTCACCGGTGGTACCGGGCTGCTCGCCCGTCACCCACCACTTGGCCCGCCAGGTGTGTCCGTTGTAGGAGACGGTGTCGCCGCCGGTGTAGACGTTTCCGGCGCTCCAGAGCGGCGCGACGCAGTCACCCGGCTCGCCGTCACCGCCGTCGTCACCTCCGCCGTTGTCACCTCCGCCGTTGCCCCCGCCGACGTTGACGTCGATGCAGGCGTAGAAGGCGTTGCCGGTGTCCGCCACGTTCCACACGGCAAGCACCTTCTGACGGCCGGTGAAGGACCCGAAGTTCACCTGGTGGCTGACGTCGGCGGGAGGCTGGGCACCACGGCCGTCGAACTCGGCGATCTTCGTGTTGCCGATGAAGTACTGCCAGTTGGCCGTGGAGTGCCGTGCGGTGTGGTGCCAGTTGAAGGTGTGCGTACTGCTGACCGGTGTCACCCGCCAGCCCTTGCTGTCGTCGTCGAGCTCGGCGAACTGGGCGTTTCCGCCACTGCAGCTGCGCAGGCCCTTCGGCCCTTCGACGCTCTGCGGCTCGTACTTGATCTGGCCGCAGTCGACGACGCCCGCGGCGCACTGGTCCTGCCGGCTGCCGGGGTCGGTCACCCAGCCGTGGGCGCTGGCCGTACCGGCCGGGAGGCTGATGGCGAGCAGGGGGGCCACCAGCGCTCCGATCGCGAGAGCCGCCTTCTTTTTCGTGTTCATGACATTCCACTTCCTTCGGAGTCGTCGGGGCAGCCGTACCGGGAGCGCGTTCCGCGTCGATCGGGTGGAGCAGGTCTAGACCTTCTCGATTCAGGTCTAGACCTTAGCGACGGATCCGCTCGGGTCAAGGGGTTGTGCAACGCGAACGCCTCATCAGGGCACGGCACTTCGCGGCCGCACCCTCGAGTCGGAACTTCCCGCCCTATTGGTCTAGACAAGAACCCCCGGCATGGTTCACTGTTCGACTGCCACACCGCGGCCGCCCCGCTGACGCCCGTCCCGCCCGGCCGCGATCCGCGCCATGCCTCAGCCGAGTGGCGCACCGGACGCGCATCCGCCCACGTCTCAGCCCGACTCGGCCCACCCGCCGGATTTCTCCGGACCGAGATCTCCGAGCAGCCGGGCCAGTCTTCGCCCCCACCGCGACGCAGCCTCCGCGAGAGCGCTGCGCGAGACAGAGGAGACACACCGATGAAAGCGCTGGACAGAAGCAGAGAACACGTGATCGGACTGTTCAGGATCGTCCTGGGACTGCTGTTCGCCTGCCACGGAGCCGCCACCCTGTTCGACGTCCTGGGCGGTCCCCACGGAGCGAAGCCCGAAGTCGCCGCGTGGCCCGACTGGTGGGCCGCCGCCATCCAACTGCTCGGCGGCACACTGGTGTTGTGCGGCCTCGGGACGCGCGCCGCGGCCATCCTCTGCTCCGGATCCATGGCGTACGCCTACTTCGTCGTGCACCAGCCCCATGCCGTCTTCCCCATCGAGAACGGCGGCGAGACAGCCGTCATGTTCTGCTGGTCCTTCCTGCTCATCTCCGCTCTCGGCCCCGGCCGCTGGACCCTGACCGGCCTGCTCGCCCACCGGGGAGAGCGACGTGACCGGACGACGGCAACGACATGACCGCCCCGAAGGGGCGGCCGTCACGCGGATTCCGGCGCCCGGCTACGTGAGAAGCCGGCGGGAAGGAGGCGCGACGCTCACGCGTCCCCGTACGCCTCCCCGCCGATCTCCAGGCGGGCCGTCCCGGCGGTCGCGTCGGCGAGCCAGGCGCGGAAGGCGGCCACGTCGGCGTCCGGCAGACCGACCTCGATGGTGACGTACTCGCCGTAGCGCACGTCCCGGACGTCGCGGCCGGTGGAGCGCAGGTCGTTCTCGACCTTGCCGGCGCGCTGGTGGTCGACGGTGACGGTGACCAGGCGGAACCGGCGCCGGGTGATCGTGCCGATGGTGTCCAGGGCCTCGCCGACGGCGCCGCCGTATGCGCGGATGAGGCCGCCGGCGCCCAGTTTGATCCCGCCGTAGTAGCGGGTGACGACGGCGACGACGTAGCGCATCTCGCGGCGCAGCAGCATCTGGAGCATGGGCACCCCGGCGGTGCCGCCGGGCTCTCCGTCGTCGTTGGCCTTCTGGACGGAGGCGTCGGCCCCGATGACGTAGGCCCAGCAGTTGTGGGTGGCGTCGGCGTGCTCCTTGCGCACGGCCGCGATGAAGTCCTGCGCCTCCTGCTCGGTGGCCGCCGGGGCGAGGGCGCACAGGAAGCGGGAGCGGTTGATCTCGGTCTCGTGCACACCCGCGCGCGCGACGGTGCGGTACTGGTCCTGCATCCGGCCAGCCTATGCGCAGCGCCCCGCCGGGGCCGGACCGGCTACGGCTTGGCTCCCCGGGGGACGGTGAACGAGGTGAGCAGGGCGGAACCGGCGGTCAGGTCGGGCCAGCCGCCGCGCCAGGCCAGGACGGCGATCGCGGAGGTCGGGAACTTGGCGCGGACGCGGTCCAGGGTGTCGTCCAGGCCGTCACCGGCCAGGGTGAGGACGAGGTCCTCCAGTCCCGGGTTGTGCCCGATCAGCAGGACGGTGCGGATCTCGTCGGGCACCTCGTGCAGCACGGCGAGGAGTTCCGGCACGCCCGCCATGTACAGGCGCCGGTCGAAGCGGACCGGCGGGGGTGTGCCCCACTGCGCCGACGCCCCCTCCCAGGTCAGGCGGGCGCGGACGGCCGTGGAGCACAGGGCCTGGCCGGGCAGCCGTCCGGCGTCGGCGAGCGCCCGGCCGGCGGCGGGGGCGTCCCGGCGTCCGCGTGCGGAGAGGGGCCGGTCGTGGTCGGCGACGCCGTCCGGCCAGGCGGACTTGGCGTGGCGCAGGACGAAGAGGCGGCGCAGCGGGCCCGCTCCGGTTCGTTCGATCATGCCGGTGTTCCGAGGTCGCGGGTGAGTTCCAGGCCGAGCAGGCGGTCGGCGTGCGCGAAGGTCTCGAACCGGGCGCCGTCCGGCAGGCCGTGCGCGTGCTCCACGTCGTGAAGGACGTCGAGCACGCCCACGGCGTCCAGGTCGTTCTCCCAGGCGGACCGCAGCCGGGCGCGCACCGCGTCCGGAACGGGCCGGGAGGGCGTGGACGCCCAGTCGGCGACCGCCCGGCGCCAGTGGGCGAGGGTGCGCGCGGCCCCGGTCACCGCGGCCGGGTCGAGGCGCACGGGGGTGTCCCTGGGATGGGAGAGGAGGGCCAGGCGGAGGGCGCCGGGGTCGGGGGCGGTGGCGCCGGGCGCAGCGCCGGGATCCGCGGAGGCCGGGGCGGCCGGGCCCTCCCGGCCCGTTCCGGACGCGTTGCGCGTGCTGTCCGTGGCGTCCGGGGCGGTCAGTACCGTCAAGCCGTCGGCCACGGCGGCTGCGACCACGACTCGCGCTCCGTCGGGTTTCGCGCCGTCCTCCCCCACCACGTGCAGGATCCTGGCCTCGCCGAGGCCGGGGTCCGGCTGCCGGTCGTCCTCGAACGGGCGTACCCCCAGGGCGGCGGCCGCCGCCCGCAGCTCCGGGCGGCCCCGGTCGGCGCGCAGCAACGCCCACACCGGGGTGCCGCCGAGCTCCAGGGCACGAACGAGCAGGTCGGCGACGACCATCACCCGCAAGGCGGTGGCGTCGAACCCCTCGGTGTGGGCCTCGACCCGGGTGAGGCCCCGCCGGACGGGGGCGGCGTCGACGAGGTGGCCGGTTCGGGCGTCGGTGATGCGCAGCACGAGGCGAGCGTAGGCGGGTCGGCGGGAAGACGCAGGTCTCTCGCGCACTTTCGGCGTCCGGCCGCGTGACCGGTGTGGAGCGGGGGGAGTGGGAGGGGGCGGCCGGCTCCGCGCCTCCTGCCCCGCGCGGGGTGCTCCGCGGGGCAGTGCAGTGCCGTGAGCTGACCTCGGCGGATCAGGGACACACGGTGAAGGTGGCGCGGTTGTAGTAGAGAGCCGGACCCGCTCCGGAGATGCCTTCTGTCGTCCTGATGCCTTCTGTCGTCTTGTCGGTCACGTGTGTCTCCCCTTCGCCGTCGGCCACTTCGCCCGGAGGATGCATGCACGCTGCCCGCCGCCGCGGCCGCCGGGGGCGGCACCTCGCGCCACCTCGCCGGCGCGGATACGGGCGTCGGAGAACCGTGTCAGTGGGCGCCCCCCTCGCAGATCGTGCCCGTGGCGTTCCACATGCAGGTGCGCAGCCAGACGTTGCGGACCTTGACGGTGGCGTGCTTGCCGTAGTTCCACTGCTCGTCGCCCTTGCCGCCGCTGGTCCTGGCCAGTGTCCTCTGCGTGTGCACCCACCGCGACCCGTTCCAGTAGTCGTACATGACCTGCGCCAGGGCGCCGTAGCCGTCGCCCTTGGTGTCCCGCGCGTAGCCGTACACCGACGCCTTGTCGCTGGAGTTCCACGAGATCTCGATGTAGCTGCGGGCCCCCTTCCAGTCGGAAGAGGTGTACCGGTACTCGGCGTAGCTCCTCCACGGACTCTCCCAGTGACCGGCGGCCGATGCCTGGGGGGCCGCCCCCAGCACCGTGGCCGCCGTCGCCGCGAAGACCCCGCACATCGTCGACACGCGTCCGAACCGCATGCGTTTCCCCGTCCTCTCATGCCCCCGTAGGAGAGCGCCGATGTCAGGCCGCAATGTTGGCGTGCACATGCCCTCGGGGTCGTCGAACCGGGGATGGAGCCGGGGTCAACCTGTGAGGTACCGCCCGGGGAGTACGTCACCACGGGGCAACCGCGGGCTCCGGATCATCGCGTCCCGCGCGGGGCGCCCGATGCGGGCGGTCGCGGTCCCGTCGGCGAGCGCACCCGGTCGCTGGGGGAATCACCCGGCGGCCCGAAGTGTTCCGGCGGAGAAGGGGCAGCCAATGCCACCCTCGATTCCGATCCCCCGGAGGTCCGCGGTGTACGGCGACGACGCAACCGTTCGCAAGATTCTGACCGAACTCGGCGACACGTGGGCCGTGGTGGGCCTGTCGTCCAACCGCCAACGCGCCGCGTACGGCGTGGCGCAGGTGCTGCAGCGGTTCGGCAAGCGGATCGTGCCCGTGCACCCGAAGGCGGAGACGGTGCACGGCGAGCAGGGTTACGCGTCCCTGGCCGACATCCCCTTCGAGGTCGACGTCGTGGACGTGTTCGTCAACAGCGACCTGGCCGGCGCGGTGGCCGACGAGGCGGTCGCCAGGGGCGCCCGGGCCGTGTGGTTCCAGCTCGGCGTCGTCGACGAGGCCGCCTTCGAGCGGACCCGGGCGGCGGGTCTGGACATGGTGATGGACCGCTGCCCCGCGATCGAGATCCCCCGGCTGCGCTGAATCCTGTCACCTTCCCGGCAGAACTGACAGGGCGTCACCACTGGATCCGTGCACGCTCCTGCCCCGCACTGGCTGCCCTGTCTCAGGAGATGCCGAGCCCTTCCACCACGGCGGCGTTCGGGAGTTCCGCGAGCGCCTTGCCCGGCACCAGCAGCTTGCCGCGGCGGCGTCCGCTGCCGACGAGCACGTACGGCAGGTCGGCCACGGCGGCGTCCACCAGCACCGGCCAGCCGTCGGGGAGGCCGAGGGGGGTGATGCCGCCGTACTCCATGCCGGTCTCGCCGGTAGCGGTCTCCATCGGCGCGAAGGACGCCTTGCGGGCGCCGAGCCGGCGGCGCACCACGCCGTTGACGTCGGCGCGGGTCGTGGACAGCACCAGACAGGCGGCGAGCGTCGTCTCCCCGCCCCGCTTGCCGGCCACCACCACGCAGTTCGCGGACCGCTCCAGCAGGTCCCGGCCGTAGTGCTCGACGAAGACGGCCGTGTCGGCCCAGCGCGGGTCGGTGTCGACGTACAGGATCTGCTCGGCGGGCACGCTGCCGGTCCAGGCACGGACGGCGGCGGCGACCGGCGCGGTCAGCTCGTCGAGGCACTCCGGGGCGGGGGTGGCGTGGTCGAAGTCTCCGATGGGTGCGCGCATGGCCGCACCGTAACAGCGCCGCGGCGGCGGCCGGAGGGGTGTCTCAGTGCACGGGCGGCACGGACACGGTCATGATCATTTCCATCGGCACGTCACCCCGGTTGCCGTAGGTGTGCGGGGTGCTCGCCTCGAAGGAGGCGCTGGCGCCGGTGGGCACCCGGTGGTCGACCCCGTCGACGGTGAGGGTCAGCTCCCCTGCGGTGACGTGCACCAGCTCGACGGTGCCGACCGGGTGCGGGTCGGAGTCGCTGGACTCGCCCGGCATGAGCCGCCAGTCCCACATCTCCAGCGGTCCCGGGGCCTCGGCGCCCGCGAGCAGCCGGTTGTGGCTGCCGGCCTCGGTGTGCCACAGCCGCACCGCCTGGTCGGCGGGGACGACACGGACCGTGGGGCCGCGCTCGTAGTCGAGCAGCGTGGTGACGGCGACCCCGAGGGCGTCGCCGATCTTGACGATGGTCCCGATGCTGGGGTTGGTGCGGGCCTGCTCGATCTGGATGAGCATCCCGCGGCTCACCCCGGCCCGGGCGGCGAGGGTGTCGAGAGTGAAGCCGCGCTCGGTGCGCCACCGCTTGACGTTGCGCCCCAGGGACCGCGTCAGCAGCTCGAGGTCAGACACTGTCCGTCCGTTCCCGTCCGTTGCCGTCCTGTGCGGTCAATATAGAAGACCCGCCGCGGGGGCGGGCCGGCCCCCGGCCGCGGGGGCCGCCGTGTCAGCTCTCCAGTTCCAGCTGGGCGGGCCGGTCCGCGCCGTCCGGGTCCGCCGGTCCGGCCGGGCCGGTGTCCGCCCCGCCGGGCTCCCCGGGCGGGGTC
>NZ_JAAGMD010000005.1 GCF_010548465.1 Streptomyces sp. SID14436 | reverse complement strand
AGCCTCCGGCGCCTGCGGCACGGCGCCGCCGGTGCCCTCTCCCCCGAGGACCTGGCCGCGCTCGACCGGCTGCTCGACACCGACGGCCCGCACAGCCTCCTGCGCCGCGACGACCTCGCGGTGCGCACCGAGCGCAGCGTCTGGGCCGCCCGCCGCCCGGCCTGACCGCCGGCTCGAACCCGCTGCGGCTCGCACAGCACGGCGGGCACCGGCCGTACGCCGGTGCCCGCCGCCAAGGGTCTCGCGCGATCAGCTGTAGGGGATCACCAGCACGGACCGGTCGGTGCCCGTCCGGAGCTGGGAGGTGCCGTTGCCGATGGCGCTCCACACCTCCAGGCGTACGGTGCCGCCCTTCAGGTCGCCCGGCGTGCCCGTGGCCGCCTTCAGGCCGCGTGCCTGCGTGTACTCCTCCCATCCGGTGACCGGGTCGGTCGCGAAGTAGTGGTACGTCTCGGTCCGCTCGAAGTCACCGTCGCCGGTGAGGTCGTAGCTCACCCGGGCCTGCTGGCCGAGCCCGACCGTGGTGCCGGCGTCCACCTGGAGGCGGAACGCGGTCTGCGCACCCGGCGTCAGCGTGCCGTTGACGCCGCGGACCTCGTAGACGAGGGGCCGGTACGGGGTTCCGTCGTGGTTGGTGCCGCCGGCGGAGGCGATGGTGTCGCTGCCCGCCGTGCCGTCGGTGGCCGTGGTCAGGGTGCCGCCGCTGCGCAGCTGGAAGGTGCTGCCGGTCGGCGGCTCGGGGTCCGGGTCGGGATCGGGGTCGGGGTCGGTGGTGCCGCTTCCGGTGCCGGTCGCGGTGGAACGGGCCGGGACGGTGAGGGTCTTGCCGTCGGAGAAGGTCACGGTGCGCGCCGTGGCTCCGTGGTTGTGGGCCGCGTAGGTGCGGGCCGAGCCCTTGGTGAAGACGGCGGAGGTGGGGATGTCGCCGGTCACGGTGGCGTCGGGTGCGCCGAGGGCGTCGAGGGTGGTGAGCCAGTGGTAGGTGTGGGCCTTCGACTCGCCCTCCTCCGGGGTGTAGCCGGCGTGTCCGGCGTCCCACTTCGCCTTGGCCTTGGCCGGGTCGGCGAAGGACTCGAACTCCCAGAGCAGGTCGCGCCATTCGACGGCCGGGCCGCCGTTCTCCCGTTCCATCTCGGCGATGTTGCGCCGGATCGCGTCCTTCTCACGGCCGAGGTGCAGCGAACCGCCGGTCACCGGCAGCACGTTGATGCCGTGGATCTCCTCCGGGTTGGCGGTCCACCAGGTGGCGTAGGCGGCGCCGCTGCCCCAGACCATGCCGGCCGTGTCGTGGCGGAAGGAGGACGGGAAGACCTGCTCGTCCGCGTCGAACCAGTACTGGGCGATGGACTCGGACTCGGTGGTCAGCAGGAAGGTGCCCAGGTCGCGCAGTGAGTTGTCGCCCGTGGCGGAACCCCACAGGACGAGGGCCGCGCTGAGGTTGGTGGACTCCGAGGAGGACTCCTGGTTGTTGCCGGCGGCGAAGCCCTGGTGCCCGGAGGCCCAGCTGTGCCCGGCGTAGACGTCGAAGCCGCGCAGGAAGGGGAAGGCGCTGTCGGTGCGGCTGGGGTTGGCGGTGTCCCGGACGAGCGTCCTGACCATGCCGCCCCAGGCGGATTCGGCGGCCCAGGCCTGGTCGTACTGGGCGACGATCGCCGCCGCGTAGACGAAGTAACTGTAGTGGAAGTGGTGGTCGTTGAGCTCGGTGTCGCTGCCGTAGGAGGCGGGGTAGCCGGTCAGGGTCCGCCAGTCCTTGTCGTAGCTGAACTCGTTCGCGCCGCCCGCGGTGAACCAGTCCTGCAGCTTGCCCTTGATCAGGCCGAGGAGCCGGTCCCGGGTGCCGGTCTCGCCGATCTGCTCGGCGACGGGCACGAGTTGGGCGAGACGGCCGAGCGCCTTGCCGGTCCAGTAGGTGTCGGTCGCGCCGGAGAACGGGTCCGAGGCGCCTACGACGTCGTTGAGGTAGCCCCGCAGCCGGGCGGTGTCCACGGCGTCGGACTCGGGCAGCGCGGGCAGCACCGCCGCCGCCTTCTGGCTGGTGGAGAAGGAGGCCCCTTCACGGACCTTCATGGTGCCGCGCGGTGAGACGTAGGTGTACGAGGTGAGGGGGTCGGTGGTGTGGAGCCACTGGTGCCGGTAGAGCGCCTGCAGCGTGCCGCGCTCGGTGCCCTCCTTGGCCTCGGTGGTGAGCGTGTAGGTGGCCTCGACCGTGCCGCCGGTGTAGTTCCAGGCGGCCTTGGAGCCGGTGACGAAGCTGAAGGCGTACTTCTTGAACGTGGCCAGCGCGTCGGTGGAGGGCAGCACCGCGACGGAGAAGTAGTTCCTGGAGCCGAGGCCCGCGGTGACGGTCGAGCCGGAGACGTTCCAGTCGCTGCCGGTCGGCGCGAAGAGGGCGTAGTGGTGGCCGGCGACGGTGATGCCGAGGACGTTGCCCTGGTCGGCGAAGACGCTGGGCGTGCCCGCGGTGGTGATCCGGGCGTCGCCGCCGGAGCCCTCGGCGTACACGAACGGTGAGCCGTGGCCGATGGTGGTGCGCAGGGTGCGGCTGCCGTCGGACCACAGGGGGGTGACGGTCCAGTCGGACCAGTCGTCGGCCTTGGTGTCGGGCGAGTTCAGGCCGCTCAGGCCGATGGTGAGGTCCCGCTTGTGGGCGTACTCGTACTGCCGGCCGTCCCCGACGATCGCGGGGGACGTGGGGTAGCCGATGTCGAGTCCGCCGGAGGTGGCCTGGTAGGTGAGGGGGTGCCCGTACATGGGGGTGGAGTACGGGTTGTCGCCGTAGCGCTGGAAGGCGAGGGAGGACCACCAGTCGTTGGTGGGGACGGGCCGGTTCCGGGCGGCGGCGGTCACCTTGGGCGTGACCGGGGTGCCGGTGTTGGTCGTGGGGCCCGACGTGCCGGCGGGCCGGGTGTCGGAGTAACTGCCGGAGCCCACGGGCACGGTGGCGGCGGCCGCGGGCGCGGCGGCCGGGCCCAGGCCGAGGAAGGCCAGGGCGGAAGCCAGCAGGAGCACGACGGACGGTCTGGTGCGGGGGGATGGCATGGGGGGCACCTCAAGTCGTCACAGAACGGGGAGCCTGAGAGCGCTCTCAGATGGCCGGAACGTAAAGCCGATGTAATGCACGTGTCAATAGAATGAACACGACCGCTGGTTGAACGTAGATCGAAGTCCCTTATGTCTTCGCGTCCTGACGTCGCGGACGCGGACCGGGCCGCCCACGGGCGGCCCCGCCACTGGTGCAGGGTCGCTCGTTCCGTCGTTCACGCCGGCACTCCTCGGGCGGGCAAATCGGGCGGAAACGGCGTCGCGGCGTTTTTATGGGGTTACGCGCGATGCAAGGGAGGGAGCATGTCCGGCTCGTCCCAGGACACCCGCCGCCCGGCCCCGAGCCTCAAGGCCAACGCGATCGGGTTCGTCGACGCACTCGTGATCGGCCTCAACGCCACGTCGCCCGCCTATTCGCTGGCGGCGGTCATCGGACCGGTCGTGGCCCTGGTGGGCATCTACGCCCCCGGGGTGCTGTTCGCCTCGTTCGTGCCGATGCTGCTGATCGCGTCGGCGTTCTACTACCTCAACCGGGTGGACCAGGACTGCGGGACGACCTTCTCCTGGGTCACCCGGGCGATGGGGCCCTGGACCGGATGGCTCGGCGGCTGGGCCATCGCCATGACCGGTGTCCTCGTCGTCGGCTCGCTGGCCGACGTCGCCGTCACCTTCGCCCTGCTCGCCTTCGGCCTGGACAGCTGGGTCGAGAACGACTTCGTGCGCCAGCTGCTCACGGTGCTGCTCATCCTGGTGATGACGGCCGTCTGCGTCATCGGCACCGAGCTGTCGGCCCGGGTCCAGAACGCCCTCATCCTCGCGCAGGTGGCCTGCCTCATCGCGTTCGCGGTGGTCGCGCTCTACCGCGTCTACGCCGGGACCGGCTCACTGAACTCCACCAACCCGTCCTTCCGCTGGCTGGACCCCTTCGGCGCCGGCGGCGCCTCCCTCACCGGTGCCCTGCTGCTGGGAGTGTTCATCTACTGGGGCTGGGAGTCCGCGGTCAATCTGACGGAGGAGGTCCGGCACTCGGCGACCGCCCCGGGCCGGGCGGCCGTGTGGTCCACCGTCATCCTGCTGCTGACCTACGTGTCGGTCGCCTACGCCGTCGTCGCCTACGCCGGACCTGCCTTCCTGGCCGAGAACGCGGCGGAGGAGGAGTTCATCTTCGCCCTGCTCGCCGACGAGGCCATGGGCGGCTGGGACTGGGTGGTGCTGCTCGCGGTCTCCACCTCGGGCATCGCCTCGACCCAGACGACGATCATCCCCGCCTCCCGCACCGCGCTGTCCATGGCCCGCCGCCGGGCCCTGCCGACGCACTTCGCCCACATCCACCCGCGTTTCCGCACCCCCGACGTGAGCACCTGGTGGGTCGCCGGCATCGCCATCGTCTGGTACCTCGCCGTCAACCAGATCAGCAGCAACGCCCTGTTCGACTCGCTCACCGCGCTGTCCCTGCTGATCGCGTTCTACTACGCGCTCACCGGCATCGCGTGCGCCGTCTACTACCGCCACCACCTCACCGAGAGCCTGCGCAACTTCCTGTTCATCGGCCTCGGTCCCGTGGTCGGCGCGGCCCTGCTGAGCTGGCTGCTGGTGGAGTCGGTCGCCGACATGTCCGACCCGGCCAACTCCTACAGCGGCGTCTCCTGGCTCGGCCTCGGTCCGCCGCTGGTCATCGGCATCGGCATCACGCTCGCGGGCGTCATCTTCATGATCGTGTGGCGGTTCGTCGCGCCCGCGTTCTGGTCGGAGCGCCGCGGGGTGGCCGACCCCGACCTCGTCCACGGCCACAAGGAGCTCTGAGATGTCGGTCGTCCTCGGTTACGACGAGTCGCCCGGTGCCAAGAGCGCCCTGCGCGTGGCCGTCGACGTGTCGGCGGCGTTCGACGAGCCGCTCGTGGTGGTGTACGGGGCCGCGCCGCCCGGCGCCATGGGCGAGGAGTACACCGCCCACACGCAGGCGCTGCACGAGGCCGGACGTGCGGCCCTGGACCACGCCGTCCGGGCCGCCGAGGAGGCCGGGGTGCGGGCCACGGTCGAACTCATCGACCGCCGGCCCGCCGAGGCGCTGCTCGACGCGGCCGAACGGCACACGGCCCGGGTCATCGTGGTCGGCAGCTGGGGGGAGAGCCCGCTGCGCGGCGCGCTCCTCGGCTCGACGCCCCACAAGCTGCTCCACCTGGCCCGCGTCCCGGTGCTGTGCGTGCCGACCGCGACGTGAGGTGCCGCGGACGTGGGCCGGCATCGGCGGTCGGGGCCGTCCGGTCCCGCGGCGTCCGGTCCCCCGGCGTCGTCAGTCGGGCCGACGGCGCGTTCCGGTGACCCGGGACGCGGGCAGACGCCCGGCGCGGGAGGTCCCCTCCAGGGTGTCGCCGTCGATGCGCACGGCGAAGGCCAGGTTCAGCCGCAGGGGCTTGGTCACGGACTGCTTCCACGTGACACGGTCCCCGTCCAGGACGATGTCCTCCAGCCGCACCTCCTCCCCCGCGCCGTGGGCGGTCCCGGTCAGGGCGTCGCCCTCCCTGCGGAACTCGGCCACCGGCCGGATCCTGCCGATGGGGGTGGCGATGGACAGGTCCCAGGTGCCTTCGACGGACATGCTCGGGATCTCCTGACGGTGTGCGGAAAGAGGGTGAGGGAGGAACGGCGGGAGGGGCGGCCTCGGCACGGCCTCACCCCTCGGCCGCGGTCACAGACCGGCCGGGACCGGTCCCCGGGCGCGCCAGACCGTGCCGCGCCGTTCGTGGGCGAACAGTTCTTCGACGGCGTGCGCGATGCGCGGGCCGAGTTCGCGTTCCAGCAGGTGGAGCGCCACGTCGAGGCCGGAGGTGACCCCCGCGCCGCTGACCAGGTCGCCGTCGTCGACGACGCGGGCGCGGACCGCGTGGACGCCGGTCGCCTCCAGCATGTCCATCCCCAGGTGGTGGGTGGTGGCGCGGCGGCCCTCGATCAGCCCGGCCATGGCCGGCACGAGCGAGCCGCCGCACACGGTGGCGACCGTCACCTCCGGGTTGTCCAGCGCGGCCTTCAGCAGGCCGGGCAGGGCGGTGGTGAGGGTGCGTCCCAGCAGGACGGGGACGAACTCGTCCGGCCGCCACTCCCCCGGCTCACCGGCCTCCTGGTCGGGCACCTCGCCGGGCTCGCCGACCCGGCCGGCGGCGCCCGGCACCAGGATCAGTCCCGGACGCCCGGGGTCCAGGGTGCCGGTGGCCCGCAGGGCCAGGGCGCCGGTGCCACCGACCACCTCGCGCGGCCCCTCGGCCGACACCAGCTCCACCGTCATCGCCCCGCCCGAGGCGGTGCCCCCGGCGTACAGGACCTCGTAGGGGGCGATGACGTCGAGCGGGTCGGAGCCGTCGAACAGGACGATCTGAGCGTGCATGAGCGTTCCTTCGGTGCGTCCGGCCCTCGCGGGACGTGCGGGACGGCACCGAAGCTATCCGCCGGCCTGTCCCTCCCCCAGGGGCTGGAACGACACGCTCCAACGGGTTCCCGCCGACACGCCGAGCGGGGTGCCTGCCCGGCAGCGGTGACACCCCCTCGGAGCGGGGCGGACTACGCCAGGGTGTCCGCCAGCACGGCCGCGGCCCCGGCGATCAGGGCGTCGTTCTTCACCGCGTCCCGCTCGGGCATGCGGGACAGCAGGGAGAGCACGAGGGGCGAGCCGTCGTCCGTCCAGGCGATGCCCACGTTGTTGTTCGTGCCGTACGGGCCGCCCCCGGTCTTGTCCGCCACCGTCCAGGTGCCGGGCAGGCCCGCCCGCAGCCGGGTGCCGCTGGTCTTGTTGCGCAGCAGCCAGTCCGTCAGCCGGGAGCGGTCGCAGCGGTTCAGGGCGTCCCCGAGGACGAGGCGGGCGTAGGTGCGGCCGATGGCGCTCGGGCTCGTGGTGTCGGTGGTCCGCCAGGGCTCCGCGGAGTTCAGCTCGGTCTCCCAGCGGTCCAGGCGGGTCACCCGGTCGCCGGTGGACCGGGCGAAGCGGGTGATCGCCGTGGGGCCGCCCAGCTCGCGCAGCAGGAGGTTGGCCGCGGTGTTGTCGCTGAAGCGGATCGCGACGTCGCACAGTGCGGCGACCGTCATGCCGGTCGCCAGGTTCTCCCTGGTGTGGTCCGAGCCCTCGACGAGGTCCGCCTCGGTGTAGCGGATCCGGCGGGCGAGGACCTCGCCGTCGCGGTCCAGGTCGCGCAGGACGGCCGCGGCGGCGAGCGTCTTGAACAGGGAGCACTGGGGGAACAGCGTGTCGGCGCGGTACCGGACCGTCCGCCCCGAGCGGGGATCGTGGGCGTAGACGCCCAGCCGGGCCCCGTACCGCTTCTCCAGCGCGCGGAAGCGGCCGCTGAGGCCGTCCGAGGCATGGGCGGGTGCGGCGACGAGGGTGGCCGTGGCGGCGGCCGTACCGGCGGCGAGCAGGGTGCGCCGGGTCGGGGCGGGCGTGGGGGACGTGCCGCGGCGAATCATCCGTCACTCCTTCGTGTGGGGGCCTCGGTTGTTCCTTCCGTCATGATCGACGCAGGGCGCCGCCCGCGCGGTTGCGTCCGGGCGGGTGGCCGGGCGCGTCGCGGCGGCACCCG
>NZ_JAAGMD010000095.1 GCF_010548465.1 Streptomyces sp. SID14436 | reverse complement strand
CACGCGGGCCGGCCGGGCCTGGTCGCCGGGGTGGTCCCGGAGGCGGTCCGGGCGATGACCCGGCTCGGCGCCGACCCGGCCCGGATCGTCGCCCGCACCGGCCCGGCCGTGTGCGGCCGGTGCTACGAGGTGCCCGGGCCGATGCGCGCCGAGGTGGCCGCGGCCGAGCCCGCGGCGTACGCCGAGACGAGCTGGGGCACGCCGGCGGTCGACGTGGGCGCGGGCGTGCACGCGCAGCTCGAACGGCTCGGGGTGCGCGACCGGGAGCAGTCGCCGGTGTGCACACTGGAGTCCGATGATCACTTCTCGTACCGCCGCGACCGCACCACGGGTCGGCTCGCCGGCTATGTGTGGCTGGACTGATGGGGCATGACGGACCGTAAGCAGGAAATCGCCGCAAACCTGGCGGAAGTGGAACAGCGGATCGCCGCCGCGTGCGCCGCCGTCGGACGTGCGCGCGACGAGGTCACCCTCATCGTGGTCACCAAGACCTTCCCCGCGAGCGATGTGCGGATCCTGTCGGAACTCGGTGTGCGTCATGTGGCCGAGAACCGGGACCAGGACGCCGCCCCCAAGGCCGCCGCGTGCGCGGATCTGCCGCTGACATGGCACTTCGTCGGTCAGTTGCAGACCAACAAGGTGCGCTCGGTGGTCGGTTACGCGCAGATGGTGCAGTCCGTCGACCGGGCCCGGCTGGTGACCGCCCTCTCCAAGGAGGCGGTGCGCTCCGGGCGCGAGGTCGGATGCCTGATCCAGGTCGCGCTGGACGCGGGCGAGGCGGCCCGCGGTGAGCGCGGCGGCGTCGCACCGGGCGGGATCGCGGAGCTGGCCGGCCTCGTCGCGGGGGCCGAGGGGCTGCGGCTGGACGGCCTGATGACCGTCGCGCCGCTCACCGGCGAGTACGCCGGGCGTCAACAGGCCGCGTTCGAGCGGTTGATGGATTTGTCGACCGACCTGCGCAGGGCCCATCCGGCTGCGAACATGGTTTCCGCGGGGATGAGTACGGACCTCGAACAGGCCGTGGCCGCCGGAGCGACACATGTACGCGTCGGCAGTGCGGTACTCGGAGTCCGCCCCGCGCTCGGG
Source organism: Streptomyces sp. SID14436 (assembly GCF_010548465.1). GTDB lineage: Bacteria > Actinomycetota > Actinomycetes > Streptomycetales > Streptomycetaceae > Streptomyces. Next base: position 16,829 of record NZ_JAAGMD010000095.1, on the reverse strand, counting down.
TAACGTCGCCAAGAAGTCGGACCACAGCAGAAAATATGGTCAATGCCGCCGGACAGCGGGGGTAAAGGACCTCGTGGATCGCGGGCACTTGGCGGTCGTCAGCGGATCCACCACAGAGCGGAGGACTCGAAGCATGGCCGGCGCGATGCGCAAGATGGCGGTCTACCTCGGCCTCGTGGAGGACGATGGGTACGACGGCCGCGGATTCGACCCAGACGACGACTTTGAACCCGAACTCGACCCGGAACCCGAGCGGGACCGCCGGCGGCACGAACCGTCGCACGCGTCACACGGCTCACTTCAGTCCCAAAGGGACGAAGAGGTGCGAGTCGTACAGCCGCCCGCTCCGCGCGAACCGGTCGCCCGTTCCGCTTCGCTGCCCGCGGAATCGGCCCGCCCGGCGCGCATCGCGCCCGTGGCATCCATCACACAAGAACGCGCAAGCCTGGAGAAGAACGCACCGGTGATCATGCCCAAGGTCGTGTCCGAACGAGAGCCTTACCGGATCACCACGCTTCACCCCCGGACCTACAACGAGGCCCGTACCATCGGGGAACACTTCCGTGAGGGCACGCCGGTGATCATGAATCTCACTGAGATGGATGACACAGACGCGAAGCGACTTGTCGACTTTGCGGCCGGTTTGGTGTTTGGTCTTCACGGCAGCATCGAGCGGGTGACGCAGAAGGTGTTCCTGTTGTCGCCTGCTAACGTCGATGTCACGGCGGAGGACAAGGCCCGCATCGCAGAGGGCGGGTTCTTCAACCAGAGCTGAGACGTGAGACCGGACGAGCAGGGCACAGGGGAGAGGGAACAGACAGGCCATGGGCGTGTTCTTGCAGGTGATCTACATCGCGCTGATGGTGTTCCTCATCGTGCTCATCTTCCGTCTGGTCATGGACTACGTCTTCCAGTTCGCCCGCTCATGGCAACCCGGCAAGGCGATGGTGGTCGTCCTGGAGGCCACCTACACTGTCACCGATCCACCGCTGAAGCTGTTGCGGCGGTTCATCCCGCCGCTGCGTCTCGGGGGCGTGGCGCTCGACCTGTCCTTCTTCGTATTGATGATCATCGTCTACATCCTGATCACCATCGTGGGCAATGCACTGAGGTGACTGTGGACGACATGGGCCTGCCGACTGCCGATGACTACGTTGAGGTGAAGAGATGCCGTTGACCCCCGAGGACGTGCGGAACAAGCAGTTCACGACCGTCCGCCTCCGAGAAGGCTATGACGAGGACGAGGTCGATGCCTTCCTCGATGAGGTCGAAGCCGAACTGACGCGCCTGCTCCGCGAGAACGAGGACCTGCGCGCCAAGCTGGCCGCGGCCACCCGCGCGGCTGCGCAGAACCAGCAGAACATGCGCAAGCCACCGGAACAGCAGGACCAGCAGGGGCCGCCACAGGGCATGCCCCAGCAGGGCATGCGAGGTCCCGGGGCACCGGTGCCCGCCGGCATATCGGGCCCGCCGCAGCAGATGGGCGGCCCCATGGGAGGCCCGCCGCAGCTGCCCAGCGGCGCTCCGCAGCTGCCCGCCGGCCCCGGCGGTCAGGGCGGTCCGCAGGGTCCCGGCCCGATGGGTCAGGGTCCCGGACCGATGGGCCAGGGCGGCCCGATGCAGCAGGGGCAGATGGGCCACGGCGGCCCGATGGGCGGCCCCATGGGCGGCCCCGGTCTTCCCGGTCAGGGCGGCCCGGGCGGCGACAGTGCCGCGCGCGTGCTGTCGCTGGCCCAGCAGACCGCCGACCAGGCGATCGCGGAGGCCCGCAGCGAGGCCAACAAGATCGTGGGCGAGGCGCGTTCGCGTGCCGAGGGTCTCGAGCGGGACGCCCGTGCCAAGGCGGACGCCCTGGAGCGGGACGCGCAGGAGAAGCACCGCGTCGCGATGGGCTCGCTGGAGTCCGCCCGCGCCACGCTGGAGCGCAAGGTCGAGGACCTGCGCGGCTTCGAGCGCGAGTACCGCACGCGGCTGAAGTCCTACCTGGAGTCGCAGCTGCGTCAGTTGGAGACCCAGGCGGACGACTCGCTCGCCCCGCCGCGTCAGCCCGCGAGCACCGCTCCGTCGCTGCCGCCGTCCCCGGCGCCCTCCATGGCTCCGGCCGGTGCCGGTGCGCCGTCCTACGGCGGCAACCAGCCCATGGGCGGCCCCGGCCAGTCCGGCGGCCCGTCCTACGGCGGCGGCCAGCAGCAGATGCAGCCGGCGATGACCCAGCCGATGGCGCCGGTGCGTCCGCAGGGTCCGGGCCCCATGGGCCAGGCTCCCTCCCCGATGCGCGGCTTCCTCATCGACGAGGACGACAACTGACGGCCCCCGTGGCCATGAGTACGGCGTAGCGCTCGGCAGCGTTCAGGGCGGGGCCCCGGGTTTCACCACCCGGGGCCCCGCCCTCGTGCTGGGTGCGTCCACACGTCCGTGCGGCGTGTGTTCGGCCACGGACCGGCTGTCCGACGTACGCAACGCCGAAGGGCGGGACCCGGGTGAATCCGGGTCCCGCCCTTCGGCGTTCGCGGGGTGCGGTGCCGCGCCGGGCGCGTGAGGCGCCCTCCGGTCCGGCACCCGCACCGGGACGTGTCCCGCACCCCTCGGCGCGGGACGCGTCCCGGGGGTCACACCCGGCGCAGGCGGAACGTCAGCGACAGCCCCTCGTCGGTGAACGGCGTGCCGTACGTGTCGTCGGCCTCACCCCGGGCGAAGTCCGTCGCGAGGACCTCGTCGGCGATGAGGCCCGCGTGCTCCTCCAGTGCGGCGACGGTCGCGGGGGCGTGGGCCGTCCAGCGGAGCGCGATGCGGTCGGCGACGTCCAGGCCGCTGTTCTTGCGGGCCTCCTGGATCAGCCGGATCGCGTCCCGGGCCAGGCCCGCCCGGCGCAGCTCCTCGGTGATCTCCAGGTCCAGGGCGACCGTGGCACCGGCGTCGGAGGCCACCGACCAGCCCTCGCGCGGGGTCTCGGTGATGATCACCTCGTCCGGGGAGAGGTCGACCTTCTCCCCGTCGACCTCCACCGAGGCCGTGCCCTCGCGCAGCGCGAGGGACAGCGCGGCGGCGTCGGTCTGCGCAATGGCCCTGGCCACGTCCTGGACGCGCTTGCCGAACCGCTTGCCCAGCGCGCGGAAGTTGGCCTTGGCCGTGGTGTCCACCAGGGAGCCGCCCACCTCGGACAGCGACGCCAGCGACTCGACGTTCAGCTCCTCGGTGATCTGCGCGTGCAGCTCGGGGGAGAGCGCGGCGAAGCCGGACGCGGCCACCAGGGCGCGGCTGAGCGGCTGACGGGTCTTCACACCCGACTCGGCACGCGTCGCCCGCCCCAGCTCCACCAGGCGGCGCACCAGCACCATCTGCTGCGACAGTTCGGGGTCGACCGCGCCGAGGTCCGCCTCCGGCCAGGAGGACAGGTGCACCGACTCCGGGGCGCCCGGGGTGACCGGGACCACCAGGTCCTGCCAGACCCGCTCGGTGATGAACGGGGTGAGCGGCGCCATCAGCTTGGTGACCGTCTCCACCACCTCGTGGAGCGTGCGCAGCGCGGCCTTGTCGCCCTGCCAGAAGCGGCGGCGCGAGCGGCGCACGTACCAGTTGGACAGGTCGTCGACGAACGCGGACAGCAGCTTGCCGGCCCGCTGGGTGTCGTAGCCCTCCAGCGCCTTGGTCACCTGGTCGGTGAGGGCGTGCAGTTCGGAGAGCAGCCAGCGGTCCAGCACCGGGCGGTCGGCCGGCGCCGGGTCGGCCTCGGACGGCGCCCAGCCGGACGTACGCGCGTACAGGGCCTGGAAGGCGACCGTGTTCCAGTACGTGAGGAGCGTCTTGCGGACGACCTCCTGGATGGTGCCGTGGCCCACCCGGCGGGCCGCCCAGGGGGAGCCGCCGGCCGCCATGAACCAGCGCACCGCGTCCGCGCCGTGCTGGTCCATCAGAGGGATCGGCTGCAGGATGTTGCCCAGGTGCTTGGACATCTTGCGGCCGTCCTCGGCGAGGATGTGCCCGAGGCAGACGACGTTCTCGTAGGAGGACTTGTCGAAGACCAGCGTGCCGACCGCCATCAGCGTGTAGAACCAGCCGCGGGTCTGGTCGATGGCCTCGCAGATGAACTGCGCCGGGTAGCGGGACTCGAACAGCTCCTTGTTCTTGTACGGGTAGCCCCACTGCGCGAACGGCATCGAGCCCGAGTCGTACCAGGCGTCGATGACCTCCGGCACGCGGGTGGCCGTGGCGCCGCAGCCGTCCTCGGGGCAGGCGAAGGTGACCTCGTCGATGAACGGGCGGTGCGGGTCGAGACCCGACTGGTCCCGCCCGGTCAGCTCGGTCAGCTCGGCGAGCGAGCCGACGCAGGTGAGGTGGTCCTCGGCGCAGCGCCAGATGGGCAGCGGGGTGCCCCAGTAGCGGTTGCGGGACAGCGCCCAGTCGATGTTGTTGGTCAGCCAGTCGCCGTACCGGCCGTGCTTGACGGAGTCCGGGAACCAGTTGGTGCGCTCGTTCTCCTCCAGCAGCCGGTCCTTGACGGCCGTGGTGCGGATGTACCAGGACGGCTGCGCGTAGTAGAGCAGCGCGGTGTGGCAGCGCCAGCAGTGCGGGTAGCTGTGCTCGTACGGGGTGTGCCGGAAGAGCAGGCCGCGGGCGTCGAGGTCCTCGGTCAGCTTCTCGTCGGCCTTCTTGAAGAAGACGCCGCCGACCAGCGGGACGTCCTCCTCGAAGGTGCCGTCGGGGCGGACCGGGTTCACCACGGGCAGGCCGTAGGCGCGGCACACCTTGAGGTCGTCCTCACCGAAGGCGGGGGACTGGTGGACCAGACCGGTGCCGTCCTCGGTGGTGACGTAGTCCGCGTTGACGACGTAGTGCGCCGGCTCGGAGAACTCCACGAGCTCGAAGGGGCGCCGGTAGGTCCAGCGCTCCATGTCGGCGCCGGTGAAGGTCTCGCCGGTGGTCTCCCAGCCCTCGCCGAGGGCCTTGTCGAGCAGCGGCTCGGCGACGACCAGCTTCTCCTCGCCGTTCGTCGCGACGACGTAGGTGACTTCGGGGTGGGCGGCGACGGCGGTGTTCGACACCAGGGTCCAGGGGGTGGTCGTCCACACCAGCAGCGCCGCCTCGCCGGCCAGCGGGCCGGAGGTGAGCGGGAAGCGGACGTAGACGGACGGGTCGACGACCGTCTCGTAGCCCTGGGCCAGCTCGTGGTCGGACAGGCCGGTGCCGCAGCGCGGGCACCAGGGGGCGACGCGGTGGTCCTGGACCAGCAGTCCCTTGCCGAAGATCTCCTTCAGCGACCACCAGACGGACTCGATGTACTCGGGGTCCATGGTGCGGTAGGCGTCGTCGAGGTCGACCCAGTAGCCCATGCGGTGGGTCAGCTCGGTGAAGGCGTCCGTGTGCCGGGTCACCGACTCGCGGCACTTGGCGTTGAACTCGGCGATGCCGAACGCCTCGATGTCCTGCTTGCCGGAGAAGCCCATCTCCTTCTCCACGGCCAGCTCCACCGGGAGGCCGTGGCAGTCCCAGCCCGCCTTGCGGCCGACGTGGTATCCGCGCATGGTGCGGAAGCGCGGGAAGACGTCCTTGAAGACGCGGGCCTCGATGTGGTGGGCGCCGGGCATGCCGTTGGCGGTGGGCGGGCCCTCGTAGAACACCCACTCGGGGCGGCCCTGGGACTGCTCCAGGCTCTTGGCGAAGATCTTCTGCTCGCGCCAGAAGTCCAGCACCGCGTGCTCGAGCGCGGGCAGGTCGACCTGGGCGGGTACCGGTCGGTACGTCGGCGTTGTCATCAGCGGGCTTCCTCCGGCGGACTTGCTGCCTTCCGTCCGGAGGGACGAGAGCTGTGTCTGTGCGCCGCCGTCGGCGCGCTCCCGCGGTACCACCCTCCTTGGCCCCCCGGTGCGTGGTGTGCGCCGGTGAGCCCCCTCATTGGGGTCGCGATGCCGGGTCTACTCGCCGCGGCTGCTCGCTGCGGCTTTCTTCCGGCGGCTCCGGGGTGATCTTCACGTCGCGCTCGCCCCCGGGCTCACACCGTCCCCGGGTCGCTCTGGGCTGCCTACGCCGCTACTCGTCCCCATCCACGCTTCTCGCTGCGCCCAGTGTACGGCGCGCGGCGGACGGCGGCCGACCGGATTTCCGGTGACCGTCCCGTCCGGCATGCCCCGAATGGCCACCCGCGCGGATTCCGGTCCCGGGGTCCCCGCCCGGCCTGCATACCCGGCGGGGAGCTGGGCACAACGCATGCAGGCCCGCCGCGCGGGGTCCGCGGGGCGGGGGAATCGGGCGGTGTGCCCCGTTGCCGCAGGACTCGAGTCGATTTATCGTCCCAGCACGATTCACGCGCAAGATCACAATATGTGAAGGGGCCGCGGCCATGGTGGCGAAGAAGACCGCCGTACAGCAGTCGGCGTCCGACGATGCCGGGCCCGCTGCCGACGGTGGAGCCGAGCGGAAACGGGCGGCGGCACAGGAGACGGCTCCGGCGGGGAAGGCGGCGACGAGGACCGCGCGCAAGGCGGCCACCGGCGGGTCGTCCGGGAGGAAGGGCACGGCCCGGAAGACGGCCGCGGAGCAGGCGCCCGGCCAGGAACCGGGAGCGGAGACGGGGACCGGGGCGGGGACGGAGACGAAGGCGAGGACGACGGCCAGGACGGCGGCCCGCGGGACGGCCGCCGGAGCGGGGGCGCCCGGGGGCGGGAAGGCGTCCGCGGGGAAGAAGGCGGCCGGTGAGCGGGGCACCGCCGCGAAGAAGGCGGCCGGCGGCAGGACGGCCGCCGGGAAGAAGAAGGCGACGGCGCGGGGGAGGACGTCCGCCGCGGGTGCGACATCGGCCGCGGGCGGGAAGAAGACCGCGGACGAGAAGGCGGGCACAGAGATGAAGGCGACAGCGGGCACGAAGACCGGCGCGGGCTCCACCGGGGCCGCGGGCACCGGCGCACCGGGGAGCACGGGCAGGAAGGCCGCGGCCGCGGGGAAGGCCGCCACCGGTGGCAGGGCCGCGACGGCCAAGAAGACCGCCGCGGACGAGCGGGCGGCCGAAGGCGGCGCGGCGGCCCCCTCCGCGAAGCCCCGGGGCGGCGGCAAGGGGCGGCGGGCCGCAGGCAAGGGCACCACCGGGGACGGCGGGGGCACACACGACACGGCCGGGCGTGGCACGGCCACTGGCGCGGACGCGGCCGGGGCCGCGCCGCAGACGGGAGCGACGACGGTGGGCGCGAAGAAGACCCCTGGCACGGCCACGGCGGCGAAGACCGCCGTACCCAAGGCACGGCCCGCCGCGGCGGAGCCCGGCGACCTAGCGGTACGCCCGGGCGAGGAGCCCTGGACGCCGGAAGAGGTCGAGGAGGCACGGGCCGGGCTGATGTCCGAGGTGCTGCGGCTGCGGGAGGAGATCTCCTCCTCGGAGCGGTCCCTGGCCGGCCTGATGCGCGACTCCGGGGACGGCGCGGGCGACGACCAGGCCGACACCGGCACCAAGAACATCACGCGGGAGCACGAGCTGGCGCTCGCCGCCAACGCGCGCGAAATGCTCACCCAGTCCGAGCACGCCCTGCAGCGGCTGGACGCCGGCACCTACGGCCTGTGCGAGAACTGCGGCAACCCCATCGGCAAGGCCCGCATGCAGGCGTTCCCCCGGGCCACGCTGTGCGTGGAGTGCAAGCAGAAGCAGGAGCGCCGCTACTGACCGGAGCGGGACTCCTCCTGGGCACGTGGGGCGCGCACGGCGTGTCGTACCCTCGTCCTCAGTCAGGTACCTAGGTTGAGGGACTCACGTGGCAGAGGCGGAGCGCATCATCGGTACGCCGGAATCCCCGGACGCCGGCCGGGACGGGCAGGAGCGGGCCGATGCCCAGGACGCCGAGGTGCGGGAGGAGACCGGGCGTCCCCCCGGCAGGCGGCGGGTGCTGGTGCTGTTCGCCGTCGCCGCGTTCGCCTACGCCCTCGACCTGATCAGCAAGATGATCGTGGTCGCGAAGCTGGAGCACCACGAGCCGATCGAGGTGATCGGGGACTGGCTGCGGTTCGAGGCGATCCGCAACGCGGGCGCCGCCTTCGGCTTCGGCGAGGCGTTCACCGTGATCTTCACGGTGATCGCGGCCGCCGTGATCGTGGTGATCGTCCGGCTGGCCCGGAAGCTGTACAGCCTGCCCTGGGCGATCGCGCTCGGGCTGCTGCTCGGCGGTGCCCTCGGCAACCTCACCGACCGGATCTTCCGGTCCCCGGGCGTCTTCGAGGGCGCGGTGGTCGACTTCATCGCGCCGAAGCACTTCGCCGTGTTCAACCTGGCCGACTCGGCGATCGTGTGCGGCGGCATCCTCATCGTGCTGCTGTCCTTCCGGGGCCTCGATCCGGACGGCACCGTCCACAAGGACTGAACGCGCGTACGGCACGGTCCCGGCGGTCCGGCATACTCGACGGGGTGAGCACGCTTCCCGAGATCCGTACCCTGCCCGTGCCCGACGGCCTGGAGGGCGAGCGCGTCGACGCCGCCATCTCCCGCATGTTCGGCTTCTCCCGGACCAAGGCGGCCGAACTCGCCGCCGCGGGGAAGGTCACGGTCGACGGATCGGTGGTCGGCAAGTCGGAGCGGGTCAGCGGCGGCGCCTGGCTCGAGGTGGAGATGCCGCAGGCGCCCGCGCCGGTGCAGGTCGTCGCCGAGCCGGTCGAGGGCATGCGGATCGTGCACGACGACGACGACGTCGTGGTGATCGCCAAGCCCGTCGGCGTCGCCGCGCACCCCTCGCCGGGCTGGAGCGGCCCCACCGTGATCGGCGGCCTCGCCGCCGCCGGATACCGCATCTCGACCTCCGGCGCCGCCGAGCGCCAGGGCATCGTGCACCGCCTCGACGTCGGCACGTCCGGGCTGATGGTCGTCGCGAAGTCCGAGTACGCGTACACCTCGCTGAAGCGCCAGTTCAAGGAGCGCACGGTCGACAAGCGCTACCACACGCTCGTCCAGGGCCACCCCGACCCGACCAGCGGCACCATCGACGCGCCCATCGGCCGGCACCCCCACCACGACTACAAGTGGGCGGTCATCGCCGAGGGCAAGGCGTCCGTCACGCACTACGACCTGATCGAGGCGTTCCGGGCCGCCTCCCTGCTCGACGTGAAGCTGGAGACCGGGCGCACCCACCAGATCCGCGTCCACATGGCGGCCCACCGTCACCCCTGCGTCGGTGACCTGACGTACGGCGCCGACCCCACGCTCGCCAAGCGGCTCGGCCTCACCCGCCAGTGGCTGCACGCCGTGCGGCTCGGCTTCGAGCACCCCGGCGACGGGCAGTGGGTGGAGTACGCCAGCGACTACCCGGACGACCTCCAGCAGGCGCTGGACCGCGTCCGGGAGGAGACCTACGCATGACCGTCCCCGCCCCCGCCCCGGTGGTCCGTGAGGCGGTGGACACCGCCGACCGGGAGGCGTGCTTCGCCGTGCGCAAGGACGTCTTCGTCGCCGAACAGGGCGTCCCCGAGGACATCGAGTACGACGCGTACGACGCCGGTGCCGTGCACGTGCTGGCCGTGGGCGACGACGGACGCCCCCTCGGCACCGGCCGGCTGCTGCACGGCGCCGCCGCCGCGGGGAAGACCGGCGGCGACCCGGCCGTCGGCTCCCTCGGCCGGCTGGCGGTGCTGCGGGACGCCCGCGGCCGGGGGGTCGGGGCCGCCCTGGTGCGGGCCCTCGAGGACGCCGCGCGCGCCCTCGGCCTCACCGCCGTCGACCTGCACGCACAGACGCACGCCCTGCGTTTCTACGAGCGCCTGGGGTACGAGGCGTACGGACCGGAGTTCCCCGACGCGGGCATGCCGCACCGGGCCATGCGGCGCGCCCTGTAGCGGGGCCGCCGCAACCCCGGCCGGGGGCGGTGGCGTGGCAGGCTGGTGACCTGCTCGCGCGCGTGTGCCGGAAAGCCCCCGACCGTCGATTCGTCCCGGAGCAGTGACCGTGGATCAGCTGGCCCTGTTGTTCGCCCTGTTGCTCGCGGCCGTGGTGAGCGTGCCGGTCGCGGACCGGCTGGGGCTTCCGTCGCCGGTGCTGATGACGGTCTTCGGGATCGCCCTGGCCCTGCTGCCGTTCGTGCCGAACGTCGAGGTCCCGCCCGACCTGATCCTTCCGCTGCTGTTGCCGCCCCTGCTGTACGCGGCCGTGCGCCGCACGTCCTGGCGCCAGTTCGCGGCCAACGTCCGGCCGATCCTGCTGCTCGCGGTGGCGCTCGTCTTCGTCACCACCTTCTGCGTGGCCGCCGTCGCGCACACGATCGTGCCGGGGCTGCCGATCGCCGCCGCGGTCGCCCTCGGCGCGCTGATCGCGCCGCCCGACCCGATCGCGGCGACGGCCGTCGCCGGCAAGCTGGGCCTGCCCCGCCGCCTGGTGTCGATCCTGGAGGGCGAGGGCCTGTTCAACGACGTGACGGCCATCGTGCTCTACCACGTGGCGATCGCCGCCGCCGTCACCGGCTCCTTCTCCGCCTGGGAGGCCGGACTCGACCTGGTGCTGTCGGCCGTGGTGGCGGTGGCGGTCGGGCTGGCCCTCGGCTGGTCCGCCAACCGGCTGATGGACCTGCTGGGCGACGCCACCCTGCAGATCGCGCTCAGCCTGCTGGTGCCCTTCGCCGCGTACGTCCTGGCCGAGGAACTGCACGGCTCCGGGGTGCTCGCGGTGCTCACCGCCGCGCTGTTCCTGGTGGAGTACGCCACCGACGCCGACGCCGTGATGACCCGGCTCGCCGGGCACGCCTTCTGGGACATCGTCGACACCCTCGTCACCGGCATCGCCTTCGGGCTGGTCGGCCTCGAACTGCACAACGCCGTCGACACGGCGGCGGGCCACTGGGGCGAACTGCTCGGCTGGGCGGGGGCCGTCGTGGGGGTGGTCGTCCTGGTCCGGCTGGCGTGGCTGCTGCCGGCCACCTGGCTGACGAAACGCCTGCACGCCGCCCGGGACACCGGCGAGGAGATCCCCCTCGGCTGGCGCGAGACCGTGGTGATGTGGTGGTCGGGGATGCGCGGTGTGGCCTCCGTCGCCCTGGCGCTCGCCGTACCGCTGGAGACGGACTCGGGGGAGCCCTTCCCCGGCCGCAGCGAGATCATCTTCATCGCGTTCGGTGTGATCATGACGACGCTGCTGCTCCAGGGGGTGACGCTGCCCTGGATGGTCAAGCGGCTGGGCGTGAAGGCGGACACCGCACGCGAGCAGGCCTACGAGCGCGACCTCGCGGCGCGGGCGGCGAAGGCGGCGAAGCGGCGGCTGCGGGAGCTGGAGCAGTCCGAGGAGCTGACGGAGGAGATGCTCGAGCAGATGCAGCGCACCGCCTTCGACATCGGGGTGCGGATCAGCCCGGACATGGCGGACGAGGAACGGCGCGAGGCGCACCGCCAGCGCGCCCGCCGGGCGAAGCGGGTCCGCCGCATCCAGCAGGAACTGCTGAGCGCCGCCCGGCACGAGGTGCTCGCGGCGCGCAGCGAGCCGGGCGCGAACCCGGAGGTCGTGGACCGGGTGCTGCGCCACCTGGACGTGCGCAGCCTGCGGTGAGCCGCCGGCCGCCCGAGATCCGGGTGCGGCGCGCCGCCGTCCGGGCCGGTTCCGTTCGTAGGGTCGGGGCATGACACGAAACGTGGTGATCAGCGGGGGCGGTACGGGCATCGGGCTGGCGGCGGCGCGGACCTTCGCCGCGGACGGGGACCGGGTGCTGCTGCTCGGACGGCGCGCCGACGTGCTGGAGCGGGCGGCGGTGCCTGGGGCGCTGACCTATGCCGCCGACCTGGCCGACCCGGCCGACGTGCGGGGCGTGGCGGGCTTCGTGGGCCGGGAGTTCGGCGCCGTGGACGTGCTGATCCACAGCGCCGGGGGGAACGGGCTCCTGGAACCCCCGGCCGGCGGGGACGACCCGCTGGACGCCGTCGCCCGCCACTGGACGGTCAACTTCCGCCTCAACGTGCTCACCGCGGTCCTGCTCACCGAGGCGCTGCGGCACCGGCTCGCCGAGCCCGGCGGGCGGGTGCTGTTCCTCAGCTCCATCGCCGCCTACCGGGGCTCCGGGCAGGTCGCCTACGCGGCGGCCAAGGCCGGCCTGCACCCCTACGCCCACGACCTGGCCCGGCGGCTCGGCCCGCACGGCATCACGGTGAACGTGGTCGCGCCCGGCTACGTCGAGGACACCGCCTTCTTCGGGGCCGACGGCGTCGACGAGGAGCACCGGGCCCGGCTGGCCGCCGAGACGTCCACCGGACGGGTCGGGACGCCCGGGGACGTGGCCGCGACCCTGCACTGGCTCGCCTCCCCGGGCGCCGCCCACATCACCTCGCAGATCATCCAGGTCAACGGGGGCGCCGAGCGCGGCCACTGAGTCCGCCCGTCACCGCTCCTTGGACAGGCGGGCCCGCCGGGCGGACGGCACCGCCGCCGTGGGGCGGTGGCCGTCGCCGGACCGCGGCAGCGGCGGCGCGCCCGCCGTGGTGACCCGCGGCAGCGCGTACGGGTGCTCGGCGGCCAGCCAGCGGATCATCCCCTCGCGGACCGTGACGCGCACCGTCCATATGTCGTCCGCGTCCTTCGCGGTGACCAGGGCCCGCACCTCCATGGTGGTGGGGGTGGTGTCGGTCACGGTCAGGTTGAAGGCCCGGCCGTCCCAGGCCGGGCACTCCCGCAGGATGTCGCGCAGCTTCTCGCGCATCGCGTCCAGCGGGGCCGAGTGGTCGAAGTGCCAGAAGACGGTGCCGGTCATCTGCGGTGTGCCGCGCGACCAGTTCTCGAACGGCTTGGAGGTGAAGTACGACACCGGCATGGTGATGCGGCGCTCGTCCCAGGTGCGCACCGTCAGGAACGTCAGGGTGATCTCCTCGACCGTGCCCCACTCGCCGTCCACCACCACCGTGTCGCCGATGCGCACCATGTCGCCGAACGCGATCTGCAGCCCGGCGAACATGTTGCCCAGGGTGGACTGCGCGGCGACACCGGCGACGATGCCCAGGATGCCGGCCGAGGCCAGCAGGGAGGCGCCGGCCGCCCGCATCGCGGGGAAGGTCAGCAGCATCGCCGCCGCGGCGACGACCGCGACGACCGCGGACACCACCCGCCGGATCAGCGTGACCTGGGTGCGCACCCGGCGCACCCGCGCCGGGTCGCGGTGGTAGCGGGCGTTGGCGTAGCGGGTGTAGGTGGTCTCCACCACGGCCGCCGCGATCCGGATCACCAGATAGGCGGTGGACCCGATCAGCACCAGGGTCAGGAGCCGGCCGATGCTCTCCCGGTGGTCCGGGAACACCCGGGCCTCCACGTAGGAGGCTCTGAGCAGGGCGGCGCACAGCACCAGTTGCCAGGGGATCCGGGCACGACGGAGCAGCCCCCACAACGGAGTGTCGTGGTGGCGTTCGTCGGCCTTGCGCAGCAGACGGTCGGTCGCCCAGCCGAGCAGCAGCGTCAGCAGGACCGAACCGCCGACCACGATCAGCGGGCGGAGCACGTCATCCATGTCTGCGAACCTAACCGGCCCGCGCCCGGCTGAACCTGTGACATGCGTCCGGTTCCGGGTACGGCCGGGCCCCGCCGCGGTCGCACCGGCTGGCACCATGGGCCCATGAACATCATGCTTTTCCACTCGACCTACGGCCTCAGGCCGGCGGTGCGGCAGGCCGCGGACCGGCTGCGCGCGGCGGGACACGAGGTGTGGACGCCCGACCTCTTCGAGGGCCGCACCTTCGAGTCGGTCGAGGAGGGCATGGCCCACAAGGAGGAGACCGGCAAGGACGAGCTGCTGAAGCGGGCGGTCCTGGCCGCCGCGCCCTACTCCGAGCGCGGGCTGGTCTACGCCGGGTTCTCCTTCGGCGCCTCCGTGGCGCAGACGCTCGCGCTGGGCGACGAGCGGGCGCGGGGGCTGCTGCTCCTGCACGGCACCTCGGACATCGCCGCGAACGCCTCGGTGGACGAGCTGCCGGTGCAGCTGCACGTCGCCGAGCCCGACCCGTTCGAGACCGACGACTGGCTCAGCGCCTGGTACCTCCAGCTGGGCCGGGCCGGTGCCGACATCGAGGTGTACCGGTACGCCGGTGCCGGCCACCTCTACACCGACCCGGACCTGCCGGACTACGACGAGGAGGCCGCCGAGGCCACCTGGCGGGTGGCGCTCGGCTTCCTCGGCTCGCTCCAGGACTGAACCCGGCCGGGTACCCCGGCCGGGGCCGGTCAGACCGGGGTGTGCACGCGTTCCACCTTCTGCGTGCCGGACAGGGTCCGGTACGAGCGGACCCACGCCGAGGCGGTGTTCCGGTCGGTGCGGTCGGCCAGCACGTAGTAGTCCATCTGCGCGCGCTGGGCGGTGATGTCCAGGACGCCGTAGCCGTGGCGGTCGGTGTCGACCCAGCGGACGTGCCGGTTGGCGGCGCGGATCAGCGGGGAGGCGACGGCGGACACCGTGCCCTCGGGCACCTTGACGATGTCGTCGAGGTTGTCGGAGGTGACCGAGGTCACCACGAACTCCGTGGCGGCGGACGGGGACGCCGGGTAGGTGCCCGCGTTCACCGGCACGTCGTTGGCCCACGCCATGTGGATGTCGCCGGTGAGGAAGACGGTGTTGCGGATGCCGTTCGCGCGCAGGTGGGCGAGCAGCTCGCGCCGGTCGTCGGTGTAGCCGTCCCACTGGTCGGTGTTGAGGGCGATGCCCTCCTGCGGCAGGCCCAGCAGCTTGGCGAGCGGCTTCAGCAGGCTCGCGGGCAGCGCCCCGACCGCGAACGGGGAGATCATCACCGAGGTGCCGACCAGCCGCCAGGTGGTGTCCGAGGTGCTCAGGCCCGCCTTCAGCCAGTCAAGCTGGGCGCGGCCGGTGAGGGTGCGGTCCGGGTCGTCGACCTCGCCCTTGCCGATGCCGGCCTGCTGGTCGCGGAACGAGCGCAGGTCCAGCAGCGACAGGTCGGCCAGCTTGCCGAAGCGCAGGCGCCGGTAGGTGGTGCCGGCGAGCGCGGGACGCACCGGCATCCACTCGAAGTAGGCCTGCTTGGCGGCGGCCTGGCGCGCGGCCCAGGCGCCCTCGGCCCCCTCGGTGTGGTTCTCGGCGCCGCCGGACCAGGTGTCGTTGGCGAACTCGTGGTCGTCCCAGATCGCCACGACCGGAGCCTTGGCGTGCAGCGCCTGCAGGTCCGGGTCGGTCTTGTAGTGGGCGTGCCGCACGCGGTAGTCGGCGAGGGTGACGATCTCGTGGGCGGGGGCCTGCGTGCGCACCGCCCGGCCGCGGTTGCCGTACGCGCCGGTGCCGTACTCGTAGATGTAGTCGCCCAGGTGCAGCCAGGCGTCGAGGTCGCCGCGGGCCGCGAGGTGGCGGTAGGCCGAGAAGTGGCCCGCCTCGTAGTTGGAGCAGGACACCACGCCGAAGCGCAGCCCGGTCACGGCGGCGTCGGCGGCGGGCGCGGTACGGGTGCGCGCGACGGGGGAGTCGGTGCCGCCGGCGGAGAAGCGGAACCAGTAGTCGGTGGCGGGCCGCAGGCCGCGGATGTCGGCCTTCACGGTGTGGTCGGACGCGGCGGTGGCGCGGGTGGACCCCCGCGCGACGACGTCGGTGAACGCGCTGTCCCGGGCGACGGTCCAGCTGACCTCGGTGTCCGGCCCGACGCCGGACCCGGGTATCGCCTCGGGCGTCGGCGTCACGCGCGTCCACAGCAGGACGCCGTCCGGCAGCGGGTCGCCGGAGGCCACGCCGTGCAGGAAGGCCGGCGCGTCCGTGGTGACGGCCCTGGCCGGCAGGGCCCCGGCGAGCGGCGCGGCGAGCACCGCGGTGGCGGCGGCCGCCTTCACCACCGTGCGTCTGCGCGGGGACGGGGAGTTGGCGTCGGCGGTGGCCGGGACGCCGTTCTCGGATGATCTGTATCGACTGGTCACAGCCGATCAGGTTACTGACAGGTACACGCCGGAGTGGGCGAACTCGCCAAAGTTCGCCCACTCTTCGCGCAGCGGTCCCCGGGAGGACCCGCACCGCCTCCCGGCCGGCCCCGCGGGGAGGCGGCGGCCGGCGTCAGCCCTTGAGGGCCTTGTCCACGGCCGCGCGGAAGTCCTCGGGGCTCATCGGGGTGTTCTTGCCGTCGGCGCCCGTGAGCTTCTTGCCGTCCATCACCAGGCTCGGCGTGCCCTTCACGTCGTCCTTGTTGGTGTTGAAGGCGTAGGACATCGCCAGCGCCCAGGCGTCGAACGTGCCGTTCTTCACCGCGTCCTGGAACTTCTTGTTGTTCTTCAGGGCGTCGGTCGAGTCGGCGATCTCGATGAGGTAGTCGTCGTCCTTGAACTTGTCCTGGGACTCCTCGGGGTGGAACTCCGCGGAGTACAGGGCCTCCTTGAACTCCAGGAAGGCCTCCGGGCTCACGTTCAGCGCCGCGCCCAGGGCGCTCATCGCGTTCTTGGAGCCCTCCCCGTAGGAACCGACCTCCATGCGGTCGCCCTTGCGGCCGTCGCCGTCCAGGAAGGTGCCGCCGATGAACTGGATCTTGTACTTGCCCGCCTCGTAGTCCTCCAGGAGGGTCGGGCCCACCGACTGCTCGAAGGTGGCGCAGATCGGGCAGCGCGGGTCCTCGTACAGCTTCAGGGTCTTCTTCGCGCTGTCCTTGCCGATGACGACGGTCGTGCCGTTCTTGCCCGTGGTGTTCGCCGGGGCGACGACCTTCGCCTCCGACGCCGCCTCCCACGCGCCCGGCTTGTTGGCCTGGACGATGGCGTACCCGACGCCGCCGGCTATCGCCAGGACGCCGACCACCGAGCAGGCGACGATGATCTGCCGCCTGACCTTCGCCCGCTTCGCCTCGCGCTCGCGCTCCGCGCGCAGGCGCTCCCGGGCCGCCGTCTTCGCCGCCTGGCTGTTCCGCTTGCTCATGCTGATGTTCTCCAT
>NZ_JAAGMD010000652.1 GCF_010548465.1 Streptomyces sp. SID14436 | reverse complement strand
GCCGGCGCCACCCCGCCCTACGGCCCGCCGCCCTTCACCGGGACCCCTCCCTACGGCCCGCCCCGGGACCCGCGCCGCGACGCGCGGTCCACCGCGCTGCTGGTCGTCATCGCCCTGGTCGTCGCGCTCGCCGCGGGCGGCACCGTGTACGCCCTGATGAGCAACGGCGACACCGGCGCCGGCGGCGGCCCGTCCGCCTCACCGTCCGCCTCCGGCGACGCCGCCCAGGGGGACTCCGGCGCCACCCCGTCCGACGGCAAGCAGCCCGGCACGGACGGGCCCGGCACCACGACGGCGCCCGACGGCACCGTCCCGGCCGACTACCTGGGCAGCTGGTCCGCGACCATCGACAACGCGAGCGGGGTGCACTCCCGCCGGCTGACCATCCAGCAGGGCGGGGTCGGCGACACGGTCATGTCCCTCCTCGCCGAGGGGCCCACGGGCAACGGCACCTACCGCTGCGTGTTCGAGGCCCGGCTGACCTCCGCCTCCGACTCCGGCGGGCTGCAGCTAGGGCCGTCGAGCGTGACCAGCGGCCGGCCGCGCAGCGCCTGCACCCCGGGCGCCGCGACCCAGGTCCGGCTGCTGCCCGGCGACACCCTCCAGCGCGTGAACACCAGCAGCGGCGAACAGCTCACGTACACGCGGGACTGAGCGCGTCCGCGCGGGAGCGAGCGGGGGGAGGGTTTGGGGGCCGGGGTCCGGATGCCCGTGCCCGGCGGGCAGGGGTTCGGATGCCCGTGCCCGGCGGGGCGAGGGTTCGACGCCCGTACCCGGCGGGGCGGCCGAGGGATCGATGCCCGTACTCGGTAGGCCGGGTTCGGATGCCCGTGCCCGGCGGGGCGGCCGAGGGGTCGATGCCCGTATCCCGGCAGGCGGGGGCCAGATGCCCGTGCCCGGCGGGCAGGGGTTCGGATGCCCGCGCCTGGCGGGGCGAGGGTTCGGATGCCCGTATCCCGGCAGGCGGGGGCCAGATGCCCGTGCCCGGCGGGCAGGGGTTCGGATGCCCGTGCCCGGCGGGGGCGAGGGTTCGACGCCCGTATCCCAGCAGGTGGGGGGCCAGATGCACGTATGCCCCGGCGGGGCCGAGGTCCGGATACCCGTACCCGGACGGGCCGGGCGCCCCGGCCCGTCCGTGACTCCCACCCGCCGGGGACACGCGACGCCCCGGCCCGTCCGTGACTCCCGCCCGCCGGGGACGACGCGACGCCCGCACCCTGCTGGGCCTCGCTGACCCCGGACGCATCGCCGCGGTGCGGGTCGACGGCCGGCGGCCAGGGGCACAGTGCCCGCCGGAGGCGCTACCGCGGCTCCGGCGGGCGCTGCCGCGGCATGTTCGGGCGGGCCGACCCGGGCGGGGTGGAGAACCGGCCGTGCGGCACCACCGGCTCCGGACGGCCCGGGCCGGACACCGCCCCCTGCACGCCCAGCGGAGCGCCCCCGGTGCGGAACTCCACCATCCAGTCGGCCGTCTCCACCCGCACCAGCTCCGCGACGTCCTCGGAGAACCTCCGCAGCACCGACAGGCACCGCTCGGCCGCCTCGCTCGCCGTGCCCTCCGCCGGGCCCAGCACCTCACGGACGCACTCCGACGCCCAGTCGAACTGGAGGGCCTGCAGCCGGCGGTGCACCGCCTGGGCCGTCGCCAGGTCCCGCATCCAGCCGGACGTCACCCCGAAGTACCGGTCCGCGGCCACGCACGCCACCGCCACCAGCAGCGCCAGGTACCCCCAGGGGGCCACCCCGCCGAACGCCCCGGCCAGGTCCAGCAGCGGCAGCGCCGCCCCCGTCACCGCGCCCACCACCGTCCCGGCGCGCAGCAGCTGCCCGCAGCGCCGCTTCCACATCCGGTCGGTGAGATACCAGCCGGCCGTGTCCAGCGCCCCCCGCTCGACCCACCGGTACAACTCGTCCAGCCGGGCCGCCGGTTCGCCCCAGTCCCCGAGCGGGAAGACCCGCCCGGTCAGATCACCCGGCCGCGGTGCGGCCCCCTCGCCGTGCCGGTCCTGAGGCCGTCCCTCGGGCTGCATCTCCGGCTGACCCACCCGGTACTCCCTACTGACCGTGACTGATCCGCGACCTGCCGGGACCCTTCCTACCGCCCAATGGGTGGCCCAGTGGCGGGTTCGGCGCCTTTTCCGCCCGGAAGATGGCCGTGATCAGGTATAGGCGCCCCGCGGGACTCACTCGAAAGAGTGCTGGGGCGACGGCTGCCGCGACCACGTAGGCTCGTGCCGAACGGCAGGAACGCCCGACAGCACGCCGGACCGACGGCCCGACCGGCCTGCGGCCCGGCCGACCGACCACAAGGAGCTGAATCGTGATCCCCGGTGGTGGCCAGCCCAACATGCAGCAGCTGCTGCAGCAGGCCCAGAAGATGCAGCAGGACCTCGCCAAGGCCCAGGAGGAACTGGCCCGCACGGAGGTCGAGGGCCAGGCGGGCGGCGGGCTCGTGAAGGCCACCGTCACCGGCTCCGGTGAACTGCGGGCCCTGCAGATCGACCCCAAGGCGGTGGACCCGGAGGACACCGAGACCCTCGCCGACCTGATCCTCGCGGCCGTCCACGCGGCCAACGAGAACGCCCAGAACCTGCAGCAGCAGAAGCTGGGCCCGCTGGCCCAGGGCCTGGGCGGCGGCGGCATCCCCGGACTGCCCTTCTAAGACAGCCCGCGGACCTCTACGGTACCTAGTGACGTGACCCCAGGAAGGACGGCAGTCCGTTGTACGAAGGCGTGGTACAGGACCTCATCGACGAGTTGGGCAGGCTGCCCGGCGTCGGTCCCAAGAGCGCCCAGCGGATCGCCTTCCACATCCTCCAGGCCGAACCGACCGACGTCCGCCGTCTCGCCCACGCGCTGATGGAGGTCAAGGCCAAGGTCCGCTTCTGCGCGACCTGCGGCAACGTCGCGCAGGAGGAGTTCTGCGGCATCTGCCGCGACACCCGCCGCGACCCGGCGGTCATCTGTGTCGTGGAGGAGCCCAAGGACGTCGTGGCGATCGAGCGCACCCGCGAGTTCCGCGGCCGCTACCACGTGCTCGGTGGGGCGATCAGCCCCATCGACGGCGTGGGCCCCGACGACCTGCGCATCAGGGAGCTCCTGGCCCGCCTGGCCGACGGCACCGTCACCGAGCTGATCCTGGCCACGGACCCCAACCTGGAGGGCGAGGCCACGGCGACGTACCTCGCCCGCATGATCAAGCCCATGGGCCTGAAGGTCACCCGCCTGGCCAGCGGCCTCCCGGTGGGCGGCGACCTGGAATACGCGGACGAGGTGACCCTCGGCCGCGCCTTCGAGGGGAGACGACTCCTAGATGTCTGATGCCACGCTGCACGTCACGGACCAGGATCCGGACGACTTCGCCGTCCAGATCGCGGATCAGATCGAGAGCTTCCTCGTCGCCGTCACCGAGGTCGCCAAGGGCGACGAGCCCGACTCGGCGGTGCCGTTCCTGCTGCTGGAGGTCTCCCAGCTGATGCTGGCCGGCGGCCGGCTCGGCGCCCACGAGGACATCGTCCCCGACGAGCGCTACGAGCCCGACCCCGGCCCCGAGCCGGACGTGGACGAACTCCGCGAGAACCTCGCGCGCATGCTGGACCCCATCGACGTCTACTCCGAGGTCTTCGACCCCTACGAGCCCCGCACGGCGCCCGTGCCCGCCCGGATCTCCGACGACCTCACGGACGTCATCACCGACCTGCGGCACGGCATGGTCCACTACCGCGCGGGCCGCACCACCGAGGCCCTGTGGTGGTGGCAGTTCTCCTACTTCTCCAACTGGGGCCCCACGGCGTCCGCGACCCTGCGCGCCCTGCAGTCGGTCGTCGCCCACGTCCGCCTCAACCAGCCCCTCGCCGCACTCGACGGCCTCGACACCGACCAGGGCATGGGCGACGACACCCTGGAGTTCGAGGCGGGCAAGGTGATGACGGAGGAGATCGCGGAGCCGCTGGGCCTGCGCTCACCGGTCAGATAGCCACGCGCCGGGTCCCGCCCGGGCCTTCACGAACCGCCTCCCGCATGTGACGCAGGTCGCTTTTCCGAGTGCTCCGCGCCGGGCTGGGCATGAGCCCCCCTGCGCGGGCGTCCGGAGGTCTCACCATGCGATATCGCCGAGGGGATTTTCGGACGCTCGATAGAATGAGCCCGCCACGCATCACACACATGTGTGTACATCGTGGGACAACAACGGACTGAGCGAGGAGCGCACGTGGGCCTTGTCGTGCAGAAGTACGGAGGCTCCTCCGTAGCCGATGCCGAAGGCATCAAGCGCGTCGCCAAGAGGGTCGTGGAAGCCAAGAAGAACGGCCACCAGGTGGTCGTCGTGGTTTCCGCGATGGGCGACACGACGGACGAGTTGATCGATCTCGCCGAGCAGGTATCCCCCATTCCTGCCGGGCGCGAGCTCGACATGCTGCTGACCGCCGGAGAGCGGATCTCCATGGCCCTGCTGGCCATGGCGATCAAGAACCTGGGCCACAACGCCCAGAGCTTCACCGGCAGCCAGGCAGGTGTCATCACCGACGCCGTCCACAACAAAGCCCGCATCATCGATGTGACACCCGGCCGCATCCAGGCCTCGGTGGACGAGGGCAACATCGCCATCGTCGCCGGGTTCCAGGGCGTCAGCCAGCAGGGCAAGAACATCACCACGCTCGGCCGGGGAGGCTCCGACACCACCGCTGTCGCCCTCGCCGCGGCGCTCGACGCCGAGGTGTGCGAGATCTACACCGACGTGGACGGCGTGTTCACCGCCGACCCGCGCGTGGTGACCAAGGCCAAGAAGATCGACTGGATCTCGTTCGAGGACATGCTCGAACTGGCGGCCTCCGGTTCCAAGGTGCTGCTCCACCGCTGCGTGGAGTACGCCCGCCGGTACAACATCCCGATCCACGTCCGCTCGTCGTTCAGCGGACTCCAGGGCACGTGGGTCAGCAGCGAGCCGATCAAGCAAGGGGACAAGAAGGTGGAGCAGGCTCTCATCTCCGGTGTCGCACACGACACCTCCGAGGCCAAGGTCACGGTCGTCGGTGTGCCGGACAAGCCGGGCGAGGCGGCCTCGATCTTCCGCACGATCGCCGACGCCGAGATCAACATCGACATGGTCGTGCAGAACGTGTCCGCCGCGTCCACCGGACTGACGGACATCTCCTTCACGCTCCCCAAGAGCGAGGGCCGCAAGGCCATCGACGCCCTGGAGAAGAACAAGGGCACCATCGGCTTCGACTCCCTTCGCTACGACGACCAGATCGGCAAGATCTCGCTGGTCGGCGCGGGCATGAAGACCAACCCGGGCGTCACCGCCGACTTCTTCACCGCGCTCAGCGACGCCGGCGTCAACATCGAGCTGATCTCGACCTCCGAGATCCGCATCTCGGTGGTCACCCGCAAGGACGACGTCGACGAGGCCGTCCGCGCCGTGCACTCCGCCTTCGGACTGGACTCCGACAGCGACGAGGCCGTCGTCTACGGGGGCACCGGCCGCTGATGGCCGCCTCCACCGGGTCCGGCCGCTCCGGACGGCCGACGCTCGCGGTCGTGGGAGCGACCGGCGCCGTCGGCACGGTCCTGCTCCAGATCCTGTCCCAGCGGGCGGACATCTGGGGGGAGATCCGCCTGATCGCCTCCTCGCGCTCGGCCGGCCGCAAGCTGGCCGTGCGCGGTGAGGAGGTCGAGGTCGTGGCCCTCACCGAGGAGGCCTTCGACGGGGTCGACGTCGCGCTGTTCGACGTCCCCGACGAGGTGTCCGCGCAGTGGGCCCCCCTCGCCGCCGCCCGCGGCGCGGTGGTGATCGACAACTCCGGCGCCTTCCGGATGGACCCCGAGGTGCCGCTGGTCGTCCCGGAGGTCAACCCGCACGCCGCCCGGATGCGGTCGCGAGGCATCATCGCCAACCCCAACTGCACCACCCTGTCGATGATCGTCGCGCTGGGCGCGCTGCACGCCGAGTTCGGCCTGCGGGAGCTGGTGGTCTCCTCGTACCAGGCGGTCTCCGGGGCCGGGCACGCGGGCGTCCGCACCCTGCGCGAGCAACTGTCCCTGGTCGCCGGGACGGAGCTCGGCACCAGCCCGGGCGACGTGCGGCGGGCCGTGGGCGACAACACCGGGCCGTTCGCGGAACCCGTCGCGCTCAACGTCGTGCCGTGGGCCGGCTCCCTGCGGGAGGACGGCTGGTCGTCGGAGGAGATGAAGGTCCGCGACGAGTCCCGCAAGATCCTCGGCCTGCCCCGGCTGCCGGTCGCCGTGACCTGCGTGCGGGTCCCGGTCGTCACCACGCACTCCCTCACCGTGCACGCCCGCTTCGAGGACGAGGTCACGGTGGACCGGGCCCGCGAGATCCTCGCGACCGCCCCCGGCGTGGTGCTGTTCGACAACCCGGCCGCGGGCGAGTTTCCGACGCCCGCGGACGTCGTCGGCACCGACCCGACGTGGGTCGGGCGGGTGCGCCGCGCCCTGGACGATCCGACGGCGCTCGAACTCTTCGTCTGCGGGGACAACCTGCGCAAGGGCTCCGCGCTCAACACGGCGCAGATCGCCGAACTGGTCGCGGCCGAGACCTGACGGAGCGTGAAACCCCCTGGTTCCGGGCGGTTTCGTTTGTAGGATCTGTGTCAGTCGAGTGGACCGGGTTGATGGTCCCGATCACTTGAACCGGCCGGTCCGGGAACCGAGGATGGGAACCCGAGGACCGACATCCCCGCCCGCCGCAACCGAGCGGCGGGCGGGGAGCGTCTTTGCGGTCACCCTCTCCGGTGCGTGGGGACGCGGTCTTTCAGACGTGGGGACGTCTGGAACCGGGCGTGGGGACGCCCGTTCATATGGGACACAGGGGAAGAGCGGGACGCATGAGGTCATGGAGTGCGTGGTCGGACGCGGCGGGTCGCGCCAACGGAGCCGAGGCGGTGGCACCCGGAGCGCGGTCGGCCGGGCCCACGGCCGGGGCGCCCGGCGTGCCACCCTCCACGGCGGTCGGCGCAAAAGTGATGCCCGGCACGTACAACCCTTACGGGGGGAAGCGTGTCCAACTGGCGTGGCTGAGGTACTCGACTTCACAGCGGCGCGCGGTGCGGCTCTCCGTCCCCGTTCCCCCCGCCAGGCTCTCCGACCGCGACTGGCCGGCGTGCCCGGTGGCATGCCGGTGATCGCGCCCATGCCCGCAGCGCGGCCGGTCCGCATACCCGATCAGCGCGACGGCACCGACGAGGCCGTCGCGGCCGGTACCACCGTCGACCACCTCACCGAGACCTACCGCGCCCACTACCGCTCCCTGCTGGGCCTCGCCGCGCTCCTCCTCGACGACACCGCCTCCTGCGAGGACGTCGTCCAGGAGGCGTTCATCCGCGTGCACTCGGCGCGCAAACGTGTCCGCGACCCGGAGAAGACCCTGGCGTACCTGCGGCAGACGGTCGTCAATCTCTCCCGCTCGGCCCTGCGCCGCCGCATCCTCGGCCTGAAGCTGCTGTCCAAGCCCATGCCCGATATGGCGAGCGCGGAGGAAGGCGCCTACGACCAGCTGGAGCGGGACTCCCTCATCCAGGCCATGAAGGGCCTGCAGCGCCGCCAGCGCGAGGTGCTGGTGCTGCGCTACTTCGCCGACATGACGGAGGCCCAGGTCGCCGAGTCGCTCGGCATATCGCTGGGCTCCGTGAAGGCGTACGGCTCGCGCGGCATCGCGGCGCTGCGGGTGGCCATGGAGGCGCCGGCATGAGCGACGGCCAGGGCATGCACGACCACGACCGCCCGAGCGGCGGCGACCGGCCCGCCGAGGATCCCGCACGTCCGGACGGGTCCGGCCCGGGGAAGGAACCGGAGAGGGAGAACGGCGGCAGCCTTAGCGACCCCAGTGACTCCAGCGACCCCAGTGACTCCAGCGACCTCAGTGACTCCAGCGGCTCCGGGAGCCCGGTGGAGCCGGCGAGTCCGCGTTCCGGGGAGCCCGTGAGCGTCGAGGGCTCTGTGAGCGTCGGCGGCCCCGGGATCGTCGGCGGCTCTGCGGACGATGAGGGCGCCACGAGCGCCGAGGGGGCGGCGGGCTCCGAGGGGGCGGCGGGCTCCGAGGGGGCGGCGGGCTCCGGGGACCCGGGCAGCGCTGGAGAACTGGGCGCGGACGAACGCGCCCTGCGTGACCTGCTGCACCGGGCGGTGCGCGAGGTGGAGCCCAGCGACGGAACCCTGGACTACCTGCGCCGGGCCGTCCCGGCCCGCCGGGCCCGCAAGCGGCAGGCACTGGTCGGCATGGCGGCCGCCGCGCTCTTCGTCGGCACCGCCGTCCCCGCCGTCGTGCACGTGTCCACCTCCTCCGGCTCCGACGCCAACCCGTCCGCCGTCGGCCACGCCTCGCAGGCACAGGGCGGAACCAGCCAGGGCAAGGGCCCGGACAACGGCGCGAGCACCGCCGGAGGCTCCTCCGACGAGATCGAGGGCACCGGCAAGGGAGGCGAGAAGGGCAAGGACGAGGGCACCGGCGACAGCACCGGCGCCGGCGCGACGGAGGGCACCGGCCCCTCGTCCAGCGCCGACACCGGCGCCCCCGCGTGCACCGCGGACCACCTCGGTGCCGCCGTCGCGAGCACCGCGGCACCCGACTCCACGGGCACCGTGTACGGCGCGTTCCGGGTGACCAACGGCTCGGGGGACGCCTGCACGGTCGGCGCGCCGGGCGCGATCAGCGTGGCCACGCAGGGCGCCGCCGACCCGGCCAAGGTCGGCACCATGCGGCACGCGCCGGGCGACGCGGCGGCCGGACTGCCCGACCCGTCCCTGGAAGCCGCCTCGGGGCTGCTGCTCAAGCCGGGCGCGGCCTACGAGGTGAAGTTCGCGTGGGTGCCGAGCGAGACCTGCCCGACCACCGGCGGCGGCACAGGCGGCGGAACCGGCGGCCCCTCGCCCGACCCGACGCCCAGCGGGGGCACGACCACCACCGGTGCCACCACGGGCGGCGGCGGGGACGGCGGCGCCTCCCCGCAGACCCTGCGCGGTGACGGCACCGTCGAGGGCAGTGTCACGGTGACGTACACGGCGGCGACGGGGACCGGTGCGGCCAGCGCGACGGTGGCCAACGCCTGCGCGGGCACCGTCTACTGGACGGGCGTGCTGACGGCCTCCTGACGGCCGCCCGACAGCGGAGCGGCGGGCCCGTGCACACGGGCCCGGCGTCTCTCACCCCCCGAAGGGCCGCCCCCTCACACCCCTGAGGGGCTGGGCCGCTCGCGCTCCTGCTCGTGCTCCCGTGCGTCCTCCGGCTCCCCGGACGCGTCCGGCTCCTCGGACCGGTCCGCGTCCGGGTCCTGGCCCTCGCCCTGGCCCGCGCGCCCGCCGTCGTCCCCGTCCGGGAGCAGGCCCAGCTCGGCGTCCCGGGCGAACTCCAGCTCCCGGCGCAGCAGCCGGAACCACATGAAGATCACGAAGCCCACGAAGGCGAACCACTCGGCGGTGTAGCCGAGGTTCTGGAACGCCTTCAGGTCCAGTCCGGTGCCGCTCGGCGCCCTCGCGGGCACCGCCGTCATCCCGGAGTCCCCGCGGTTGAGCGTGATCCAGGCGTCGTACACGTCATACGGCACGAGGTTCACCAGCGAGGCCGCGCTGATCGCACCGGTCTGCCCCTCGGGCAGGCCGCCGCGCGTGCTGACGCCGTTGCTGCCGGGCGTCTCGGACGCCTGCAGCGCACCGGTCACGGTGACCTCACCGGCGGGCGGCGCGGGCACGGAGGCCGGGTCGGGCGATCCGGGCAGCCATCCGCGCACCACCGGCAGGGCCCGGCCGGAGTCCGTGCGCAGCAGCGTCATCACGTACGTGCCGGTCCGGCCGTCCAGGTCCCGGTCGGGGACGAGGAACTGCTCGTCGTAGCGCCCGCTGGCGGTGGCCTGCTTGCCGGACGTCGCCTTCGTCACGGGCAGCAGCGAGTCCAGCGGCTCGGCGGCCTCGCGAGCGCCCGATTCCGCCTGCTCCCGGGCGCCCTCGTGGCTCTCCACCCGGTCCTCGAACCGGCCCAGCTGCCACGAGCCCATGTAGATGCAGAAGGGGATGGCGAGCAGCACGAAGACGTTGATCCCCCACCATCGGGGCGTCAGCAGAAACCGGTACACGCCCTCAACGGTACGGGGCCCGCGGCCCGTCCCCGTGCGCGGGGTACACGCCGCCCCGACCCGTCACGGGCCACCGCGGTGGCGGTGCCCGCCCCGCCACCCGCCCACCTGGTACCTCTCCGCCAGTACTGCTAGTACCGCTCGGTGAGGTGCTCGCGGCCCGCCGGGGGCTCGTAGGGTTCCGGCCAGAAGTCCGTGATCGCGGATATGCGGCCCGAGCCGTCCCCGGTGAAGAAGGAAAGGGCGGGCATCTCCGCCTCACCGACCGTGAACCGCGCCCAGGTGACCACCTGGTCCCCCTCGGCGACGATCCGCTCGATCCGCAGGTGCCAGTCGCCCGGATACTCGCGGTTGAACCGGACGTAGCGCTCCCGGCCGCTGATCCGCTCCCTGGTCTGGGGCAGGATGTAGACGACGTCCTCGGCCAGCGTGGCGGCGAACGCGCTCCAGTCCCGGGCCTCGGCGGTGGCCCAGAACCGCTGGACGGTCTCTCGGAGATCGGTCATGCCGGGCAGTCTGCACCCCGCCACTGACAACGGCCTTCGGGAACGGTCCCCGCCGAGTCATCCGGGGACATCCGGTGAACGTTCCGGTCGAGGTTTTCCACAGGCTGGGGACCTCGGGAGCGCGATGGCCGCAAGGACGGGCAGTATGGATCCATGACTGAGAGCAACGGGTCCGACGCGCCGAATCGAGCGGACCAGACCGAGCGTGTGCAACAGGGCGAGGACATGCCTGCCTGGGAGAAGCGCTTCCGGGCGCCCCGGGTGTCCCTCCCCGACTGGGCGGAGGACGCACCCGACCGCTCCCTGTTCGTGTCCAACGCGACGGGGACGTACGAGCTGTATGCCTGGGACCGGGCGACCGGTGAGCAACGACAGGTGACCCATCGGCCCAACGGCACCACGGACGGCGTGCTCTCGCCGGACGGTGAGTGGATCTGGTGGTTCGACGACAAGGACGGCGACGAGTTCGGCGTCTGGCGCCGTCAGCGCTTCGAGGGCGGCGAGGACGAGCTCGCCACGCCGGGCCTCGACCCCTCCTACCCCGCGGGTCTCGCCCTGGGCCGGGACGGCCGCACGGCGGTCGTCGGCCGCTCCACGGACGAGGACGGCACCACCATCCACCTGGTGCGCACCGGGGAGCAGCCGGTGGAGATCTACCGCCACCGCGAGTCGGCGGGCGTCGGTGACCTCTCCCACGACGGCTCGCTGATCGCCGTGGAGCACACCGAACACGGGGACGCGATGCACTCCGCGCTCCGCGTGGTGCGGCCCGACGGCAGCACGGTCGCGGAGCTCGACGACACCGAGGGCGGCACCCGCGAGCTGGGCCTCGACGTGCTGGGCTTCGCCCCCGTCGCCGGCGACACCCGGCTGCTCATCGGCCACCAGCGCCGCGGCCGCTGGGAGCCCCTGGTGTGGGACGTGGCGACCGGGGAGGAGAGCGACCTGGCGCTGGACCTGCCCGGCGACGTGAGCGCCGAGTGGTACCCGGACGGCTCGGGTCTGCTGATCGCCCACGGCTTCGAGGCGCGCGGCGAGCTGTTCCGCTACGACCTCGCCGCACGCCGGCTGGAGAAGATCCCCACCCCGCGCGGCGGGATCTCGGGGGCCACGGTCCGCCCCGACGGCAGCGTGGAGTACCTGTGGTCGTCGGCGGCCGAACCGCCGGCCGTCCGGTCCACGACCGGCGGGGTCGTACTGGACCCGCCGGGGATGAAGTCGCCCGGTTCGGTGCCGGTGGAGGACGTGTGGGTGGAGGGCCCCGGCGGCCGTATCCACGCCCTGGTGCAGCGGCCGGCGGGCGCGACCGGCCCGCTCCCCACCGTCTTCGACATCCACGGCGGCCCGACCTGGCACGACAGCGACTCCTTCGCGGCCGGCCCGGCCGCCTGGATCGACCACGGCTACGCGGTGGTCCGCGTCAACTACCGGGGTTCGACCGGGTACGGGCGCGCCTGGACCGACGCCCTGAAGCACCGGGTGGGTCTGATCGAGCTGGAGGACATCGCCGCGGTGCGCGAGTGGGCGATCACCTCGGGCCTCGCGGACCCCGCCCGGCTGATCCTGACCGGCGGCTCCTGGGGCGGCTACCTCACGCTGCTCGGCCTGGGCACCCAGCCCGACGCCTGGGCGCTGGGCATCGCGGCGGTCCCGGTCGCGGACTACGTCACGGCGTACCACGACGAGATGGAGGCGCTGAAGGCGATGGACCGCACGCTGTTCGGCGGCACCCCCGAGGAGGTCCCGGACCGCTTCGAGGTGTCCTCGCCGATCACGTACGTCGACGAGGTCAAGGCGCCCGTCTACATCTCCGCCGGGGTCAACGATCCGCGCTGTCCCATCCGCCAGATCGAGAACTACGTCAAGCGGCTGGAGGCCCGCGGGGCCGTCCACGAGGTCTACCGCTACGACGCGGGGCACGGCTCCCTGGTGGTGGACGAGCGGATCAAGCAGGTCCGGCTGGAGCTGGACTTCGCGGAACGCCACATCGGCCGCTGACGCGGAGAACGGAGAACGGAGAACGGGGGAGAGGGGACGGAGGAGGGGGAGGGGGGAGGGGAGGGAGGGGGCTGCGGGCGGCCCGCCTAGACCCTCCTCCGCTCCCGCCCCCGGCGTCCCAGCAGCTCCGCGAGCCCTCGTCGCGTGGCCGCCAGGACGACCCGGTCCTCGCGCCGGAGCACATACGTGTCCGGCAGGTCCCAGACCAGGCCCGAGTCGCGTGCCGCGGCGCCCGTCGGCGGCTGGACGGGCCCCGCGGGCGCCCCGGCCACGGCGGGGGTGCCCGCCCCGGCCGGCGGCTCGGAGGCGGCCGTGTCCAGGGCCAGCACCCGCCATGCCCCGGCCCGGAAGGCCTCGCCGACCGTCTTCCCCTCCAGCTGCGGGTGCCCGCCGACCTCGATCGCCGCGAACAGCAGCACCCGCCGCTCCACCGGGATCGCCCCGAGGATCTGCCGGCCCATCATCGCCCCGGCGAACGCGGGCGCGGCCAGGTGGGACACGCTGCGACTGCGGGTCAGGGCGTCCGGGTGCGCGGCCCGCAGCGTGCGGTACACGGCCTTGGCGAAGTCGTCGTCGTACAGCCGCAGGACCGTCCGCAGGTCGGGCCGTACCGACCGGGCGTACAGGGTGGCCTCCAGGTTGGTGGTGTCCACGCTGGTCAGCGCGAGCAGGGCGTCCGCGCGGTGGATCTTCGCGGCCTCCAGGACACCTTCCTGGGTGACGTCGCCGAGCACCACCGGCACCCTGAGCCGCATGGCCGTCGACATGCCCCGCGCGTCGGGGTCCGACTCCACGCACACCACCGGGATGTGCAGCTCGCGCAGCCGGGTCAGCACCCGGGTGCCGATCTTGCCGAGCCCGAGCAGCACCACGTGCCCGCTCAGCCCGCGGGGCGGCTTGCGCAGCGACGAGGCGCTGCGGAACAGGCCGAGGGCCTCCAGGACGGCCGCCAGCAGCACCGGCAGCAGGAGTAAGCCGACCAGTCCGGACAGCAGTTGCAGTATCTGCCGCCCCATGGAGTCGTTGTGCGCGGGCTCGTTGATCGCGAACAGGTCGAGCAGGGTGACGTAGGTGGCGTGCAGCGGGTCGTCCTCGGTCACCAGGGTCAGGGTGACGGCGAGGGCGACGGTGGCCGCGACGAGGCCCGCTAAGGACCAGCGCAGCCGCCGGGAGAAGAGCGAGGCGATGGGCGGCACCCGGGCCCGCACGGGCGGCAGCGGCGGCCCCGAGTAGGACACCTGCTCCAGCACCACCGTGCCGCGTCCGGTGGCCGCAGCCACCGCCTCCGCGTCGGGCAGCAGCTGCGGCCCCTGATCGCCGCTGTCCTCCGAACCCTCAGCACCCGCCGGGTCGTTGCTCGTCGCGGACAGCAGCGCCAGCGTGCACAGGCCGGGGTCGGCGACCTCGCCCGCCGCCGGGGGCCGCCGCTCCACCGCGCGCAGCAGCAGGCCGTCCGCGTCGACGACCTTGCTGGTGCCGACGAGGGCGGTGGCGACCAGCGCGGGCGCGGCGGTGTCCGCGTCGGAGAGCACGGTGGTGGAGTTGTCGTCGATCCAGCCCGGCCGTTCGTCTTCCTCCACGCCGAGCGCCAACTCGGCGGCCTGGTCGAGGAGTTCCTCGATGTGCCGGCCGAGCCGCCGGTTGTACAGGCGCAGGACGAGCCGCAGGCGCGGGTTGAGGCGGCGGGCGGTGAGGGCGGCCCGGATGTTGGTCTCGTCGTCGTCGTACACCAGGGCCAGCGCGGCGGCCCGGTCCACGCCGACGTCGGCCAGCACGCTCTCCGTGGGTTCGGCGGCCTCCACCTCGCGCTCGTCCGGGGCGCCGTCGGGGCCGCCGCCGGTGCCCCCGTTGCCGCCGCCCCGGTTGACGGTGGCGTTCACGACCCGGTCCAGCAGGGCCGCGGAGGCCGCGCGGGCCCGCCCGACGACGGGCTGCCGCACCTGCCTCCCGGACGGCGGTACGACCAGGGTGACCTGTTCGCCGTACACGCCCCGCAGTTCGGCGGCGAGGCGGTGGGCGAGGCCGTCGTCGCCGCAGACCACCATGTGCGCTGAAGGGCCGCCCGGCAGCACCTGATTCGGAAGGCTCACCACAGGGGAAGAGACTGCCCCATTCCGGCGGGCGGTTCCAGACATGATCACGTCGGGTCTGCCGGTACCGGCCTGAACGCCACGGCCCCGCGCCGCGTACCCCAGGGGGAAGCGGGTGCGGCGCCCGCGGTCCCGGCAGGCCCGCCCACCGGAACCGGCCCGGCGCCCTGTTTTACCCCTGTCCACCGACGTCCCTGTCCACGTTCACCGACGCCCCTGTCCGCCGAGTCCCTGTCCCCG
Organism: Streptomyces sp. SID14436; assembly: GCF_010548465.1. Classification (GTDB taxonomy): domain Bacteria; phylum Actinomycetota; class Actinomycetes; order Streptomycetales; family Streptomycetaceae; genus Streptomyces. The sequence goes on along the minus strand of NZ_JAAGMD010000652.1, from coordinate 3,700 downwards.
TCCACCGACATCCCCGTCCACCGACAGCCCTGACCGCCGACAACCGGCATGCGCACCCGGAGGTACCCGGCCCGTGGCCGTCACCAAGTCAGCACCGAGGGACACCCGGCAGTCCGGCGACGCGATCCCGCCGAAGCGCCCCGGGGAGCCCGGCCGCGCTCAGGACACCGAGGACTCCCGCCGCCTCGACGCCCCGCTGCTGCTCACCCTGACCCTGCTGACGGCCCTGATGTTCCAGGACCCGATCCGCGGCGCGCTGGCCGCCCCGGTGATGCAGAGCTGGATGACGGTGTTCGTGGCGGTCATGCTCCAGGCCCTGCCCTTCCTGGTGCTGGGCGTGCTGCTGTCCGCGGCGATCGCGGTGTTCGTCCCGCCGTCCTTCTTCGCGCGCGCCCTGCCGGACCGTCCCGCCCTGGCGGTGCCGGTCGCGGGCGCGGCGGGCGCGGTGCTGCCCGGCTGCGAGTGCGCGTCCGTACCGGTGGCGGGCGCGCTGGTGCGCCGGGGAGTGGCCCCGGCGGCGGCCCTGGCGTTCCTGCTGTCGGCGCCCGCGATCAACCCGATCGTCCTGACGGCGACCGCGGTCGCCTTCCCCGGCAACCCCGAGATGGTCCTGGCCCGGTTCGTCGCGAGCCTGCTGGTGGCGTGCGCGATGGGCTGGCTGTGGCAGCGCCTCGGCCGCACCGACTGGCTGCGCCCGCCCGCCCGTTCGGTCCACGAGGGGCGCGGCCGGGGAGCCGCGTTCTGGGGCTCGGTACGTCACGACGTGATGCACGCGGGCGGGTTCCTGGTCATCGGCGCGATGGCGGCGGCGACGCTGAAGGCGGTGGTCCCGGCCGAGTGGCTGCGGGCGGCGGCCGGCAACCCGGTGCTGTCGGTGCTGGCCCTGGCCGCCCTCGCCGTCCTGCTGTCGATCTGCTCGGAGGCGGACGCGTTCGTGGCGGCGTCACTGACCCAGTTCTCGCTGACGGCCCGGCTGACCTTCCTGGTCGTCGGCCCCATGATCGACCTCAAACTGTTCGCCATGCAGGCGGGCACCTTCGGCCGCGCCTTCGCCCTGCGCTTCGCCCCGGCGACCTTCGCCCTCGCGGTGCTCGTCTCGGTCCTGACGGGAGCGGTGCTGCTGTGACCGATCCGCACGAGCGGCGGCCGGCGGACCCGGCCCGCGGTGCCGCCCGCCCGAGCCGTCCGAGCCGTCCGAGCCGTCCGAGTCTCAACGGCCAGGCGCAGGCAGCCCTGTTGTTCCTCCTCGGCGCGACGGTTCTGCACGCGGGCCTGACCGACCTGCACCTGCGCTACGTCAAGTCCGGTCTGCGCCCGCTGCTCCTGCTCGCCGGAGCCGTCCTGATCGTGACGGCGGCGGCCACCCTCCGGTACGAGCGCCGGGGGACGCGAGCCGGCGACCCGGCGGCCACGGACAGGGCCCCGGAGCACGGGGAACCCGACGACCCGGAACGCGCCGACCAGGGGTCCAGTGAGGGGGAGCCCCGCAGCGGCGGCGGGGGCGGTCACCGCGAACCCCGCGTCTCCTGGCTGCTGGCGCTCCCGCTGTTCGCCCTGATCCTGGTGGCTCCGCCCGCCCTCGGTTCCTACACCGCGGCCCACACCGGGACGGCCCTGCAGAAGCCCTTCGGTTTCCCCGACGTCCCCGACGGCCGGGGCCCGCTCCGGCTGGGCGTCGGCGAGTACGCGGCCCGGGCCGTGTACGACGAGGGCCGCCACCTGCGCGACCGCCCGCTGCGGATCACCGGCTTCGTGACCCTGGGCCGCGACGGCGCCCCCTACCTGGTCCGCATGACCCTGAACTGCTGCGCCGCCGACGCCCAGCCGGTCAAGATCGCGCTCACCGGGAACGTCCCGCCGGTGCTCCGGCCGGACAGCTGGCTGGAGGTCACCGGCACCTACACGTCCCGCCGGACGAAGGACCCCGTCAACGACGGCCCGGTCCCCTACGTGAAGGTCACCGCGTCCCGGCCGGTGCCGCCGCCGTCGGAACCGTACGACGACGCGTGGACCGGCTGAGACCGACTGCTCAGGACCAGCTTGCCGGGAACGCAGGCGGAGCGCCCGGAAGCAGCTTCCGGGGGGCGTCCGGGAGAGCCCCGGGCTCGCTCAGGCGCGGTGCGTCCCGTCGTCGACACCGCCGGTGCCGGTGCCGGTGGTGTCCCGCGCCACGGTCTCGCCCCGGATCACCCGCGGGCCCGGCCCGTCCCCCTGGGCTCCGGGGCCCGCGGCCCCCGTGCCCCGGTCGTCGCCCCGGCCCTCGTCGGCCTCCCGGACGGCCCGGGCCTCCGCCTTGAGGATGCGGGCCGACTTGCCCGCCGAACGGGCCAGGCCGGGCAGCTTCTTGGCGGCGAGGAGGGCGATGACGACGATGAGGATGATCGCGAACTCGCTCAGTCCGAACATGGGTCGGTTCCTCTCGTGGGCCGGTACCGGACGGCTGCCGGGTGGCGCCGGGCGGGGCTGCGGAAGCCGCGGGGGCGGCCGGGGGCCCGTAGAATCTACAGCAATGTAGAGAAGTTGACGGTGTCCGCTCATCTATACGATGTCCGCCGGGTGGACGGAAAGCGGCGGAAGGGAGACAGGCCGTGTCGGACCACGGGCAGCGTCCCCGGCGGCGGGGACAGGGCGAGCTCGAGGCGCTGGTGCTGTCGGCCTTGCGGGAGGCGGACGGCCCGGCGACGGCGGGCTGGGTGCAGCAACGGCTCGGCGGGGACCTCGCCTACACGACCGTCATCACGATCCTGACCAGGCTGCTGGCCAAGGGCGCGGTCACCAGGGAGCGGGCCGGCCGGTCCTTCGCCTGGACGCCCGCCTCGGACCACGCCGGGCTGGCCGCGCACAAGATGCGCAAGGTGCTGGACGCGGAGACCGACCGGGAGGCCGTGCTGGCGAGTTTCGTCACCGGCCTCGATCCGGACGACGAACGGCTGCTGCGCGAACTCCTGGATCAGCCGCGGAGCGACGGGGAAGACTGAAGCCTCATGGGGGTGTTCGTCTTCCTGCCGCTGGTGCTGCCGCTGACCGCGTGGCCGATCGCGCGCCTCGCCGAACAGCATCTGCATCCGCGCACCGCGACCCGGATGCTGACCGGCGTCGCGGCGGTGATGGCGGTGTGCAGCACGGTCTGCCTCGCCCTGGTGATGGTGGTCGGCACCGCGCAGCTCCCCGGCAACCCGCTGCCCGACGGCTGGTCGGACCCGGAGGTGCGGGCGGCGGTTCCCTACGACGAGGTGGTGGGCAAGGCGGCCATCCCCGCCCTGTGCGCGGTGCTGCTGGTCTGCACCCGGTCCCTGTGGCGCCACGTCCGCACCCGCCGCCAGGCCCACCGCGCGCTGGCCGGGCTGCCGGACACCGAGGTGGCGGTGCTCCCCGACGGCACCCCGTACGCGTACGCGCTGCCGGGCACCGGGCGGCGCCGCGGGCGGGTGGTGGTCACCACCGACCTGCTGGGCCGCCTGGCCCCGGCCGAACGCCGGGCCCTCTTCGCCCACGAGCGGGCCCATCTGTGCGACGGCCACCACCGGTTCCTGCTCACCGTGCGGCTGGCCGCGCAGGCGAACCCGTTCCTGCGCCCGCTGCAGACCGCGGTGGCCTACACGACGGAACGCTGGGCCGACGAGGTGGCCGCCCAGCGGGTCGGCAGCCGCCGCACCGTCGCCACCGCCATCGGCAAGGCCGCCCTGGCCTCCCGGTCCGC
>NZ_JAAGMD010000624.1 GCF_010548465.1 Streptomyces sp. SID14436 | reverse complement strand
GACGACCCCGGCCCGCCCGCCGCCACGGCCCCGCCCGGCGCCGACCGCCGGCGGGATCCCGACGCCGATCGCGAGGAACCCACATGGACCTGCTCAGCAAGGCCGTGCTCAACGGCGCGCCCCCCGAGGAACTGGAACGGATTCCCCTGCCCGAGGAGTTCCTGGCCGGGCACCTGCGGGCCGACGACGCCGCAGTCATGGCCGGGGAGAGCGACAAGGACGTACGGCGGACCCTCCACGTGGGGCACGTGGCCATGCCGGAACCCGCCCCCGACGAGGTCGTGGTCGCGGTGATGGCCAGCTCCATCAACTTCAACACCGTGTGGTCCGCGATGTTCGAACCCATCTCCACCTTCACCGCCCTGCGCCGCTTCGCCCGCCAGGGCGGCTGGACCACCCGCCACGACCTGCCCCACCAGGTCGTGGGCTCCGACGCCGCGGGAGTCGTCGTCCGGGTCGGCACGGGCGTGCGCCACTGGCGCACCGGCGACCACGTGGTGGTCAGCCCCGCCTACGTCGACGACCAGGACCCCGGCTCCCACGACGACGGCATGATGGGCCGGCACGTGCGCGCCTGGGGCTACGAGACCAACTTCGGCGGCCTGGCCCACTACACCGTCGTCCGCGCCACCCAGCTGGTCGCCAAACCGCCCCACCTCACCTGGGAGGAGGCCGCCTCCGTCACCCTGTGCGCGGGCACCGCCTACCGTATGCTCGTCGGCGAGCACGGCGCCCGGATGAAACAGGGCGACGTGGTCCTCGTCTGGGGTGCCACCGGCGGACTCGGCGCCTACGCGGTGCAGATGGTCCGCAACGGCGGCGGCATCGCCGTCGGTGTCGTCGGCTCCCCGGAGAAGGCCGACTTCCTGCGCCGGCAGGGCTGCGACGTGGTCATCGACCGCCGGGAGATCGGCCTGGACACCGACGGCGACACCGACCCGGCCGAACTGGGCCGCCGCCTCGGCCGCGCCATCCGCGCCGAGGTCGGCGAGGACCCGCACATCGCCTTCGACTACGTCGGCCGCTCCACCTTCGGCCTCTCCGTGCACGTCGTCCGGCGCGGCGGCACCGTCGTCACCTGCGGATCCAGCACCGGGTACGAGCACCGGTACGACAACCGCTACCTGTGGATGAACCTCAAACGGGTCGTCGGCAGCCACATCGCCAACCTCCAGGAACAGACCGAGTGCCTGCGCCTGTTCGAGCAGGGCCGGCTGGTGCCCGTCCTCAGCACCGTCTACCCGCTGGAACAGGTCGCGGACGCCGCCCGGCTCGTGCAGGAGAACCGCCACCTCGGCAAGGTCGGCGTCCGCTGCCTGGCACCCGAGGACGGACTCGGCGTCACCGACCCGGCCCTCCGCGCCCGCATCGGCGAGGAACGCCTCACCGCCTGGCGCCGCCCCGCCCCCGCCCCCGCACCGGCGGGAGCGGCCCGATGACCGCGCTCGGCATCGTCGGCACCGGCTCCCACCTCCCCGAACGGGAGGTCACCAACAAGGAGCTCGCAGAATGGTGCGGCATCGACGCCGGGTGGATCGAGGAACGCACCGAGATCGTCACCCGGCGGTACGCCGCCCCCGAAGAGGCCACCTCCGACCTCGCCGCCCGTGCCGCCGCCCGGGCCCTGGAGGCCGCCGGGATCCCCGCCGGCGCCCTCACCCACCTGATCGTGTCGACCTCCACCGGCGACTCGCCCCAGCCCCCCACCGCCCACCTCGTGCAGCACGCCCTCGGCGCGCACGCCGCCGCCTGCCTCGACATCAACGTGGTGTGCAGCGGCTTCGTCTACGGCCTCGAACTGGCCCACCGCCTGCTCGCCGCCCACCCCGACGGGTACGCGCTGGTCGTCGGTGCCGACGTCTACTCCCGCATCCTCGACTACGGGGACCACCGCACCGCCGTCCTCCTCGGCGACGGCGCGGGCGCCGCCGTCGTCGGCCCCGTCCGCGACGGCCACGGCTTCCTCGGCACCGAACTGTCCAGCAGCGGCGACGCGCACGGCCTCATCCGCGTCGAGGCCGGCGGCAGCCGCCGACCCCTCACCCCGCAACTCCTGGAGGAGGGCGGCCACTTCTTCCGCATGGACGGACGCGGCGTGCGCGACTTCGTCATGGACCACGTCCCCCCGGCCCTGCACCGCCTGCTGCGGCGCAGCGGCGTCCCCGCCGAACGAGTGGACCACCTCGTGCCGCACCAGCCCAACGGCGTGCTGCTGCGGCGCCTGGTGGAACGGGCCGGACTGTCCCACGTCCACACCCACCGCACCCTGGAGAAGTACGGCAACATCGGCAGCGCCTCCGTGCCGGTCGCCCTCGACGCCGCCCGCCGCTCCGGCGCCCTCGCCGACGGCGACCTGGTGCTGCTGGCCGGATTCGGCGGCGGCATGTCGATCGGAGCGACCCTGATCCGCTGGCAGGAGCAGACATGACCATGGAAACCCCCTCCCGGATCGGCGTCGTCGGCTGCGGCGTCATGGGCGCCGGCATCGCCGACGTCACCGCACGGGCCGGCCTCGACGTCCGCGTCGTCGTCGCCCGCCCCGGCGCCGTACCGGCCGCCCACGACCGCATCCGCGGCTCCCTCGGCCAGGGCGTCCGGAAGGGCAGGCTCACCGACGCCGACCTCGACACCGCCCTCGCCCGCATCGAGGTGACCGCCGACCTCGACGCGCTCGCCGACCGCGACTTCGTCATCGAGGCCGTCCCCGAGCGCGAGGACCTCAAGACCGCCCTGTTCACCCGGATCGACGGCATCCTCAAGGACACGGACGCCGTCCTCGCCACGAACACCTCCTCCCTCCCCGTCAGCCGCCTCGCGGGCGCCACCCGCCACCCCGAGCGCGTCGTCGGCGTCCACTTCTTCAGCCCCGTCCCCGTCATGCCGCTCGTCGAACTGGTCGGCGCGCTCCGCACCGACGACACCACCCGCGCCCGCGCCGCGGCCCTGCTCACCGGCCCCCTCGGCAAGACCGTCGTCGACGTGCCCGACCGCGCCGGGTTCATGGTCAACGGCCTGCTCATCCCCTACCTGCTCGGCGCGATCCGCATGGTCGAGTCCGGCCAGGTCACCGCCGACGACGTCGACCGGGGCATGACCCTCGGCTGCGGCCACCCGGTGGGCCCGCTGCGGCTGGCGGACCTCATCGGCCTCGACGTCGTCAAGGCCGTCGCCGAGGCCCTCCACCAGGAGTACGCCGAGCCCCTGTACGCGCCGCCGCCGCTGCTGTCCCGCCTGGTCGAGGCGGGCCTGCTGGGCAAGAAGTCGGGCCGCGGCTTCCACAGCCACGCGCGCTGAGGAGCGACCCGGCCGCCGGTACGCTGGGAGGACCTGAGCAAGCCGGGCCGCAGCGCCCGCACGCACTCCGTCCGCGACCCCGGGTGTCCTCATGAGCACACCGAAGGACCTGCTGATCGTCGCCCTCCAGGACGGCGGACCGGTCACGCAGGGCGAGCTGTCCCTGGGCCTTGCGGCGGCCGAGCTGATCGACCTGCTGCGGGTGCCCGCGGCCCGCCTCGACGGCGGACGCATCGTGCCCGGCCGTCTGCCGGGACCGGCGGACCCCCTCCTGGAGGAGGCGGCCGCCGCGTTCGTGACGGACGACCCGTACGAACCCGTCGACGACTGGCTGTGGCGACGCGGCGAGGGCCTGGCCGCGGCGTATCTCGACGTCCTGGAGGCGGACGGGACGCTCGAACGGCGGGGCGGGCGCCCCTTCCGCGACGGGGAACGGGTCCTGACCGACTCGCCCGCCCGCCGCGCGGCGTCGGACCGCCGGGACGCCCGCGAACCCGTTCTGCTGACCCTGGCGGAGATCGTCGGCCTGCCCGACGGGCCCGACGGCCGGGACCGGCCGCAGGTCACCGACTACGCGGTGGAGCGCGTACTGGGCGCCGCCGAGGAGGCCGTCCAGGAACTGGAGGCCGAACGGCAGCGCCGGCTCGTCGAACAGGCCGCCTACGACAACATCTGGCGTGTCCCGGAATGACGGCCCCGCCCGCCCGGGCCCCGCGGCCCTGCCCGCGGGCACGGCCCCCGGCGGATCCGCGTCCCCGGAGGACGACGGCGCGCCGCCTCAGCAGCGGCGCCTGCGGAGACCCTCGGCGAGGAGGGAGAGGCCGATCCCCAGGATCCACACGTCCTTGGCCAGCGGAACCCCCTGCTCGGTGGGGCGCAGGCTGTCCTCCTGCCGCATTCCCGGGGTCCGCAGGTAGAGCCCCAGCGTGCCCGCCGCGAACGCGGTCACCGCGCCCCCGGCCACGGCCGCCGGGACGACGGGCAGGAGCAGGGCGCCCGCGATGGCGATCTCTCCCGCGGACAGCACCCGGGTGAACTGTGCGGCGCTGTACTTCTCCAGGACCGGGTAGGTGCCGGACGCGAACTGATGCAGTCCCTCGGCGGTGGCGTCGTCCGCTCCGCGTTTGGCCAGACCGGAGTTCAGGAAGAACAGGCCGGTCGAGAGCCTGAGCGGAAGCTGCCGTGCCGCGGAGCGCCATGCCGGTCGCGGTGCCATGTCGGGTCTCCTCACGAGGTCGTCGCCCCCGCCTACCAGACTCGCAGCCGTGCACGGCCTGTCAAACGGACGCGGCCGGCCGCACCGTCGGTGCCCGGCCCGGCCCCGCCGCACGGCGACCGGCCCGGACACCGAGCGAGCCGGTCGCCGCAGCGGGCCCGTGTGCGTGCCACGATGCCGGTATGCGGGTCATCGTCGTGGGTGCGGGGCAGGTCGGGCACACCGTCGTCAAGTCGCTCGCCGAGACACACGACTGCACGGTGATCGACGTCGACCGGGCGCGCCTGGACGCCCTCTCGCACGCCTACGACGTGCGCGTCACCCACGGCAGCGGCACCCGGCGCGAGACGCTGCTGCGGGCCGGGGTCGCCGACGCGGAACTCGTCCTGGCCTGCACCTCGCGCGACGAGGTGAACCTGGTGACCGCCATGCTCGCCCGCCGGCTGTCGTCGGCCCGCACGGCCGTCCGCGCCACCGGCACCGACTACCTGGCGGCCTGGCACGCCGGCGACCTCGACGTCGACCTGCTCGTCTCGACGGCGCACGAGACCGCGCAGGCCGTCGCCCGGGTCCTGGAGGTGCCCGGCGCCCGGCACGTGGACTTCTTCGCCGACGGCAAGGTCGCCGTGATCGGCGTCCACGTCCCCGGCACGGACCCGCCCCCGTTCGCCGGCCGTCCCCTGGGCGAGGCGGACCTCCCCGAGGCGTCCCGGGTGGTCGCCGTCGTGCGGGACGGCGCGGTCGTCGGATCCCCGGCGACGGAGTCCGTACGGCCCGGCGACCTGGTCGTGGTCATGGCCTCGCCGGCCGGGGCGCGCGCCTGGAGCCGCATGGTGTCCGGGGCCGGCCCGGTCCGCGACGTCGCGCTCTTCGGGGCCGGCCGGGCGGGCACGGCGATCGCCCGGGTCCTGCTGGACAAGGGCATCGGGGTGCGGCTGATCGAGCACGACGCCGCCCGCGCGCAGGCGGCCGCCGCCGCCCTGGACCGGGCGCGGGTCTACCACGCCAGCGGTCTCGACCCGGAGTTCCTGCGCCGTGAGCGCATCGGCGCGGCCGGAGCGGCCGTCCTGGCCGGCGGCGACGACTCCCGCAACCTGCACGCCGCGGTGCTCGCCAAGGTCCACGGCGTCGGCATGACCCTCACCGTGCTCGACGACCCGGCCGCCGCCGAGGTGTTCGAGGCCGCCGGGGTCGACGTGACCATCGACCCGGGCGACGAGACCGCCGAGAAGATGGCCCGCTTCACCTTCGACAGGCGCACCCGCCAGCTCGCCATGCTGGAGGACGACCGCTTCGAGGTGCTCGACATCACCGTCCGCCCCGACAGCCGGTTCGCGCACCGCCCGGTCGACACGCTCCCCGGGGCGGGCGTCGGCGCGCTCGTCCGCGACGGCGAGGTGGTCTTCCCCGAAGGCGGCGACCCGTTGCTGCCCGGGGACCGGGTGATCGTCCTGACCGAGCCCGAACACGTCCTCGCCCTCGAGCGCGACCTGTGAGGCGGGCGCGGACCCGGCCGCGGACCGGGGTGGACGTGCGGACCGCGCTGGGCATCGTCGGCGCCCTGCTGGTCTGGTTCGCCCTCGCCTTCACCGCCCCCGCGGCCGTCGCGCTGGGCACGGGCCGGCCGCCGTGGCCGTTCCTCGCCGCCGGAGCGGCCACCGCGGTCACGGCTCTGCTCCTCAAACGGCTCACCGGCAGGCGGCCCCCCTTGGGTGTCCGGGAGGGCTTCCTCGTCGTCGTCGCCGTCTGGCTGCTGGTCCCCGCCTTCGGCGCGCTGCCCTACGTCCTCGGGCGGGTGCCGCAGCTCGACCACCCGCTCGACGCCTACTTCGAGGCCATGTCGGGCTTCACCGCCACCGGCGCGACCGTCCTGAGGGACGTGGAGGCGCTGGGACCCGACATGCTGTTCTGGCGTCAGCTCACCCACTGGCTGGGCGGCATGGGCATCATCGTGCTCGCCCTGGCTGTCCTGCCGCGGCTGCGGATCGGGGGCCGCGAGCTGCTGCGTTCCGAACTGCCGGGCCCGGTCGCGGTCGAGTCGCTCGACGCGACCGTCCGGGGGACCGCCCAGCGGCTGTGGAAGGTCTACCTGGCGGTCACGGCGGCCGGCTTCCTCGCCCTCGCCGCACTCGGCTGGGCCGGCCTGGACCGGCGGATGGGCCTCTTCGACGCGTTCTCCTACGCGACGTCGGCCGTGTCCCTCGGCGGGTTCACCCCGGACGCCGACTCCGCCCGGGGGCTCGCGCCGGTGACGCAGTGGGTGCTGTGCGGGCTGATGGCGGTCGCCGGGGTGAACCTGCTGCGGCTGTACCGGCTGGCCGCGCTGCGCCAGGTGCGGGCGGCGGCCCGCGACGACGAACTGCGCCTGTACCTGGCCCTGCTCGCCGTCGCCACGGCCGTCCTCGGCGCCGAACTGTTCGCGGAGGGGCTGGTGGACGGGTTCGGCGGGGTCCGGCACGCGGTGTTCCAGACGGTGTCGGTGACGACCACGACCGGCTTCGCCACCCTGGACTGGTCGACGTGGGGGACGCTCGCCACGTTCACCCTGTTGCTGCTGATGTTCGCCGGGGCCTGCGCGGGGTCGGCGAGCGGCTCGGTGAAGGTGGTCCGGCACCTCGTGCTGTTCCGCTTCGCCCGCCGCGAACTGGACCGGGCCGTCCACCCGGACGCCGTCGTCCCCGTGCGGGTCAGCGGCCGCGTGGTCGACGGTGCCGCCCTCCGCTCGGTGCTCGCCTTCGCCGTCCTCTACCTGCTCGTCTTCGCCCTCGGCACGCTCGGACTCGCCCTGGACGCCGAACCCGGAACGGGCGCGTTCACCGCCCTCGGCGCGGCGGCCTCCTGCCTGGGCAACGTCGGTCCGGCGTTCGGCGAGACGGGCCCGTTCGGCTCCTACGCGCCGCTGGGCGGGCTGTCGAAGGTGATCCTCGTCGCGCTGATGTTCCTCGGCCGCATCGAGATCGTCCCCCTGGCGGTGCTGCTGCGCCGCAGCTACTGGCGGGTGTAGGGGAGGGGGCACGGGCCGCCCCCGGCGGACCCGGTCCGGCGACGCCCGGCGCCCGGCGCAGCTCCCCCCCGGCGGGAGACGGCACCCGCCGGGGGCGGCCCGAGCGGGCTGCCCCCGGCCGGTGTGGCATCCGGATGCACGGAGTGCCTTCCTCACCGCCCCCGGCAGGCGGTGAGGAAGGCGTCGAAGAGGCGCACCCGGTGCTCGTCGGAACCGTCAGGGTCCTCCGGGTGCCACTGCACGCCGACGATCCACTTGTCCGGATGCTCCACCCCCTCCACCACCCCGTCGTCGGCGCGGGCCGCGACCACCAGCCCGTCGCCGGGCCGGTCGACGGCCTGGTGGTGGCCCGACCGCACGGTCAGCCGGCGCTCGCCGGTCATCGCCGCGAGCCGGGTGCCCTCCAGGACCGTGACCTGCTCGTCGAGGAACATCGGCCGGCCGGGGCCGCCCCGGTGCAGCCGGTAGTCCTCGATGTCGGGCACGAGGGTGCCGCCGAACGCCACATTGACCAGCTGCGACCCCCGGCAGATGCCGAACACCGGCCGTCCCGCCCGCTCCGCCGCCCGGATCGCGGCGATCGCGTACGCGTCCGCCTTCGGGTCCACGCCGTAGGAGTTGGGCACCGGGCCGGTGTGTCCGTACAGGGCGCCGTCCACGTCGCCGCCGCCGAGCAGGAACACACCGTCGAGCCCGGCCACCGACGCCGGGTCGGGCAGCGCCCCGGCGTCGGAGGTGTCGAACAGCTCGTATCCGGCGCCCAGTTCGCGCAGCGTCGTCAGCGTCGTGCGGGTGAAGCGGCGCACCAGGTCGGCGACCGGCCCGGTCAGGTCCGGGAAGTTCAGCGAGACCAGGACCGCGACCCGGGGGCCGCCCCCGCTGCCGCCGCCGTCGGGCTCGACCTCGTGCCGGTGCACGACGACGTCCGCCGCCACGCTCCCTCCTTCCGCCGTGCCGGTCACAGCTTGATCCAGGTCGACTTCAGCTGGGTGTACTTCTCCAGCGCGTGCAGCGACTTGTCCCGGCCGAAGCCGGACTGCCCGTAACCTCCGAAGGGCACCGTGATGTCGCTCTCGTCGAAGCAGTTCACCCACACCGTGCCCGCCCGCAGGGCGCGCGACATCCGGTGCGCGGTGGACAGGTCACGGGTCCACACCGCCGCCGCCAGGCCGTAGTCGGTGCCGTTGGCGAGGGCGATCGCGTCCTCCTCGTCGTCGAAGGACAGCACCGACAGCACCGGGCCGAAGACCTCCTCGCGGGCGATCCGCATGTCCGGCCCGGCCTCGAACACCGTCGGCTCGACGTAGTAGCCGCCGGTCTCCCGAAGCACCCGCTCGCCGCCGAGCAGCCGTCGCGCACCGTCCTCCGCCGCGCCCCGCAGATGGCCGAGCACGCGGTCCAGGTGGGCGCTCTCCACCAGCGCGCCGACGTCGGTGCGCGGGTCGAGCGGGTCGCCGACCACGGTGCGCCGGCTCTCCTCCAGCACCAGCTCCAGCAGCTCGTCCTTGATGTCCCGGTGGACCAGCAGCCGCGACCCGGCGGAGCACACCTCCCCCTGGTTGAAGAAGATGCCGCCCGCCACGGCCCGCGCGACCACCCGCAGGTCGGGCGCGTCCGGCATGACCACCTGCGGGGACTTGCCGCCGAGTTCCAGCGAGACCTGCTTGAGGTTGGAGTCCGCCGCGTACCGCAGGAACAGCCGGCCGACCTCGCCGGAACCGGTGAAGGTGATGGCGTCCACGTCGGGGTGCCGGCCGAGGGCCGCGCCCGCGGTGGGCCCGAAGCCGGGCACCACGTTGAGGATGCCGTCGGGCAGGCCCGCCTCGGTGGCGAGCCGGGCCACCCGCAGTGCGGTCAGCGGGGACTGCTCGGCCGGCTTGAGGACGACGGCGTTGCCGACCGCGAGGGCGGGCGCGATCTTCCACATCGCCATCATCAGCGGGAAGTTCCACGGCACCACGGCACCCACCACACCCAGCGGCTCGCGCGTGATCGTGGCGAGCGTGCCGGGCGCGGTGGGCGCCACCTCGTCGTACAGCTTGTCGGCGGCCTCGGCGTAGAAGTCCAGGCACTGCAGGGTCACCCGCAGGTCGACGGCCAGGGCGTCCGTGTACGGCTTGCCCATGTCGACGCTCTCCAGCAGCGCCAGTTCCTCGGCGTGTTCCTCGATCAGCCGGGCCAGACGCTGCAGCACCGCCCGCCGCTCGCGGGGGTGGCGCCCGGACCAGACGCCCGACTCGAAGGCCCGCCGTGCGGAGGCGACCGCACGGTCGATGTCCTTCTCGCCGCCGGCGCTGACCCGGGCGATCACCGTGCCGTCGCGGGGGGAGACGCGGTCGAAGGTGGCCCCGTCGACCGCGTCGGCGTCCTGCCCGTCGAGGTGGATGCGGGTGGGGAGGGCAAGTCCGGCGAAGCGTTTCTCCAGATCGGCGCGGGTGGCCGCCGCGCGGGCGGCCTCGTCCGTGCCCGCGGGAGACGCTCCGTCCCGGACGGCCTGCTCGTGGGGGGCCGGTGTGGCGGTCATGCGGGCTCCTTTCGGGTTCCGGCGCGTTCGACGAGGTCGGCGAAGAGGGCACGGTCCTGCGGGGAGTCCCCGGCCAGGTCCTCCGGGTGCCACTGCACGGCCAGCACGTCGGCGCGGGTGTGCTCCAGCGCCTCCACGCAGCCGTCGGGCGCCCGCGCGACCACCTTCAGGTCCCGTCCGAGCCGGCCGACGGCCTGGTGGTGGTACGAGGAGATCTTGAACGGGGCGTCGCCGACCACGGAGGCGAGCCGCGAACCGGGTTCGGCGGTGACCTCGTGGAGGGCGTCGAGATGGCCGACGCCGGTCTCGGCCAGGTGCTGGTCGAGCGTGCCGCCGCAGACCACGTTGAGGACCTGCATGCCCCGGCACACGGCCAGCGTCGGCAGGCCCAGGACGAGGACCGCGCGCAGCACGGCGAGGTCGAGCAGGTCCTGCTCGGGGTCGTCGGGTTCGGTGCGCGGGTGCGGACGCTGCCCGTAGTGGGACGGGTCGAGGTCCGAGCCGCCGGGCACGACCACCCCGGCGAACGCGGCGAGCCGCCCCGGCAGGCCGTCCAGGGCCCGCCGGGGGCCGCCGTGCAGCACCAGCGGCTCACCCCCGGCCTCGAACACCGCGTCGCACACGGCCTCGGCCGCCACGGTCGCCGCGAACCGCAGGCCGGAGACCTTGCGGGCGCGGCGACCGATCACGGCGATCGCGGGACGGACGGTCACCGTTCTCCTTCCGCCGCGAAGGGATACGGCAGGGACGGCATCCACTCGGCCCAGGCCGCCGCGAGCCGCCCGTCGGCGACGATCCGGCCGAGGGCCGCGTCGATCGCCGCGAGGTCCTCCGGACGGTCCTTGGCCACGCCGATGCCCCACCGGTTGCCGGTCTCCACGGTGAACGCGAGCTCGAAGTCGGGGTGTTCACCGAGCGGCACGAACACCACGTCGTCGTCCACGACCGCGTCGACCTCGCCGGACCTCAGCGCCGCCAGCATGTCCCCGAACACGTCGTCGGAGTCGCCGCCGAACGGCACCGTCTCCGCCCCGTCGAACGTCTCGGCCAGCGCCATGTTGGTGCTGCCGGCGATCGCGGCGACCCGGCGCCCGGCCAGGTCGCCCGCGGACTCGACGGGGTCCCCGCGGCGCACGAGCACCGACTCGTGGAACACCGCGTAGGGGCGGGTGAAGTCCACCTGTTCCCGCCGGGCCTCGGTGATGCCCTGCCCGCACAGCACCGCGTCCGCGGTGCCGCCGCGCACGGCGGGCAGCATCTCCGCCCACGGCAGGTACACCCACTCCAGCGGGCGGCCCAGCTCGGCGGCCAGCAGCTCGCCCACGGCCGGTTCGTAGCCGCGCCGCCCCTTCACCGGGTCGTCCGGCAGGAACAGCGGCGGGGCGTCGGAGTCGATGCAGGCCAGCCGCAGCGGCCGGGCCGCCGCGGGCGCCTGAGCGGTCACCTGCTGGTTCTGCGCCCCGGTCACGGCGTGTCCTCCTCGTACATCATGTGCTCCCAGTCGGTGACGTGGCCGCAGAACCGGGCCCACTCGTCGGACTTGTAGGCGTGGTACAGGCCGAGGGCCTCCGCGCCGAGGGCCTTCTTGACGACCTCGTCGGCGGCGAACACCTCCAGCGCCTCCCCGAGGTTCAGCGGCAGGCGGGCGAAGCGGCTCTGCGTGTCGTAGCTGGAGCCCTGCTGCGGCTCGCCCGGGTCGATCCGGTTGTCGAGCCCGTCGGCCACCGCGCCGAGGAGGATCGCGTGCGAGAGGTAGGGGTTGACCATCGCGTCCGGGAGCTTGACCTCCAGGCGGCCGTTCGCCGACAGCCGCACCGTGCACGTCTTGTTGTCCATGCCCCAGTTGATCTGCGAGGGCGCGAACTGGCCCGAGTCCCAGTACCGCTTGTAGGAGTTGACCGTCGGGCCCATCACGGCCATGGAGGCGGCGGCGTGCGTGAGGATGCCGCCGAGGGCGTGCCGGCCCAGTTCCGTCAGGTGCAGGTCGCGGCGGCCGGGTTCGGCGAGCACGTTCTCCTCGCCGCGCCACAGACTGATGTTGTGGTGGCAGCCGTTGCCCATCATCCCGGTGGCGGGCTTCGGCATGAAGCTGGCCTTGATGCCGAGTTCACGCGCCACCTGGCGGCAGATCTGCCGGTAGGTGATCAGCCGGTCGGCGGTGAGGTCGGCGTGGTCGAACATCCAGTTCAGCTCGATCTGGCCGGGGTCCTCGTAGTCGCCCTCGATCATCGTGAAGCCCATCGCCCGGGCGTAGCCGATCACCTTCTGGTAGATGGGGCGGCTCTGTTCCAGCAGGTCGAGGCGGTAGGCGGGGCTGGAGTCGGGGCGCGCGTGGACATCGAGCCCGGGGCCGGTCCAGGTCATCTCCGGCTCGCAGCCGCTGCGCAGTTCCAGGCCGGTGCGCTCGGTGAAGGCCGCGTGCAGCCGCCTGAGGTTGCCGCGCGGGTCGGTGGCCAGCGGCTGGCCGCCGCTGTCCGGACGGTGCTCGGGCTCGTACAGCCGGCAGAAGAAGCGGCCGACGGAGGTGTCCCAGGGCAGGACGGCGAAGGTGTCCAGGTCGGGCAGGGCGGTGAACTCGGCGGCCTCGGCGCCGCCACCGAGGAGGGTGCCGTCACGGGTGACCTGGAAGTCGGCCATCACCGTGCGGTGCATCTGCACGCCCTTCTCGGCGTTGCGCACCAACTGGTCGGCGGGTACGACCTTGCCGACGACGCGGCCGGTCACGGTGACGCTCTGGTAGTAGATGTACTCGACGCCGGCCTCGGCGACGCGCTTGCGCAGCGCCTCCAGGGCCGCCTGGTCCGTGTTGCGCTCACGGTGCTGGTCGAGTGCGGTCGCGGAGCGGGAGAGGGTGGTCGTCATGGGAAACCTCGCGTGTCGCTGTTCAGACGGAGGCGGCCAGGGCGGCGAACGCCCCGCGCAGCTCGCGTTGGCGGGCAGGGGGAAGGTTGACGGCCACGGTGCCCACGTGCACCGCTTGCCGGTAGTACAGGGCGAGGACACCGTCCGGCAGCCGGTCCGGGTCGCCCTCCTCGACGCGCACCTCGTCGGCGAGTCCGGGTGAGCCGAAACTCTGCAGGCGCAGGTCGAGTTGATCGCTCCAGAAGGAGGGGACGGGGGTGAACGGGGCCGGGTCGGGGGCGTCCCCGGCGAGCAGGGCGGTGAGGGTGGCGGCGGCCCGCCGTGCGGTGTCCGCGGGGATGGACCAGTGCTCCACCCGGCGCGGTACGTCGTCGAAGAGGGGGTTGGGGAAGCGGGCCACGTCGCCGGCCGCCACCAGACGGTCCGAGCCGTCGGCCAGCATCCGGTTGTCGCACCGCACCCCGTCGCTCAGGTCGAGTCCGGCGTTGCCGGCCAGCCACTCGGTGTTGGGTACGCACCCGACGGCCTCGACGACCACGTCGGCGTCCAGGCGGGTGCCGTCGTCCAGTTCCACGCCCGAGCCCCGGGTGTCGCCGGTGAAGCCCGCGAGGGAACGGCCGAGGACGAAGGCGATGCCGGCCCGTTCGTGGTGCCGCTGCACCGCGCGGGCCAGGACGTCGCCCAGGACCCGGTTCATCGGCGCGCCCGTGGGCTCGACGACCGTGACCCGGCAGCCCAGGCGCAGCGCGGTCGCGGCGACCTCGCAGCCGATGAAGCCCGCGCCGACCACGACGACCCTGCGGCCCGCGCCGAGGACGCCCCGCAGGGCGACGCAGTCGTCCAGGGTGCGCAGGGCGTACCGGCCGGCCGCCGGGCCCGGCAGGCCCAGGCGCCTGGGGCGCAGGCCCGTGGCGGCGACGAGGCCGTCGAAGGTGACCGCGCTGCCGTCCTCCAGGGTGAGCCTGCCCCGGCCGAGGTCGGCCCCGACGACCGGCAGACCGAGCCGGAAGTCGACGTCGGCCACGGACGCGCGGCGGCGGAAGGCTACCTTGGCGTGGAGTTCCTCCGGGGCCGGCCGGTCCGGCGCCGACAGCAGTTCCTTCGACAACGGGGGGCGGTTGTAGGGCTGGTACCGCTCGTCACCGAGGACGGTGACCGGCCCGGTGTGCCCGGCCGCGCGGAGCTGCTCGGCCGTGCGGAGCCCCGCCAGGGAGGCCCCGACGACGGCGATGTGTGCGCCGCTCATGTCAGCCCTCGATGAAGATGGCCTGGACCGGGCAGACGTCCGCGGCCTCTTCGACCTCGGTGCGCAGCGCGTCGTCCGGCTCGCTCTCGTGGACCAGCTTGCCCTCGTCGTTCATCTGGAAGACCGCGGGCGCGGCGATCGCACACTGGCCGTGGTCCTGACACAGGTTCATGTCCACGGTGACCTTCATGGCGGATGGTCCTTTCGACGGTGGGGGAGGGGAGGGACGGCCCCCGGGAGGCGCAACTGCGGGCACGCAAACCGGAGTTGACAAGGGACGGGCCCGGGGCGACCCATGAGGCTGAAGAGGGAGGGAGGGAGAGTCGGTCCGGGGCGCGGCGCCCGGGAATCAGGAGGCCGGGGTGAACCCGAGGGGGAGGCGCACGGGGCCGGTGTTGCCGGAGTCCGGCAGCCATTCGTCGCCCTCGAGGATGCGGGGTGCGCGCATCCGCCGGGCCAGCAGCGGCAGCGCCTCGCTCATGTCGCTGCGGGCGACGAAGTGACCGAGACAGTGGTGGGCGCCGCCGCCGAAGCCGAAGTGCGGCTTGCGTTCGGCGGTGATGTCGAAGGCCGGGTCGCCGAACACCCGCGGATCGGTGCCGGCCACCTCGCTCCACAGGTGGATCGTGGTCCCGGCCGCGATGTGCAGGCCCTGGTGGGTGAAGTCCTCGACCGCCTCCCGGGTGACCCAGCGGACGGTCGGGTTGACCCGCATGATCTCCTCCACCGCCTTGCCGCCCAGCTCGGGCCGCTCGGCGAGCAGCTCCCACTGGTCGTGATGACGGCTGAACGTCTGCATGGCCAGGCCGAGTTGGTTGCGGGTGGTGTCGAAACCGCCGAAGATCAGCAGCAGCAGCGCGTCCCGCAGTTCCTGTTCGCTGAGGGTGTCGGAGTCACGGCTGGCGTTGACCAGCCGGGCGACGAAGTCGTTCCGTCCGGTGCGGCGGCGGTCGGCGATCAGCTCGTCGGCGTAGTCGTACAGCCGGGCCAGCGCGGCCTCGATCTTCGGCAGGTCCTCCCGGATGGTGACGCCGAGGGAGAGGCCGATGGTGGCCGACTCCCGGGCGATGACCTGCCATTCCGACTCGGGGATGCCCAGCATGATGGCGATGACCCGGGCCGCGTAGGGCTCGGCGAACTCCGAGACGAACTCGCAGCGGTCCGGCTCGGCGAAGCCGTCGATCAGCTCCGTGGCCAGTGCCTGGAAGCGGGGGACCAGGCCGCCGATGAGGCGGGGCGAGAAGGCGGGGTTCATCAGCCGCCGCAGACGGTGGTGCTCCTCGCCCTCCTTGTTGAGGATCCAGCTGTTCCACCAGCGGGCGAAGGGACCTTCGGTCACCCCGTTGTGCGCGGGCCAGGCGACGCTGCCCTGGCGCAGTTTGGGGTGCTTGAGGAGGCGGCTGACGTCGTCGTAGCGCAGGACGGCCAGACCGTAGTTGGTGCGGGCGTACCAGCTGCGTTCGCGGGCCTCGTGCACGGCGGCCGAGGTGATCGAGAAGTCCGGGTCGGCGACGTCGAAGTAGGGAGCCACGTCGAGGGCGGTGCCCGTCATTGGCACTCTCCAACTCTCGTTGCGGTTGGGGGTGGCCCGAATACTCTAAACTTAGAGTTTGACTGTCAAGGGTTTGCGCAGAACCCGCTCCCCGCCCTCCTCCCGCCGCACGCACGGGCGTCGGCCGCCGGGCCGCGAAACCGGCACGACGACGCAGGCCCCCGCCCTGGTCGGGGCGGGGGCCTGCGGTTTTCCCGGGTGCCGGGCGCTACGTGCGGGCGGCGAGGGCCAGGGACCAGCCGCTGTCGAGACCGACCTCGCCCACGGCCACGAACTCGCCCACCCCGGCCCGGGGCGTCTCCGGCAACCGGGAACCCACCAGCCAGCGGGGCGTGTTCGCGGCGATGACCCGCCGCTCGGGGCCCACCAGCACGGCGTCGTGGGTGGTCTCGCGCAGCGCGGCGAGCAGACATGGCTCGAAACCGTGCATCTGCAGGTCGGCCCCGGCGACCCCGAGGAACACGTCGTCGATCACCGGCAGGGCGAACGTGAACACGTACCGGTCCGCCCCGAAGTAGTCCACGTAGGGTCCGTGGATCGCGCCGCGGCCCTCGTCGCGGCCCGCGGCGAACCACTCCATCTCGAAGTACTCGTAGACGTCCACGCTGGTGGGGTCCAGGTTGAGACGGAGCTGGACGAAGCCCGTGCTGCCGCGCTGCCACCACTCGATGTGCCGGTCCCGGTCCGGCAGCACACCCGCCGCCACCAGGAAGCCGAACCCGTCGGCGGCCTCCTGCGCGCCGGCCTGTTCGAGCAGCGTCGGCTTGATGCCGGCCAGGTCCGCGACGCGGAAGGACCCGTGGTCGGCCAGCGCCGCGCGGCGACGGGCGATCACGTCACCGGCGACGACCTCCAGCCGGCCGAAGACCTCGGTGAGCGGGCGCCGCACCCGTGCGAGCAGCCTGTCCAGCTCCTCGGCCGCCACCGACGGCGACCCGTTCTCGCCAAGGGCGTCCTCGGGACGCATCGGCGCCTCCCTTCTCATCGGCCCGCGACCGTCAGGTGCAACTCGATCAACCGGCGCAGATTGCGCCGGACGTGGCGTTCGGCGAGCGCCCGGGCCCGCTCGCCGTCCTCCTCGGCGATCGCCGTGGCGATCGCGTGGTGCTCCGCGGTGACGTCCTCCACGGACGTACGGGAATCCACGGGCAGCCACAGCATCGGGGTCAGCTCGGCCTGCAGCGCCACCTCGAGCCGGGTCAGGCGCTCCGACTGCGAGGCCATGGCGATCTCCAGGTGGAAGCGGCTGTCCGCCCGTATCCGGTCGCCGATGTTCTCGGCCGCGGCCAGCTGTTCGACCAGGTGGAGCATGCGGCGGACGTTCGCCGCGGAGGCCCGCTCCGCGGCCAGCAGCGCGGCGGCACCGCAGACGGCGAACTGCTCGTCGGCCAGGTCCCGCAGCTCGGAGACGGTGGTGGTGCGCAACTGCTCCTCGAGCGCGCCGAGCGGCGGATGGGCCGGCCGCCGGACGAACGTGCCCCCGTTGCGCCCCCGGCGCGTCTCCACCAGACCCCGCTGGCGCAGGACCGCCAGCGCCTCCCGCAGGGTCATCGGGGAGACGCCCAGCTGATGGGCGAACTCCACCTCGGTCGGCAACTGCTCGCCGTCGACCACCAGTCCGAGCAGGATGGCGCGGCTGATGCGCTCGACGACCTCCTCGACCCGGCCCCCCGCGTTCAGAGGGGAGATCAGGGACGCGCGCATCACTGGAACGCCGTCTGCCGCCACCCGCACTCCTCGTCGTCCGTCGTCACCGGGGCGTTATGACACGCCCCTTGTGAGATAACCCATGGGGTTGTAGTTTTTCGCGCACTGCCGGAGCATTTTAGGCCACCACAGCGCCGTCGCGGCGAAAATCAGCCGCACGGCTTCCGCCTCGCCCCCCACTCCGGCTGTTCCAGCCGTCCCATCCGCCCCATCCCATCCCACACCGGTACCCCCTTGCCCGGTACGAGAAAACGGGAGCGTGCATGAGTGCCACAACCGGAGCCGGACAGCCCGAGGCCGACGCGTCGGCCCAGCTGGCGTCGCTCGGTTACACCTCGGAGTTCAAGCGGGACATGGGTCCCTGGGCGAACTTCTCGCTCGGCTTCACCTACTTGTCCCCCGTCGTCGCCATCTACACCATGTTCGCGTTCGGCCTGGCCACCGCCGGTCCGCCCATGATCTGGTCCCTGGTCATCGCGGGCGTCGGCCAGCTCCTCGTCGCCCTGGTGTTCAGCGAGATCGTCGCCCAGTACCCGGTCGCCGGCGGTGTCTACCCGTGGGCCCGCCGCCTGTGGGGACGCCGGTACGCGTGGCTGAACGGCTGGGTCTACATGGTGGCCCTGTTCGTCACCATCGCCAGTGTCGTCTCCGGCGCGGGACCGTACATCGCGTCCCTCTTCGGATTCGAGGCGTCCGTCGACACGGTCATCCTCTGCTCGCTGGGCATCCTCGCCCTGGCCACCCTCATCAACTCGCTGGGCACCAAGGTCCTCGCGCAGGCCGCCATCATCGGCTTCGCCGCCGAGCTCATCGGCGCGCTCGCGGTCGGCGGCTGGCTGCTGATGACCGAACGCCACCACAACCTCGGCATCCTCTTCGACAACTTCGGCGCCGGCGACGGCACGAACTACCTGTGGGCCTTCGCCGCGGCCGCCCTGATCGGCATCTACAACTACTACGGCTTCGAGGCCTGCGGAGACGTCGCCGAGGAGGTCCGCGACCCGGGACGCATGATCCCCAAGGCGATGCGCCGCACCATCTACGTCGGCGGTGCCGCGGCCACCTTCGTCGCCGTGGCGCTGGCCCTGTCCGTGGTGGACATCCGGGGCGTGATCTCCGGCGAGAACCCCGACCCCGTCTCCGGCATCCTCAACGAGGCGTTCGGCACCGCGGGCGCCAAGGGCGTCCTGGTGATCGTGCTGCTGTCGTTCCTGTCCTGCACGATCAGCCTCCAGGCCGCGGCGGGCCGGCTGGCCTACAGCTACGGCCGCGACGACATGATCGTCGGCAGCCGCCTGCTGCGGAAGTTCTCCGCCCGGCGACGCGTCCCGCCGTACGCCGTGGTGCTGTCCGGCCTGGTCCCGGCGGCCGTGGTCCTGGGCTCGAAGTTCTCCGAGGACGCCCTGACGAAGATCGTCAGCTTCGCCTCGCTCGGCATCTACCTCGGCTTCCAGATGGTCGTCTTCGCAGCCCTGCGCGCCCGCCTCAAGGGCTGGCAGCCGAGCGGTGCCTACCGGCTGGGCAAGTGGGGCCTGCCGGTCAACATCGCGGCCCTGGTCTACGGCATCACCGGCATCGTGACCATGGCCTGGCCCCGCACCCCCGAGGCCCCCTGGTACGACAACTACATCGTGCTGCTGTCCGGCGCGGTCGTGGTCGGCCTGGGCCTGCTGTACATGGCGATCCACCCGGCCTACGGGCGCAGCGACGCCCCGTACGACGACGCGATCCCGAAGGGGGAGCCGGCGGCCGTGGTGAGTGAGCCGAGGGCGGATGAGCCGAAGGCGGACGAACCCACGGGAGTGTGACCGACGGGTCCGCACGATCGGTTCAGGGGCGGAGCCCCCGGTGCGCATGCCGTGCCGGGGGCTCCGCCGTGCGCCGTTCTCGTGGGGAGGGGGGTGGCGTTGTGGGGGCGTCGCGTGTGTGCCGGGTGCGGGTGGGTGGGGGCGGTTTGCGCAGTTCCCCGCGCCCCTGGGGCGGTCTCCCGCCGTGGGGGTCACCCGTCTGTGACCGGGTGCGGGTGTGTGGAGGGCTGGTCGCGCAGTTCCTCGCGCCCCTGGGGGTGGGGCGTCGCGTGTGTGGTGGGTGCGCGTGGGTGGGGGCGGTTTGCGCAGTTCGCCGCGCCCCTGGGGCGGCCTTCCGCCGTGGGGGTCACCCGTCTGTGACCGGGTGCGGGTGTGTGGAGGGCTGGTCGCGCAGTTCCCCGCGCCCCTGGGGGTCGGGCGTCGCGTGTGTGCCGGGTGCGGGTAGTGGGGGGCTCGCAGTTCCTCGCGTCCCTGGGGGCGCACCGCTGTGGCTGCCGGGCCGTGGCCCGTGCACCACGAGCGGAGCCGCGGGCCCCCTCGGCAGGGGGCGCGCGGCTCCGGTGTGTGGGCGGTCGACGTGTCAGCGGAAGGCGGCGTGGCCCGTCATGGCCTGGCCGATGACCAGCGTGTGCATCTCGGCCGTGCCCTCGTAGGTGAGCACCGACTCCAGGTTGTTCATGTGCCGGATCACCGGATACTCCAGGGAGATGCCGTTGGCGCCCAGGATCGTGCGGGCGGTGCGGCAGATCTCCAGGGCCTTGGTCACGTTGTTGAGCTTGCCCGTGCTGATCTGCTCGGGCCGCAGTCCCGGCCCGTCCTTGCGCCGGCCCAGGTGCAGTGCGAGCAGGGTGCCGTTGGCCAGCTCCACGCCCATGTGGGCCAGCTTCTGCTGCGTGAGCTGGTACGCCGCGATCGGCTTGCCGAACTGCACGCGCTGGCCGGCGTACTCCAGGGCCGCCCGCAGTGCGCTGCGGGCGGCCCCCATGGCGCCCCACACGATCCCGTAGCGCGCCTCGTTGAGGCAGGACAGCGGACCGCGCAGGCCCCGGACCTCCGGGAAGGCCGCGCTGGCGGGCAACCGGACCGAGTCGAGGACGAGTTCGCTGGTGAGGGAGGCCCGCAGGGACAGCTTGTGCTTGATGAGCGGGGCGGAGAAGCCGGGGGTGCCGGCCGGCACGACGAAGCCGCGGATGCCCTCGTCGGTCTGCGCCCACACCACCGCGACGTCGGCGACGGAACCGTTCGTGATCCACATCTTGCGGCCGTCGAGGATCCAGTCGTCCCCGTCCCGGCGGGCCCTGGTGCGCATCCCGGCGGGGTCGGAGCCGTGGTCGGGTTCGGTGAGCCCGAAGCAGCCGATCGCCTCCCCGGCCGCCATGCGCGGCAGCCACTCCTGCTTCTGCTCCTCGCTGCCGTGCCGCCAGATGGCGTACATCGCGAGGGAGCCCTGCACGCTGACCAGCGAGCGGATGCCGGAGTCGGTCGCCTCCAGTTCCAGGCAGGCCAGGCCGTAGTCGACGGCGCTCATCCCGGCGCAGCCGTACCCCTCCAGGTGCATGCCGAGCAGACCGACTCCGCCCAGTTCCTTGGCGAGTTCACGGACGACGGGCAGTTCGCCGCGCTCGAACCAGTCGGCGATGTACGGCTCGATGGAGGCGTCGCAGACCTGGCGCACCGACGCCCGCACCGCCTTCTCGTCGGAGGTGAGCAGGTCGTCTATGGCGAGGAGGTCGAGCGGATCGGTCTGGGAGCGGCGGGACGCGGTGGACATGGTGGACATCGCCGGCCTTTCGGGTGTCGTGTCGAAGAAGGGTTCGGGTACGGGGTTCGCTGCGCGGAGAGGGAGAGGTGCGCGACCGGCCCGGGTCACCGGGTGCCCGGGGGCGGCAGGGGGTCGGGCTCCGGTGCGGACAGCCAGTCCCGTACGGCCCGGTCGTCCGCCCCCAGCGTCGGCGGGGCCTGTGCCGGGCCGACGAGGGGCGTCGAGTAGGAGACGGGGTGCCGGGGCATGGGCGTGCCGCCGTCGGCCGGGACGACCGTGGGGTCGAGGCCCAGCCGTTCGGCCAGCGCGAAGCCGTCGGCGACGGTGCCGACCCGGCCCGCCGGGACGCCCGCTGCGGTGAGGCGTTCCTGCCAGGCGGTGCTGTCGTCGTGGGCCAGGCGTTCCTCGAGCGCGCGGACCAGTTCCTCCCGGTGGGCGACCCGCGCGGCATTGGTGGCGAACCGGTCGTCGGCGGCGAGGCCCGGCTCGCCCAGGGTGGCGGTCAGCCGCGCGAACTGCCCGTCGTTGCCGCAGGCGACGGCGAGCAGCCCGTCCCGGCAGCGCAGTGTCTCGTACGGGGCGATCGAAGGGTGGCGGTTGCCCATCCGGCCCGGCGGCCGGCCCGTCTCCAGGTAGCCCTGCGCCTGGTTGACCAGGGAACCGAGCAGACTCGACAGGAGGTTGACCTCCACCCGGCAGCCGCGCCCGGTGCGCGACCGGTCGGCCAGGGCGGCCAGGACCCCGATGGTGGCGTCCTTGCCGGTGAGGACGTCGACGAGGGCGACGCCCGCCTTCGTCGGCTCGCCGTCGGGCTCCCCGGTGATGCTCATCAGCCCGCCGACGGCCTGGACGACGAAGTCGTAGCCGAGCAGCCCGGCGCCCGCGCCGCCGCCGAAGCCGGTCACCGAGCAGTACACGATGCCGGGGTTGTCCTCGGACACGCGGTCGTAGCCGAGACCGAGCCGGTCCAGGGTGCCCGGTCTGAAGTTCTCCACCAGGACGTCGGCGCGCCTTGCGAGTTCGCGGGCGAGCGCGAGGTCGTCCGGGTCGGCGAAATCAAGGGCGACACTCCGCTTGGAGCGGTTGACGCTCTCGAAGTAGGTGGTGCCGTTCGCCGACCAGGGCGGTCCCCAGGACCGGGTGTCGTCACCGCTGCCGGGCCGCTCCACCTTGACGACCGTCGCGCCGAGATCCGCCAGGTTCATGGTGCACAGCGGCCCGGCGAGCACCCGGCTGAAGTCGGCGACGAGGATCCCCTCCAGCGGCCCGCTCATCGCGCACCCGCCGCGTGGGGACCGCACGCCGCTCCGGTGTGCCCCGGACGGGTCCTGTCCGTGAAGAAGGGATGCGGGAAAGGGTTCGGGAAGGGGTTCACGAGACGTCCTCCTCCTGTACTCCGTCGATCCGTCGGGGCAGCCGCCACGGGTTGTCGTCCCGCAGCGCCTCGGGCAGGGCCGCCGGCGGGACGCCCTGGAAGGCGACCGGTCGGGTGAAGCGGTCCAGCGCGGCGGCGCCGACACTGGTCGCCTCCGGGCGGCTGGTCGCGGGCCACGGCCCGCCGTGCTGCTGCGCCCAGGAGGTGACGACGCCGGTCGGCCATCCGTCGACGACGACCCGGCCCGCCGTCCCGGACAGCAGCTCCACCAGCCACGGCACATCCGGGTCACCGGCTCCCGCGGAGGCGACCGCCGCGGCCAGGCTCGGCTGCAACCCGCCCAGCAGCGACCGCAGTTCGTCCGGGCCGTCGTACTCGGCGAGCAGCGCGACCGGGCCGAAGCACTCCGCCAGCAGCCGGGAGCCCGGCGTGAACGCCGAAGCAGGTGCGGTGAACAGCGCGGGCGACGCGGCGAAACCCTCGGCCCGCGCGGGCACCGAGGCGGCCGGCCGCGCCCCGGCGGCCTCCAGGTCGGCCAGACCCTGCCGGTACTGGGCGGCGATGCCCTCGGTCAGCAGCCAGCCGGGCTCGACCCCGGCCAGCGCCCCGGCGACTTCGTCCGCCGCCCCGCTGCCGCGCGGCGCCAGCAGCAGTCCCGGCTTGGTGCAGAACTGCCCCTGTCCCAGGGTGAACGAGGCGACGAAACCGGAGGCCGCGGCCCGCAGCACCGCACCGTCGGCCGCTGCCGCGGGCGTGAGGACGGCCGGGTTGACCGTGCCCATCTCCGCGAACACGGGCACCGGCACGGGCCGCCGCGCCGCCCGCTCCACCAGGGCTGTGCCACCGGACTGCGAGCCGGTGAACGCCACCGCCGTCACCTCCGGCGCGTCGACCAGCGCCAGGCCCGCGTCGAAACCGTGCACCAGGGCGAAGGCGCCCTCCGGTGCGCCCGCGTCGGCCAGGGCGCCGGCCACCGTGTGCGCGAGCCGGGCACTGAGCCGCGGGTGGGCCGGGTGCGCCTTGGCCAGCACCGGGCAGCCCGCCGCCAGCGCGGAGCAGGTGTCGTGTCCCACCACCCCGAAGGCGAACGGGAAGTTGCTCGCGCCGAACACCGCGACCGGACCCAGCGGCCGGTTCATGCGCCGCAGGTCCACGCCGTCGGCACGGTCGATCCGCACCCCGAGCCAGTCGCCCCCGGCCGCGACCCGGCCGTAGAAGCGGGCCTGCGCGGCGGCCCGGCCGACCTCACCGCGCAGCCGGTCCGGGCCGAGCGCGGTCTCGGCGTCGGCCAGCACCGTCAGTTCCTCGGCGTCCCGTTCCAACGCGGTCGCCAGCGCCTCGAGCCAGCCGGCGCGGACCGACGGCGGCGCGG
>NZ_JAAGMD010000420.1 GCF_010548465.1 Streptomyces sp. SID14436 | reverse complement strand
GCGGGGGGCGCGGGTCCGTGGTCGGCGGCCCCGACCGCCCAGGGTCGCCGGTCCGCGGCGGACGATCAAGCGGCCAGGTCGAGGACCACGGGCCCACGCGGGCGGGTCGTGCACCGCCTGTCCCCGGCCGGTCGTGCACCGCCGGTCCCCGGCCGGTCGTGGGCCGTCGGCCCTCGCGGTGCGCGCACCACCGGCCTGGCAGGTCGTGCACCCCGGTCCTCTCGGCTCGTGGCCGGTCCCCTCGGCTCGTGTCCGGTCCTCGCGGGTCGTGGCCGGTCCTCGCGGGTCGTGGCCGGTCCCCTCGGCTC
>NZ_JAAGMD010000889.1 GCF_010548465.1 Streptomyces sp. SID14436 | reverse complement strand
GCGGCCCGCGCGCGTTCGGCGGCGGTGGCCGCCTCGCGGGCGGCGGTGAGCCCGGCCTCGGCCTCCGCGAGCCGCTGCCGGGCCGTCTCGTGCCGCTCGGCCAGTTCGGCGTCGTCCACGTCGAGGCCGTCCACCTCGGCCTGGAGCGCCTCGTACTCCTCCTGGGCGGCGACGGCCCGCTCCTGGGCCTCGTCACGGGCGGCCGCCAGCCGTTCGATCTCGGCCTGGGCCGCGGCGGCCCGGGACCGGGCGGCGCCGACCTGCCCCTTGAGCCGGGCCAGGCCCTCCCGGCGGTCGGCGATGGCCCGGGCGACGTCCTTCAGGCGCCGCTCCTCCTGGGCGAGTTCGCGCTCCAGTTCGGCGCGGTGGGCGACGGTGTCCTCCAGCGCGCGTTCGGCCGCCTCCAGGGCGGCTTCCAGTTCGGCCTCCTGCTCGCGGACGCGGGCGGCCTCGCGCTCCAGGTCCTCCGGGTCCCGGCCGCGGCGTTCCTCCGGCGGGGCGGAGGTGGCGCTCTGCACCCGCGCGTCGGCCAGGGAGACCGTGCCGCGCACCCGCTCGGCGAGCCGGGACAGCTCGTACCAGGTCTGCTGGGCGGTCTGCATGCGCGGGGTGAGGCGGCGCACCTCCTCCTCCAGCTCGGCCTCCCGCCGCAGGGCCTTCCCCAGGGCCTGCTCGGCCGCCTCCTTGCGTTCCTTGAGGGCGGCCTCGTCGGCGACCTCGGCGGCGAGCGCCTCCCGCAGCCGCACCAGGTCGTCGGCGAGCAGGCGCAGCCGGGCGTCGCGCAGGTCGGCCTGGATGACGGCGGCCCGCCGGGCCACGGCCGCCTGCCGGCCGAGCGGCTTGAGCTGGCGGCGCAGCTCGTCGGTGAGGTCCTGCACCCGCGCGAGGTTGGCCTGCATCGCGTCCAGCTTGCGCAGCGCCTTCTCCTTGCGCTTGCGGTGCTTGAGGACGCCGGCGGCCTCCTCGATGAACGCGCGGCGGCCCATTGGGTCGGCGTGCAGCACGGAGTCGAGCTGGCCCTGGCCGACGATGACGTGCATCTCGCGGCCGATGCCGGAGTCGGAGAGCAGTTCCTGGATGTCGAGCAGCCGGCAGGTGTCGCCGTTGATCTGGTACTCGCTGCCGCCGTTGCGGAACATGATCCGCGTGATGGTGACCTCGGCGTACTCGATGGGCAGCGCCCCGTCGGAGTTGTCGATGGTCAGCGACACCTCGGCCCGGCCCAGCGGGGGGCGGCCGGTGGTGCCGGCGAAGATGACGTCCTCCATCTTGCCGCCGCGCAGCGACTTGGCGCCCTGTTCCCCCATGACCCAGCTGAGCGCGTCCACCACGTTGGACTTGCCCGAGCCGTTCGGACCGACGACGCACGTGATGCCCGGTTCGAACCGGAGCGTGGTCGCGGAGGCGAACGACTTGAAGCCGCGGAGGGTCAGGGCCTTGAGGTGCACGCCGCCGGACTTTACCGGCCGGGGAGGTCTCACTCCATGAACGCGCGGTTTCACCGGTGAACGGGAAGGGCACACCAGACGTTGAAGACGGTGAAAGGATGCGCGGGGCAAGGAACCCGAGGGGCGGGCCGGTACGCGGGGGCATCGGAGGCGGGGAAGCCAAGAAAGAAGGGACGCCGAGGCGTCCCTTGCACTTCAGACAATATGGCGGGTGAGATGAGCGGCCCGACCACTGCGGTGCTGTTCGTGGAGCGGTGCAGTGATCAGGTCAGCGCAGGCTCCGCCTGGTGTGCGTCAACGCTCTCCATGATCCTGTCGTGAGAAGCGGCAGCCGCCAGCGCGTCCTTCTCGGCCTGGATCCGTACGAGCTCGGATTCCAGGTCCTGGACGCGCTGCTGGAGCCGTCGCATCTCGGCGAGGAGTCGCGGGTCGGAGCCGCCGACGTAACCGAGAAGCGCCTTTGCCATGATGGATGGTCCTCCACAATGAGTGACCGACCGATGCGGTGTGGGTCGTGAGGGATTCGCACCGCCGGTGCTCGGCAGGCTTGCAGTTGTGCTGCCGTTCAGCCATGCCAAACAGCTAAGGTGCGCGGGGCTTTCAGCGTCTCACCAAAAAGTTTGACGGTCAACACGATCACGCCCCGTATTGGCGGACAACCGGGTGCATACGGCCGCACGGCGGCGGCGTCGCGATCTCTCCGGGTCCTGGGGACGTGGCGGCCATCCTGTCGGTCCGCGGGCTCCGCCACAAGCGGCTTTCCGCAATCACCAGGACGTTTTCCGTTCCGGACCCGGATCGTGCGGGCCGCGCGGCCCGCGTGCGGCGCCCCGGGGCGGCGGTCCTCAGCGGATGGCGAAGCCGTCGTAGCCGCCGCGCGGTGTGTCCCAGATCTCGGTGACTCCGTCCACGCGCCCGGGCGTGTCGCCGTCCCGCAGCCAGTCCAGGAGCGCTTCGCAGCGCGGCCGGGGACCCTCGGCGACCACCTGCACCCGCCCGTCGCCCAGATTGAGAGCAAAACCACTCAGGGCGCCGAGTTCCAGGGCCTTGGCCCGGGTGAACCAGCGGAAACCGACCCCCTGGACCCGCCCGCGCACCCAGGCGACCAGTCGCACATCCTCGCTCATGACTGCAACCTAACCGGACAATGTCACACCGGGCACACGGTCCCCTGGCGGCATGCGGTACCGTCCCGACCCAATGAATCTCATATGAAACTCACTCGATGGTGTGAGTTTCGTGGTGATCGCGAGGACGAGTCGACCGCAAGGACGAGGAAGGCCAGGACATGGGACGCCACCGACGCTCAGCCGCCGGCCGCGCCGCCACGGGCCGCGCCACGGGGGTCACTCAACACGACGGCTCCCAGGACGCGGGCCACGACGGCCTGCTGGACGCCCACGCCGCCGACCGGCCCACGATGGGCATCGCGCCCTATCTGAACCCGGCCGCGTACGCCGAGACCTACGCGAAGAGCGAGGCCTACCTGTACGCCACGCCGGACGCCGAGGGCGCCCCGGACGCCGGTTCCGCCGCCCCCGCGGCCGCGGCCGCCGACCCGTACGGCGTGCCGTTCCAGGACTCCCCCGCCGCTCCGGCCGGCGGCACCGCCTTCGCCGACACCTCCTACCAGGGCACCGCCTCCTACCAGGACACCGCCGTCTTCCCGGCCGCACCGGACGCCGCACACGGCCCGGCCACCCAGGTCTTCCCGACCGGCGGGATCACCGGCCCCGCCTTCCCCGGCCATGACGTCCCCGGCGGCCCTGCCGTCCCCGGCCACGACGCACCGGCCGGCGCACACCCTTACGGCGCACACCCTTACGGCGGACACCCCTACGACGGCCACGCGTTCGACCGCTCTTCGCAGGGCCTGCCCGGCGGCCGCCCGCACGACGCGTTCGCCGACGACCCGCTGCCCGGCCACCGCTTCGCCGCCGACCCCTTCGGCCCGGACTTCCCCGACGACCCCTTCCCCGGTGACCCGTTCGCCGGCGAGGGGCTGCCGGAGGGCGACCTCGCCCCGGACCGGTTCTCCGACGGCCTCCCCGAGGGCACCGTGGACGCCCGCCACGCCGACGAGGGCCTCCCGCCCGGCGGCGGGGTCCGGCGTGCGCCCGGACACCGGCGCCGGAAGAAGAAGACCGGCACCCCCGTCCGCAGCGGCCTGCTCGGCGTCTCCGCCGCGGTCGCCATCGGCACCGTCGCGGTGGCCACGGGCGCGGTCCCCGGCCTGGAGAACTACAAGCTGGGCGGCGACAGCGCGCCCAGTGACGGCGTCGAGGCCGGCGGCGTGCCCACCAACTCCCCCGCCGGACAGGGCGGCTCCTCCGGCAGCCTGGAGAGCCCGGGCCGCGAGGCCGGCTCCCCGGCGAGCCGCGACGGCGACCGCGCCACCTCGCCGGAGGCCTCCCCGTCCGCCCCCGCCGCTCCGGCCGAGACCCCGGAGAAGGAAAAGGAAGCGGAGAAGGGCGAGGAGAAGGAGGAGGCGCGCACTCCGTCCGCCACCCCCGACGAGAAGACGCCCGAGCGCAAGAACCCGCCCCGCAAGGCCGACCCGTCCACCAAGAAGCCCGCCGGCCCGGGTTCCACGTCCGCCGAGCAGGCCGCCAGTGCCCAGGTCCTGAGGCTGGTCAATCAGGAGCGCGCCAAGGTCGGATGCCGTCCCGTCGCCGCGGACAGCGCCCTGGCGGGTCTCGCGAAGGCGTTCAGCGACGACATGGCCGAGCGCGGCTTCTTCGACCACACCGACCCCGACGGCGCGACCCCCTGGGACCGCGCCAAGGTGGCCGGCATAGCCGACCTCGGCGGTGAGAACATCGCCCGCGGCCAGGCCGACGCCGCAGCCGTGATGGAGGCCTGGATGAACAGCCCCGGTCACAAGGCGAACATCCTGAACTGCGACTTCAAGACCCTCGGCGTCGGCGTCCACATGGGCCCGGGCGGGCCGTGGTGGACGCAGAACTTCGGGTACTGAGACAACCGCGGGTCAGGAGCCTGAACCGGGCCCTGGGCCGTCTCCGGGCCGGCTTCCGCAGGGTCGTCGTCCTGGCAGTCGCGATCCACGGCGGCCCGGGTCCGGGTCTCACCGGACGGCATCGAGTGCGTGTACGTCCTCAGGGTGAAGCCGGGGGTCATGGTGGCCCAGGTACTCGCTCAGAGCCCTCATGTTCTCCCCGCGTCCAGGAGGACCGACGCGCAGAAGTGTCGCACCGCGTGCATGCCGTTGTGGCGTCCCGCCTCGACGCCCGCAGCCCGGAGTGCCGGCCGCCAGACCCGATCGCCGAAGCGTTTCCGGTCGAGTGCCGGGCCCGTGGAGCCGGTGAAGATGAGCGACGCCGTGACCGGAGGACCATCGAGCGTCTTCCACGGCGAGGTGACCTCACTGCCCGCTGCCGCCTCATGACCGATGCACGGTCCGCTCACCGCGCAGCGGCAGGAAGTCCCAGTCCAGCCTCTGCTCCTCGTCCACTACCGGCGCGTAGCGGCCGAGGGGTCGTGAGGTCTCGAGAGACGTGGCGATCGCCGCCATGAGCACCGGCAGGGACGCCCACATCTCGTGCGGTAAGCGCATGACGCCTTCCACGGCCTCGGCTGCGTGGACGCGCCCCCGGTCGGCCTCGGGGCGGTGGTCCAGCACGAGGTGCCCCCCGCCGACGTCCCGCGCGACGGGAATCAACTGCGGGTGGCCGAACAGGACGCTGCTGAACCCGAGCTTCATGAAGTCGTGGTCCGCCTCCGCTCCTTTCTCATCCGCCGTGCGCTGGTCGTAGAAGCCGGTGAGAAGTTGCCACGCAGCCGCGATCTCGCGTGCACTCATCGGTCGGTAGCAGGCTGGCAGCAGCGAGCCCCGCTGATCGAGAAGACCATCGTGCCGCAGCAGCGACCTCACCACGGGCCTCGGCAGTGGCCGGCCGATGACACGTTCGGCCTCGGCGATGTCCGCCGGATCCGCGGGCGGCGCCAGCGCGGCGTAGGTCGCCGGGGCGTGCTCGGCCAGCCAGTTCTCGATGCGCGTCCACGACTCACTGATCGGTGCGGTCATGGCACGGCATCGTGCCACCTGGTACTGACACCCCCGGGGGACAGTCAGACGGTGGCCGTGACCCCGGTATGTCCGACCAGGGCCGTCTCTGGGCCGTGTGAGGGCACTCAACGATGGCAGGCGACGACAGCCGCCGACCGCTGACCCGCAGGCCAGAAGGACGGCGCTGGAGGGCGTGCAGGCCGGAAGGGTGCCGCGTCACTTCTTCGGGTACGAGACAACCGCAGGTCGCAACCAGGGGCCCTCGTGGGCCGTGTCCGGAGGGCAGTCACCTCATCGGGAGCGACCTGATCCGCAACCGCCGGCGGTTGGTGCCCCCGAAAGGCGATGAGGGGGCACCTTGTCCGCGAGGGGAACCCCGAGTCCGGTTCCGGGCCTTACGGCGCTGCGATCAGAGCCGGACAAGGACAACAGGGGGCCGGGAAGCAGGTGGAGTGGGATCGCACCCCCGGGCTACCGGGTGGTGCTGCGGTCGTGCGCGTACCGCCGGATGACCGCCCGGCCAGGAACTCCGTGTGATCCCCACGGTCCGGGATCGGTGGGGATGCGGCTTCTCAGGCAGGCCAGAGCTGGACGACCCACACCTCAAGGGGATCATCGAGCGCGAGCAGAGCCTCGACATGATCTCGTCCTCGGCAGAGCAAACGCAGGTGGTAGTGCCCCGGCCGCAGCGGAAGTTCGCCGTAGCAGACGCCCCCCAGGTCGAGCACCGCGAGGTGATCTGCCATCGGAGAACGGAAAGTCCGTTCGTACTCCCATGAGCCTGATGGGTGAGGCGCGGGACCGTCCCACACCTCTAAACGCACCAAAGGGTAGAAATCGTTGTCGCTGGAGGTGAGGCTCCAGCCCTCCCCGGGGATCTGAACGATCTCGTCCTCCGTCGGCGCTTGTTCGAAGAGGATGGGGCCGATCTGGATGGTCCTGTAGTACACGCGCGGACGGACATCCACCGCGTTGATCAGAGTGGACACCTGCTCCCCTCACCACCGAGCGAGCCGGCTCGTCAGGCTGTCTCCGGTCTGCACTGCAAGCCCCCTCGACTCATCTCGTCAGCCGACACCGCTCATGTCCAGGACATCGGCCTTGTCCGGGGGCCGGACGTCCAACGGCTCGTCGAAGGCGCTGAACGACGTGGTGGTGTGGAAAACGTCGTCCCGGTAGACGACCTTCAGGAGGTACGGCTTGCCCTCGGTGGCGACGTAGAAGGTGTAGGTGCCGTCCTTCTCGGCCACCTTCAACGGTATCGCCGCAGTGCCGTCGATCTCGGTCGGTTCGCCCTTCTCCGGCCGGCCGAACGAGGCGAACTCGTGCGTGCACGAGGAGAGTCCGTTGCCCGGTTGCGACCTGTCGGCCGGCACCTTGGCCCAACGGTTCTGCTTGCCCTTTCCGGAGCCGGGGTAGCCCGACTCCTCCAGGTAGGCCCGGTTCGGCTTGACGTAGTCCGTCCCGTCGATCCGGATCTGTTCGAGGCGGGCACCCGAGGCCGAGGTCGTCGTGAACGCGCAGGTGCCCTCCAGGTCGGTCGTCAGACGGCTGGAGCGGTCGTCGCCGTCGGTGACCTCGGTGACCGTCTCGACGGTGACCGAGGTCAGGGCGCGCATCGTCGTGTTCGCCTCGTCGAGCATGTGGCCGGCGGAAGGGGACTGGGCTCCGTCGTCGTCCGCACAGCCGGTCGCGGTTCCTCCCAGGACCAGGCAGGCCAGGATGGCTGTCACGGTGGTCGGTGTCGTTCGCACGCATGTCCCCCTCAGGTCAGAAGCCGGATCATGATATGGGACGCGGGCCGCCCCCTGGCCCGTGGACGGCGGCGGTGCAGCGCCCTGTGCGGCCGCCGCACCCGCTGGACGGAACGGTCTGCCCCCGCAGCCGGGCACGCATCGCATCGGGCCGTCCGCCTGACGGCCCGGCCGGGACCGCACCCTGCGCCCGCGCGTCGCGGCAACTCCGGTATTACCCTGGGCAGTTCGTACCGGCAGCGCTCGCACGGGGGGACACGCATGGTGGAGCTGGGCATCCTGTTCGGACTGCTGGGGGTGGCGGCGCTGGGGCTGGTCGTCGTGCTCCTGCGGCGGCAGAACGGCCGTACGGAGAACGCCGACGGGCTCCGCATCGAGCGGGCGCGGCTGGTGCGGGCGCGGAACGGCCGGGTGATCCACGGGTCCGGGGCGGTGCGACCGCGCTCACCACGCGTGTGGCCCTCACCGTCCTTGAGCCGGCCGGTGCGATCGCCATGACCACCCCCGCCCCCGGCCCACCCTCCGGCCCCTTCGCCACCCCGCCCGCGCCCCTGCGTACCGCCCGGCTCGTGCTGCGGCAGGCCGAGGCGCGGGACCGGGGACGCTTCATCGCGCTGCTGTCGTCGCCCGAGGTCTACGCCCACCTCGGCGGGGCCCGGCCGCGGGAGGAGCTGGAGCAGGTGGTGCCCCGGGTGCCGGGGCGGCGGCCCGGTGTCTTCGTGATCGACCGCGACGGGGAGATGATCGGCACCGTCGAGCTGAAGCGGCGCGGGCCGCGGCGGCCGGGGCACGTCCGGCCGCAGGGCGGCGAGGTCGAACTCGGGTACCTGCTGCTCCCGGAGGCGTGGGGGCACGGGTATGCCGCCGAGGCGTGTGCGGCGGTCCTCGGCCTGGTGGCCGCGACGCTGCCCGGCGAGCCGGTGGTGCTCTGCACGCAGGTGGCCAACGTCCGCTCGCTGCGCCTCGCGGCGCGACTGGGCTTCACCGAGGTGGACCGCTTCGAGGAGTGGGGCGCCGAGCAGTGGTTCGGCGTGTGGCGGCCGGGCCCGCCGCTTGCCGGTGGTCAGCGCGTTCTGCCCGTCGGTGCCGACTGACGTAATCTCGTGAACATGACGAGCGTGCAGCGGGAAACGGCGGCGGACGGCCTGCCGTACGACGTGTTCGCCCGGGCCTGCCCCTCCCGGAGCACGCTGGAGCACGTGACCGGGCGCTGGGGATCGCTCACGCTCGGGGCCCTGTACGGGGGTTCGCTGCGGTTCAACGAGCTGCGGCGGCGGGTCGACGGGGTCAGCGAGAAGATGCTGTCCCAGACGCTGCAGGCGCTGGAGCGCGACGGTCTGGTGCACCGCGAGGCGCAGCCGACGAATCCGCCGCGGGTGGACTACGAACTGACCCCGCTGGGCCGTGAGGTCGCGGGACGGCTGCTCGCGCTCATCCGGTCCGTGGAGAGCCGTATGGACGCCGTGCTGGAGGCCCGGGAGCGCTACGACACGGCCCGCGGCGCCCGCTGACACCGGGGGCAGTAGTAGCTGGACCGGTTCATCCAGGGCCGGCGGCGGATCGGGGTGCCGCAGCGGCGGCAGGGCAGTCCTTCGCGGCCGTAGGCGTCCAGGGAGCGGTCGAAGTAGCCGGATTCCCCGTTGACGTTGACGTACAGGCTGTCGAAGCTGGTGCCGCCCACCGCGAGAGCGGCGTTCATGACGTCCCGGACGTGTCCGAGGAGGACGAGGGTGCGCGGCCGGGTGAGGGTCGCGGTGGGGCGTTCGTAGTGGATGCGGGCCCGCCACAGCGCCTCGTCCGCGTAGATGTTGCCGACCCCGCTGATCAGTGACTGGTCGAGCAGGGCGCGCTTGACCGTGGTGCGCTTGCGGCGCAGCGCCCGGTGGAAGGCGTCCTCGTCGAAGAGGGGGTCGAGCGGGTCGCGGGCGATGTGGGCGATGACGTCGGGCAGGCCGTCCGGGGTGGTGTCGTGCAGGGACAGGCCGCCGAAGGTGCGCTGGTCCACGAAGCGCAGTTCGGTGTCGCCCGCCGGGCCGTCGGTGAAGCGGACGCGGACGCGGAGGTGCTTCTCGTCGGGCGCGGAGTGCGGCTGCACGAGCAGCTGGCCGCTCATGCCGAGGTGGGCGAGGACGGCCTGGCCGGTGTCCTCCAGGGGCAGCCACAGGTACTTGCCGCGGCGGCTGGGGGTGCCCATGCGGTGGCCCCGCAGGCGGTGCGTGAAGTCGTCGGGTCCGGCGAGGTGGCGGCGCACCGCACGCGGGTGCAGCACCTCGGCGTCGGCGACGGTCCGGTGGGCGACCCACCGGAGCAGTCCGCGCCGGACGACCTCGACCTCGGGCAGCTCGGGCATGGCGTTTCCCCTCGGGCCCTGTTCTCGCGTACCGGTTGCCGGGCCCCTTGTTCCGTACCGGTGCTCAGCGGCGAGCGCCCGCCCCGGGCGGGGGCGGGCGCTCGCGTCGCTTCGGTCGTGCTCCTCACCGCCGGGTGAGGGGCACGGCGGGCGTCAGGCGGGGGCCGACGGGGCGTCGGCGCCCTGCGCGGAGGCTTCGGCCTCGGCGGCCTCGACGGCCTGCTCGGCCTCGGCCGCCGCTTTGGCCCGCTCGTCCGCGGCGGCGCGGATGGCGCGCCATGCGGACTCGGCTGCCTGCTGCTCCGCCTCCTTCTTGCTGCGGCCGGTGCCGGTGCCGTACGAGACGCCTCCGACGCGGGCGGCAGCAGTGAAGGTCTTCTCATGGTCGGGGCCGGTCTCCGTGACCAGGTACTCGGGCACTCCGAGTCCTTCGGTCGCGGTGAGCTCCTGGAGGCTGGTCTTCCAGTCCAGGCCGGCTCCGAGGTTCGACGACTTCTCGATCAGCGGGTCGAACAGGCGGTGCACCAGTTCGGAGGCCGCGTCGAGACCCTGGTCGAGGTAGACGGCGCCGATCACCGCTTCGAGGGTGTCGGCGAGGATGGATGCCTTGTCCCGGCCGCCCGTGCCCTCTTCACCGCGGCCGAGCCGGATGAAGGAACCCAGGTCGAGCCCGCGGCCCACCTCCGCCAGCGCACGCGAGTTGACCACCGCGGCCCGCAGCTTGGCCAGCTGGCCCTCGGGCAGGTCGGGGTGGGTGCGGTACAGCGTGTCCGTGACGACGAGGCCGAGCACGGAGTCCCCGAGGAACTCCAGCCGTTCGTTCGTCGGCAGACCGCCGTTCTCGTACGCGTAGGAGCGATGGGTCAGCGCTCGCACCAGAAGGGCGGACTCGACCTGATAGCCGAGCCGCCCTTCCAGAAGCGTGTGGGACGAGGCCTGGTGGTCCGCAGAGTTCTTCTTCGGCGTGGACACAGTGCCTCTCACCAGCCGCTCAGACCTCGAGGACCTGGCGCTTGTTGTAGGTGCCGCACGACGGGCACGCGATGTGCTGCTGCTTGGGCTCGTGGCAGCGCTCGCACGCAACCAGGGTGGGGACCGCAGCCTTCCACTGCGACCGGCGGTGGCGCGTGTTGCTGCGCGACATCTTCCGCTTCGGAACAGCCACGGCTACTTCTCCTGCTTCTCGTCGACGCCAGGTTCGGCGCCGCTCATCTCGTCCTTCTCGCCGTCCTTCATGGTGTCGGCGAGTCCCTGCAGTGCCGCCCAACGGATGTCGACGGCGTTGTGGTGGTGTTCCGGGTCGTCCGCGAGACGCGCTCCGCATTCGGAACACAGACCCGGGCAGTCTTCCTGGCACACCGGCTGCATCGGCAGTGCGAGCACCACCGCATCGCGCAGCACAGGCTCGAGGTCGAACAGGCCGTCCTCGAGAAAGAGCCTGTCCTCGTCGTCCTCGGCGTCGTCGCCCGGCTCCGCGGTGACGCGGCCCCGGTCGTCGGCGTCAGGGTACGAGAACATCTCCTGGAAGTCCGCTGCGAGCTCCAGCCCGAGCGGCTCCAGACACCTTACGCACTCCCCCTCGGCCGTCGCACGGGCGGTGCCGGTGACGAGCACACCTTCCATGACCGACTCGAGTCGGAGATCGAGCTCCACCGGAGCGCCTTCCGGCACTCCGACGACTCCCTTGATACCGAGGTCCTTGGGGGCGTCCACCGTGCGGTTCAGGCGCTGGAGCGCACCAGGACGCCGTCCCAGCTCGTGCGTGTCGAACACGAGGGGGTTGCGGTGGTCGAGGCGGGCGTTCAGGGCCATTCCTGCTTTCGGTCTTCGAGCTCTGGGGGGAGACGCTGCCGCGCGGTGTTCCGGGCAGCGCTGATCGCGGACGTCCACGAAGTCAGCAGAGCGCGCACGCGACCGATGAGCCAGGATACTGGACCATCGGCTCTCGGCCCAATTCGGTCGTCCGGGGCGCCCGGGCCGGGGCCGTCAGCCGTTGCCGCGGCCCTGTTCGTAGGCCCGCAACTGGTCCGCGCTGATCATGCTGGTGTCGAACAGGCTGGTCTCGTCCAGGGACGGCGCCTGCTGGGGGACGTACCCCTGCTGCGCCTGTCCCGGGTCGTAGGCGGCCTGCTGGGGGTCGTAGCCCTGGTAGGCGGCGTACGGGTCGGCCTGCTGCGGGTAGCCGTAGGGGTCCTGCTGCCCGGGGTACTGCTGGTGCTGCTGGTAGCCGCCGTAGGGGTCGGGCTGCTGGGGCTGCTGGGGCTGCTGGGGCTGCTGGTAGCCGTAGTCCTGCTGCTGGTCCTGCTGGGCGTAGGCGGCCTGCTGGTCCTGCTGCGCGTACACCGGCTGGGGCTCGGGCTGCTGCGGCGCGTGGTCCGGCTGGGCCGGCTGCCGGTCCCGGCGGGCCGGGGCGTCGGAGAGCGCCGCGAGGTCGGCGAGGTAGTCGGCGTCGCTGGAGTGCTGGACGGTCGAGAGGTCGTCGGAGAGGGCGCCGAGATCATCGGTGGCGATCCGGCCGTGCAGTTTCTGCCGGCCCCGGCCGACGGCCTCCAGGGTCTTGGCGAGGACCGCCTCGAAGGCGCCCAGCTTGACGTCGACGTAGGCGTCGGCGTCGCGGCGCAGGGTCTCGGGGTCGTGGCTGCGCTCGGGGGCGTCCTCGTCCTCGTAGCCCTGCTCGTCGAGGCCGGGGCCGGTGCCGAGCAGCTTCTCGCGTCCCCGGCCGACGGAGCCGAGGGTCTTGGTCAGGACGACCTCGAAGTTGGCCAGCTTGGAGTCGACGTAGTCGTCGGCCTCGGCGCGGATCTCCTCGGCCTCCTGGCGGGCCTCGGAGAGGATCCGGTCGGCCTCGGCCTGGGAGCGGCGGGCGATCTCGGTGCCGGAGACCAGGGAGCCGCGCTCGGCGTGCGCGGTCTCGATGATCCGCTCGGCCTCCTGGCGGGCCTGCTCGACCATCTGCTCCCGGCCGCCGATCAACTCCTGTGCCTGGGCGAGGGAGTCGGGCAGCGCCGCGCGCACCTCGTCGAGCATCGCGAGCAGTTCGGCGCGGTTGAC
Source organism: Streptomyces sp. SID14436 (assembly GCF_010548465.1). GTDB lineage: Bacteria > Actinomycetota > Actinomycetes > Streptomycetales > Streptomycetaceae > Streptomyces. The sequence goes on along the minus strand of NZ_JAAGMD010000889.1, from coordinate 4,319 downwards.
CACGCACGACGCCGACATGGGCATCGACCGGGCACTGGAGACCGCGGCGACGATCTCGTCGAGCTTCTTCTGCACGTCCACCGTGTGCTCGCCACTCTCTACAGCTGTGTTGGAGACGGACGGGACGACTGTACGGCCCCGGCCCGCCGGGGGGACACCGACCGGCGGATCGGCGGCGTCCGGCCCGGGCGCGGGAGGTGTTCCCGCTCGGCGTCAGTCCGTGCGCAGGCGGTCGGCCAGGGCTGTGAGGACCTCCGGCGGCACCAGGTGGGAGACGTCGCCGCCCCAGGTGGCGACCTCCTTGACCAGGGAGGACGACAGGAAGCTGTAGGTGGGGTTGGTGGGGATGAAGAGGGTCTCCACGCCCGACAGGCCGTTGTTCATCTGGGCCATCTGCAGCTCGTAGTCGAAGTCGCTGACCGCGCGCAGGCCCTTGACGATGGCGGGGATGTCGCGCTGCTTGCAGAAGTCGACGAGGAGGCCGTGGAAGGCCTCGACGCGGACGTTGCCGTACTCGGCGGTGACGCGGCGGATCAGGTCGATCCGCTCCTCGATCTCGAACAGCCCTCTCTTGGACTGGTTGATCATCACCGCGACGTAGACCTCGTCGTAGAGCCTGGAGGCGCGGGAAATGATGTCGAGATGTCCGTTGGTGATCGGGTCGAACGACCCGGGGCATACGGCGCGGCGCACTTGTGATCCCTCGCTCTCCGGTCCGGTCATCGTGCGTCTTCGCACGTAGAGGCGGCGCGACCGTACCAAAACGTTCCCTCGCCGTAGCGGCGGGCCCGGATCGGTTCGAAGCCGGGCGGCCACCCGAATTCCCCGCCTCTGGTGCTGCGCTCCACGGTGACGAGGGCGTCCTCCGCGAGCCACCCCTGCGAACGGAGTGTGAGGAGTATCTCGCGAAGATCGTCGTCGGAGACGGCGTACGGGGGGTCCAGGAAGGCGATGTCGTACGGCTCCCCGGCTGGGGCGGCGCGGACGATCTGTTCGGCTTTGCCCGGTCTGACCTCGGCGCCGGGCAGACCGAGGGAGCGCACGTTGGCCCGGACGGTGCGCACGGCCCGCGCGTCGGCCTCCACGAGGAGGGTGTGACCGGCTCCCCGGGACAGGGCCTCCAGGCCGACCGCGCCGGAGCCGGCGTAGAGGTCGAGGACGCGTTCGCCGTCGAGGGGGCCGCCGAGCAGGGCCTGCCAGGTGGAGAACAGGCCCTCGCGTGCACGGTCTGAGGTGGGGCGGGTTCCCTGCCCCGGCGGTACGGCCAGGCGGCGTCCGCCGGCCGCGCCGGCGATCACGCGGGTCATGTCCTCGGTCCTTGGGTGAGTGCGGTGGGCGGTGCGGAGGTCGGTGGGCGCGGTGGGTGGCGCTCCCAGTCTGTCAGCCCTTCTCCAGGTACTGCTCCCGCTCCGCGTCCAGCAGGGCGTCCAGGGCGGTGCGCAGGGCGGGCAGTCCCGTCAGGTCGGGGTCGGCGGCGACGACGGCCGCGGCCTCCTCCCGCGCCGCGGCGATGACCTCCTCGTCGTCGATGACGGCGAGCATGCGCAGGCTGGAGCGGGTGCCGGACTGGGCCTGGCCGAGGACGTCGCCCTCGCGGCGCTGTTCGAGGTCGATGCGGGAGAGCTCGAAGCCGTCGAGGGTGGAGGCGACGGCGGCGAGCCGCTGCCGGGCGGGGCTCGCCTCGGGCATGTCGGTGACCAGCAGGCACAGGCCGGGGGCGGAGCCGCGGCCGACGCGTCCGCGCAGCTGGTGGAGCTGGGAGACGCCGAAGCGGTCGGCGTCCATGATCACCATCGCGGTGGCGTTGGGCACGTTGACGCCGACCTCGATGACGGTCGTGGCGACCAGCACGTCGGTGTCGCCCGCGGCGAAGCGGCGCATCACGGCGTCCTTGTCGTCGGGCTGCATCCTGCCGTGCAGGACCTCCACGCGCAGGCCCTTCAGGGGGCCCGCGGCGAGCTGGTCGGCGACCTCCAGGACGGCCAGCGGCGGGCGCCGGTCGGCGTCCTCCCCGCCGGCCCCGGTCGCCTTCTTCCTGGCCGCCTTCGGGTCGTCGTCCTCGTCGCCGATGCGGGGGCAGACCACGTAGGCCTGGTGGCCCTTCTCGACCTCCTCGCGGACGCGTTCCCAGGCGCGGGCCAGGAAGTGGGGCTTGTCGGCGGCCGGGACGACATGGCTGGCGATGGGGGAACGCCCGGCCGGGAGCTGGTCCAGGACGGACGTCTCCAGGTCGCCGAAGACGGTCATGGCGACCGTGCGCGGGATGGGCGTGGCGGTCATCACGAGCAGGTGCGGGGGCTGCTTGCCCTTGCCGCGCAGGGCGTCGCGCTGTTCGACACCGAAGCGGTGCTGTTCGTCGACCACGACCAGCCCCAGGTCGTGGAACTGGACCTTGTCCTCGATGAGCGCGTGGGTGCCGATGACGATGCCGGCCTCGCCGGTGACCAGGTCGAGGAGGGCCTGGCGGCGGGCCGCGGCTCCCATGGACCCGGTCAGCAGCACCACCTTGGTGGCATTCTCCGCGCCGCCCAGCATCCCGCCCTCCCGTCGCCCGCCACCGTCCTTCTGAGGAGGCGCTTCGCGCCACAGCCCCCAACTGGCCAGCTCGCCCATCATCTCCGTGATCGAGCGGTGATGCTGCTGGGCGAGCACCTCGGTGGGCGCCAGCAGGGCCGCCTGTCCCCCGGCGTCGACGACGGCGAGCATGGCCCGCAGGGCCACCATCGTCTTGCCGCTGCCGACCTCGCCCTGGAGGAGCCGGTGCATCGGGTGTTCGGTCGCCAGGTCGCGGAAGATCTCGCCGGACACCGTGCGCTGGCCCTCGGTGAGGGTGAAGGGGAGGCGGTCGTCGAAGGCGGCGAGCAGGCCGTCGGGCTTGGGCCGGCGGGCGACGGCGGGGAGCTGGGCGTCGGCGTGGCGGCGCCGGGCGAGGGCGACCTGGAGGACGAAGGCCTCGTCCCACTTGAGGCGGGAGCGGGCGTCCTCGATGTCGGCCGGGGTGTGCGGGCGGTGGATCTTCAGCAGGGCCTCGGGGAGCGGCAGCAGCCCGCGGCCCTCCCGCAGGGATGCGGGGAGCGGGTCCACGGCCTCCTGGGCGCTGGGCAGCACCGTCTGGAGCGCCTTGCCGATCTTCCAGGACTCCAGCTTGGCGGTGGCGGGGTAGATGGGGATGAGCGCGCCGGCCCAGGTCTCCACCGTCTCGTCGGAGTCGCCGCGCAGCAGCTCGTAGGCGGGGTGCGCCAGTTGGAGGCGCCGGTTGAAGACGGAGACCTTGCCCGCGAACATCGCGCGGGTGCCCGGGAGGAGTTCCTTGTGGGGCTTGTGGACGCCGTTGCCGAAGAAGACCAGCTGGAGGCGGCCGTGGCCGTCCGTGATGGTCACCTCCAGGCGCTGGCCCCGGCCGCGCGGGGCGCGGGAGGAGGCGAAGGAGTGCAGGCGGGCGTCGGCGACCTGGGCAACGACGGTGACGTGCTCGTCCATGGGGAGGTCGGCCAGGTGGGTGAGCTGGCCGCGCTCCTCGTACCGGCGGGGGTAGTGGTGCAGCAGGTCGCCGACGGTGTGCAGGCCGAGGTGCTCGGCCATCACCTTGGCGGTGGCGGGGCCGAGCACCTTCTTCAGTGGTTCTTCCAGTGCGGGCACGAGATCCATTGCACACCACGGCACCGACAATGCGGGAACCGTGCGCCGCGCCGGGCCGGGCCGGGTCCCGGCGGTGGATCGTTCACTCCACGCCGATCAGCAGCAGCGCGCCCTGCCGGCCGCCGCTGTAGACGACCGTGTCGACGGCCAGGTAGCCCTCCCGGACCCGGGTCTCCAGGTGGGCGGCGACGGTGTCCGGGGCGTCGTCGCCGACGACCAGGGTGACCATCTCGCCGCCGGCCGCGAGCATGCGGTCCAGCACGGCGGACGCCGTGGCGGCGACCTCCTGGCCGATGACGGCCACGTCGCCGTCGATGAGGCCGAGGACGTCCCCGGCCTGGCAGATGCCGGCCATGGTCCAGGACTGGCGTTCGGCGACCGTGACCTCGGCGTAGCGGGTCGCGCCCGCCGCCGAGGTCATCGACACCACGTCCTCGTCGAACCGGCGCTCCGGCTCGTGCACGGCGAGCGCGGCGATGCCCTGGACGGCGGAGCGGGTCGGGATGAGGGCGACCCGCAGGCCCTCGGCGCGGGCCTGGTCGGCCGCCGCGGCGGCGGTGTGGCGCAGGTCGGCGTCGTTGGGCAGCAGGACGACCTCGCGGGCCCCGGAACGGCGTGCGGCCTGCACGAGCTCCCCGCTCGCGGGCGGCTCCCCGGGGCGGGCGAGCACGGTGGTCGCG
>NZ_JAAGMD010000419.1 GCF_010548465.1 Streptomyces sp. SID14436 | reverse complement strand
CGGGAACGGTTCGCCACCGGCACACCGATCACCACGTCGTCCTGACCCGCCCGCCGGGACAACACCGCCGACAGCACCGACTGCACGACACCGAACAGCGTCGCACCCCGCTCCCGAACCACACCCGCCAGCCGGCTGACGACGTCGGCGTCCAGCACCGCTGCCAACTGCGTGCCCCGGTGACTGGGCACCGCCGGCCGCGGCCGGTCCGTCGGCAGGTCCAGCGCCGGCGGGGCGCCCTGCAACGCCTCACGCCAGTAC
>NZ_JAAGMD010000259.1 GCF_010548465.1 Streptomyces sp. SID14436 | reverse complement strand
GCCCGAGGCTCGTCGAGCGCAGAGGAAGCCCGTCCATGCACCAGCCGCCTCCGCCGCCCGCCCCGGTGCCCCCACGGCTCCCGGCACCTCCGGCCGGCCCGCTTCCGCCCGCCCCGGCGGACGAAGCCCACCGCTCCGTCGCCGGGCCGACGGGGCAGGCAGGGCAGCCGGGCGACGGCCGCTTCGTTGCCGGGCCTGCCGGGCGGCAGTCGTCCTCAGTGGAGTCGGACAACGGCCGGCCGGGCCCCGGGACCGGACGCCCGACGAGCAGTGGGCGACGATCCGCGTCGGCGCCACCGCGACCGGTCAGGCCGAGCTGGGCCCGGGGCGCCCCGGGTACGGCATCGGACACGGAAACCCGCGCACCCTTCCCGCCCGGTCCCGACACCCTCCCGGCCGGGGCAAGCGGCGGTCCCCGCGCCCCTCGGTCCGCGCAGTACGTCGGGCGCGCGGACCCACCGGACCCACCGTCGTCACGCAGCGCACTCCGGGAGACCCCCGGGATGCCGGGTCCGCTCACCGCCCAGGCTCCGGCGTCCCGCCGCCCGCCCGGTGCCTTCCCGGCCGACGACCGGGCCGGTCCGAGCGCTGACCTGGGTGCCC
>NZ_JAAGMD010000872.1 GCF_010548465.1 Streptomyces sp. SID14436 | reverse complement strand
TCGGTGCGGGCGCCCCCCGGGTACGGGCAGGTCTCGGTGCGGGCGCGTCCCGGCACGGACGCGCCCCGGCACGGACGCCCCCGCGGTACAGGCGGGCCCCCGGCACAGATGCCCCCGGCACAGATGCCCCCGGCCCTGTCGCGCCCCGACACCGACGCACCCCCAACCCGGTCGCGCCCCGGCACGGACGTGCCCCCGGCCGATGGGTGGGCCGGGGGCGCAGGCGGCGTGTGCGGGGCGGTTCACGGGGGGCCGGCGCCGACGGAAGGCCCCGGGTCGAGGGCGCGGGGAAGGCGGGGCATCAGCTCGAAGACACCGGCCAGCCGGGTGTGCTCCAGCAGCCGGCGGAAGGCGGGGCTGTCCGAGACCAGCCGCAGGCGGCCGTTGCGGAGCAGGACGCGGTTGCGGGCCCGGCAGAGCACGCTCAGGCCCGAGCAGTCGATGAAGGACACCGAGCGCAGGTCCACCACCAGGTCGGGGAACGGGCCGGCGGTCAGCGCGTCGAGGCGCTCGGCGAGCACCGGTGCCGTGAGCAGGTCGAGTTCGCCGTGCGGGGCGACGATCGCGGTACCGGCCGCGGCGCTCTCCCGCAGCCCCGCGTCGGGTCGGCCGGAGGAAGGGGACATGTCGAGAGAGCCAACACCTCCGCAGCGGCGCCGGGGAAGGGCCGTCCGGCCCCGGGGGACGGGGTCCGTCGGGTCCGGCGTCACCGCCCGGGCAGGTGCCGGAGTACGGCCGGCCGAGCGGAATCCGGTGGAACGGGACAAGCTGGAGGGGAGGCGCGTGCGGCCGGCGCCGCCGGGTGCCCCGGGCGTTCCCCGCGGTGGCGAGGCGGTCCGCCCGGGCCGCGCCCCGCGCCCCGTGAACCCGCGCACCACCCGCCGAACGGCGTGGGAAGAGAGGGAGTGACAGCCATGGCCGGACAGGTCCCGCCGCCCGACCAGGACGGCACACCGGTCGGCGACCTGGGGCGCCGTCTGGCCCACCGCAGAACCGAACTCGGCCTCACCCGTGAGGAGACGGCGTCCCGGGCCGGCCTGGCGCCCAGCTACCTCGCCCATCTGGAGGAACACGCCGGAGCCTCGCCCGGCACCGGTGTCCTGATCCGGCTGGCCGGGGTCCTCGGCACCACCCTGAACGGGCTCACCGGCGGCGACACCGACCTGCCCCCGGGGACCGGCCGGGCGGCTCCGCACGCAGAGTTCTCCGAACTGGACGAGGAGGAGTCGCGCGCCCTGCTCGGCACCCACGGCGTCGGCAGGCTGGCCGTCCCCACGGACGACGGGCCGTTCATCGTGCCGGTGAACTACGACGTCGTCGACGGCGCGGTGGTCTTCCGGACCGCCCCGGGCACGACGCCCGCACGGGCCTCCGGGCACCGGGTGGCCTTCGAGGTGGACCGCATCGACGACGCCCTGAGCCAGGGGTGGAGCGTCCAGGTGCGGGGGGACGCGGTGACCGTCACGGACCCCGAGGAGACCGCGCGGCTCACCGAGCGGGCGTACACCCGGCCCTGGGCGGGGGCGGAGCGCGACCGGTGGATGCGCATCGAGCCGTTCGAGATCACCGGGCGGCGCATCAGCGCCTGAACCGCGGTGCGGCGGCGGACGCCTCCGGCGCGGACGGCACAGGAGCGGCACCGCGGGGGATCGGTGCCGCTCCCGAACCCGATGATGCCCCCGGCGCCCCGCCGGGGGCCAGTGGCCGAAGGTCCCCGTCCCGGGGTCCGGCCGGCCCTCGGAGCACGGCCGGATCCGGGGCCCGGATCCGAGATGGGGCCGTCCGGCCCTGGCCGTCCGGCCCCGGAGGGAGAAGGATCTCCGTGGCAGGGGAATCCTGGGCAGGGGCATCCTGGAAGCACGGGGGACCGCGACCGCGGGGACCTGCCGCACATGAGGACACGAGGACGAGGAGCACCAGATGACGGACGGCGAGCAGCCCGGGCCCGAGCAGCCGATCCGGGTCTTCCTCCTGGACGACCACGAGGTCGTCCGGCGCGGAGTCCACGACCTGCTGAACGACGAACCGGACATCACCGTGGTCGGCGAGGCCGCCACCGTCGAGCAGGCGCTGGTCCGGGTGCCCGCGCTGCGCCCCCGGGTGGCGGTGCTGGACGTGCGCCTGCCGGACGGCGACGGGGTGAGCGTGTGCCGCGAGCTGCGGTCCCGGATGCCCGACCTGGCGTGCCTGATGCTGACGTCGTTCGACGACGAGGAGGCGCTGCTGGACTCGATCATGGCGGGCGCCTCCGGCTATGTGCTGAAGCAGATCCAGGGCTCGGACCTGGTCCAGGCGGTGCGGACGGTGGCCGCCGGACAGTCCCTGCTCGACCCGAGCGCCACCACCCGGCTGATGGCCCGCCTGCGGCAGGAGCAGCAGCCGGAGGAGGAAGAGGACGCGCTGCCCGGCCTGACCGAGCGGGAGCGGGAGATCCTCGCCCTGATCGGCGAGGGGCTCACCAACCGTCAGATCGGCCGGAGACTGTACCTCGCCGAGAAGACGGTGAAGAACCACATCTCCCGGCTGCTGGCCAAGCTGGGTGTCGAGCGCCGCATCCAGGCCGCGGTGATCGCCACCCAGGCCCAGGACCGGCTGCGCCGCCCGGAACGCTGACCCGGCCGGTCCGGCGACCGGGGGGACGGGCACGTGCCGCTGCGGATACCGTTGCTCCTGCCGGCCCGTGCGCACCGCCGGAGCCGGAGAGGGACGGGAGGTACACGGGTGGCAAGCTCCGAGCGGGACGGAGACCCCCGGGTCCGGCTGCCGCAGCTGAGGCTGGACGAGCTGCTGGAGGAGCTGCAGGGGCGCATCGACGCGGCCCGGGGCACCCGTGACCGCGTGCACAGCCTGCTGGAGGCGGTGCTGTCGGTCGGCCGCGAGCTCGACCTGGAGCAGGTCCTGCACAGCATCGTCGACGCGGCGGCCGCCCTGGTCGACGCGGAGTACGCCGCGCTGGGCGTGATCGGCCCCGACGGCAAGCGCCTGTCGGCGTTCCACACCGTCGGCGTCGACGAGGAGACCATCCGCCGCATCGGCGCGTACCCCGAGGGGCACGGCATCCTCGGCGAGCTGATCCGGCACCCCGAGCCGCTGCGGCTGGCGAAGCTCTCCGAGCACCCCGCCTCCTACGGCTTCCCCGCCCACCACCCGCCGATGAACACCTTCCTCGGGGTCCCCATCCGGGTGCGCGACCAGATCTTCGGCAACCTGTACCTCACCGAGAAGCGGGGCGGCGCCCAGTTCGACGAGGAGGACGAGTCGGTCCTGGCCACCCTCGCCGTCGCCGCGGGCGTCGCCATCGACAACGCCCGGCTGTACGAGGAGTCCCGGCTGCGCGAGCGGTGGCTCCAGGCGAACGCCGAACTGACCCACGGGCTGATGGCCGGCATCGGGCGCGGCGAGGCCCTGCTGCTGATCGCCGAACGCGCCCGGGAGATCACCGGGGCGGCCCTCGCCGAGGTGGCCGTCCCGATGGCCGGCACCGACTCGCTGACCGTGGAACTGGCCATCGGGCAGGAGGCGGACGCGCACCGAGGGCTGGTGGTCCCCGTCGACGACAGCCTGCTGGGCCGGGCCTTCACCAGCGCCGCGCCGGTCACCAGCCCGGACGTCTCGTGCGACGAGCGGGTCTCGTCGGGACCGCCCCGGTTCGCGGGCCTCGGCCCCGCCGTGGCCGTCCCCGTCGGCTCCGGGGACGGTGTGGGGGCCATCGTGCTGCTGGTGCGGGCCACCGGGCAGGGCGAGTTCTCGCAGAAGGAGATCGAACCGCTGCGGGGCTTCGCCGCCCAGGCGGCGGTGGCGATGGAACTGGCCGCGCGCCGCGAGGACGCCGAACAGATCGCCGTCCTGGAGGACCGCGACCGCATCGCCCGTGACCTGCACGACCTCGCCATCCAGCGGCTCTTCGCCACCGGCATGACGCTCCAGAGCGCGGGCCGCTTCATCGAGCACCAGGGGGCCTCGGAGCGGGTGACCCGGGCCGTCGACGACCTGGACGAGACCATCAAGATCATCAGGTCGACCATCTTCGGCCTGCGTGCCCGTGACGGCGCGTCCGGCACGGGACTGCGCGCCCGGGTGGTGCGTGTCGTCGGTGAGGCGGCGCCCGTGCTCGGCTTCGCGCCCAGCGTGCGCATGGAGGGACTGGTCGACACCCACGTGTCCCGGGAGACCGCCGACCACGTCGTCGCCGTCCTGTCCGAGTCGCTGACCAACGTCGCACGTCACGCCCGCGCCGGACGCGTCCAGGTGAGCCTGGAGACCGACGGACGCGAGGTCCGCCTGACGGTGACCGACGACGGCGTGGGCCTCCCCGAGGGGGGCCGGCGCAGCGGCCTGCGCAACATGGCCGAGCGGGCGGAGCAGCTCGGCGGCACCCTGGACATCGACAGCTCCCCGGGCGGGGGCACCACGCTGCGGTGGTGCGTCCCGGTGACCGGCGGCTGACGCGCCCCCGGCGCCGGGGGCGGGGCGGGGCGCGACGTGTGCCGGGTGCCGGGCCGGGGTACTTGAGTGCGCACCGTCCGCCGGGAGCGATCCCGGCGGACGCTGCCGGGAGGGAGCGTCGAGGTGACCGGCTGGACCTGGGAGTACGAGGGCTACGACCCCGCCGACGAGCGGCTCCGGGAGTCGTTGTGCACGCTGGGCAACGGCCGCTTCGCCACCCGGGGCGCCCTGCCGGAGTGCTCCGCCGACGACGTCCACTACCCGGGCACCTACGCGGCGGGCTGCTACGACCGGCTGACCTCGGAGGTCTCCGGGCGGCGGGTCGAGAACGAGGACATGGTCAACCTCCCGAACTGGCTGCCGCTGCGCTTCCGCCTGCCCGGCGGTGACTGGCTCACCCCCGACACCGAGAGGGTGCTGGACCACCGCGAGATCCTGCACCTGTCCTCGGGGCTGCTGGAGCGGCAGACCCGCTACGCCCTCGGCGGCGGCCGGGCGCTGCGGGTGCGCCAGGAGCGGCTGGTGCACATGGCCGACCCGTATCTGGCTGCCCTGCGCACCGAGTTCACGCCCGAGGGGTTCAGCGGTCCGCTGGAGGTGGAGGCGGCTGTCGACGGCGGGGTGACCAACGCCGGGGTGGCCCGCTACCGGGCCCTGGACGGGCGGCACCTGACGCATGTGCACACCGGCGCCTCCGACAAGGACACGGTGTGGATGCGCTGCCGCACCCGTACCTCCGACATCCGGATCGCCCTCGCCTCCCGGCTGCTGTGCGAGGCACCCGTCACCGATCACACGGGCGGGGACGACCCGCGTGCCGTGCAGCGGATCGCCCTGGAGCTGGCCGAGGGCCACCCGGCGACCGTCGACAAGGTGGTCGCCCTGCACACCTCGCACGACCCGGCGATCAGCGACCCCCTGCACGCCGCCGTCGACCGGGCGGGCCGGGTGGCGGGCTTCGACGAGCTGGTGGAGTCGCACCGCACCGCGTGGGGCCAGCTGTGGCGGCGGGGCGAGCTGGACGTGCCGGGGGAGGCGGGCAGCATCCTGCGCCTGCACCTGTTCCACGTGCTGCAGACCCTCTCCCCGCACACCGCCGACCTGGACGTCGGGGTGCCGGCCCGCGGGCTGCACGGCGAGGCCTACCGGGGGCACGTGTTCTGGGACGAGCTGTTCGTGCTGCCGTACCTCAACCTGCACTTCCCCGAGGTGTCCCGGGCGCTGCTGCACTACCGCTACCGGCGCATGGAACGCGCCCGGACCGCCGCCCGGGACGCCGGGCACAGCGGGGCGATGTACCCCTGGCAGAGCGGCAGCGACGGCCGGGAGGAGTCCCAGACCCTGCACCTCAACCCGCGCTCCGGCCGCTGGGTGCCCGACCACACGCACCTGCAGCACCACGTCGGCTCGGCGATCGCGTACAACGTGTGGCAGTACTGCGCGACCACCGGCGACGCCGAGTTCCTGCACACCAGGGGCGCCGAGATGCTGCTGCAGATCTCCCGCTTCTGGGCCGGCGCGGCGACCTACGACCCGTACCTCGGCCGGCACCGCATCCGGGGCGTCGTCGGCCCCGACGAGTACCACGACGCCTACCCCGGCGCCGACCGGCCCGGCCTGGACGACAACGCGTACACCAACGTCACCGCCGCCTGGGTGCTGGCCCACACCCTCGACGTGCTGCGTGAGCTGCCGGAACCCCGGCGCCGTGAGCTCGACGAGCGGACGGGCCTGGACGCGGCCGAGCTGGACCGCTGGGATGAGGTGTCCCGCACCCTGTACGTGCCCTGGCACGACGGCGTCATCAGCCAGTTCGACGGGTACGCGGACCTGGCGGAACTCGACTGGGAGGGCTACCGCCGGCGCTACGGGGACATCCGGCGCCTGGACCGGATACTGGAGGCCGAGGGCGACAGCGTCAACCGCTACCGGGCCTCGAAGCAGGCGGACGTGCTGATGCTCGGTTACCTGTTCTCACCGGCCGAACTGCGGGAGCTGTTCCGCCGGCTGGGCCACGACCTCGACGAGCACGTGTGGCGGCGCACCGTCGACCACTACCTGCACCGCACCAGCCACGGGTCCACCCTCAGCGGGCTGGTGCACGGCTGGCTGCTGGCCCGCGACCGGCGGGAGGAGGCCTGGGCGTTCTGCCAGGAGGCGCTGCGCGGGGACATCGCGGACCTGCAGGGCGGCACCACCGGGGAGGGCGTCCACCTGGGGGCCATGGCCGGCACCCTCGACCTCGTGCAGCGCGGGCTGCCCGGCCTGGAGACCCGCGACGGCGCCCTGCGCCTGGACCCGGTGCCGCTGCCCCAGCTGTCGTCCTACGGCTTCACCCTGCGCTACCAGGGGCACTGGGGCGTCCGCATCCGGCTGGAGCGGGGCTTGGTGGAGATCGCCGTGCCCGCCTCGGGGCCGGGGCCCGTCGAGGTGCGGCTGCCGGACGGCACGGCCCGCCTCCGGCCGGGGGAGACGGGCCGCCTACCGCTCAGGGAGTGACCGGCCGGTGAGGGCCGGTCACCTGTCGGCGGTCTGGTGACGGGCGGTCACTTGTGGAACGTGATGTACCCGTTGCCGTCGCGGTCCGAGCCGCGCTTGGTGTACTTGTGCACGTCGGCCCGGCTGCCCGACGGCTTCAGCAGGTAGATGGTGTCCTTGTCGTTGTTCCAGATGAAGTTGCAGTTGTTCCGGTAGACGACGTTCTTCTTGTCGGAGTCCTTGCCGCGCCCGCCGCGCAGCTTCACGAAGTCGCCGGGCTCCAGATAGTGGTTCGCGGTGAACGTGAACCGGTTCCCGACGGCGTCCTTGACGACGTACCCCCGGAGATTCACCTTCTTGGTCTTCGAGTAGTTCTTGACCGTCAGGTACTCCTGGTGGGTGTTGCCCCCCGAGCACTTGTTGGAGTCGCGCCCCGGCGCGTCGTACTGGACCCCGCGCACCTTCAGCGCGGAGGTGTACTCGGCGGCCTGGGCCGGAGCGGCCGTGAGCGTGGCCAGCGCGCCCGCGGCGACGGTGGCGGCGACGGCGGCAGTGCGTATGCGCATGTACTGATCCCCCCTTATGCCCCTCATGTGAGGGACATGTGGTCATTCGGTGAAGGCAGGATCGTACACAACCGCCGTCGTGCTCACGTCGGGAACGCCGCGAACGCGCGGAAACCGTGCGGGACGGAGGCTCAGGCGCCGCTCTCCCGCAGCATGTCCTCGCGCTCGACGATCTTCACGCGCGCGCGTCCCTGCGGCTCGCCCAGCGCCTTCTCCGCGGCGTCCAGCCGGTGCCAGCCGTCCCAGGTGGTGAAGCGGATGCCGCGCTCGGCCAGGAACGCGTCCACCGCCTCCGGGGCCGGCGCCTCGGGCGTCAGCAGCCGCCCGGCCGCGTGGTCCTCCAGGAGGTTCGCCACCGTCTCGTTGGCGTCGCCCTTGGTGTGCCCGATCAGGCCGACCGGGCCGCGCCTGATCCAGCCGGTGACGTACGTGGACGGCAGGTGCTCGCCGTTCTCCTGCACGACCCGTCCGCCGCGGTCCGGGACCGTGCCGGAGTCGATGTCCCAGGGCAGCTTGGGCAGCTGGTCGGACAGGTAGCCCACCGCGCGGTACACGGCGCTGACGTCCCAGTCCTTGAAGGTGCCGGTGCCCTTGACGTTGCCGGTGCCGTCCAGTTCGGTGCGCTCGGTGCGCAGGCCGGTCACCTTGCCGTCCGCGCCGAGGATCTCCACCGGCGACTCGAAGAAGTGCAGGAACAGCTTGTGCGGACGGTCGCCGGTGTCGCGGATCGCCCAGTTCTCCAGGGTCTTGGCGACCATGTCGGCCTGCTTGTTGCCGCGCCGGGTGGCGATGGAGCCCTCGTCGTAGTCGATGTCCTCGGGGTCGACGATCACCTCGATGCTGGGGGAGTGGTCCAGCTCCCGCAGCTCCATCGGGCTGAACTTCGCCTGTGCCGGGCCCCGGCGGCCGAACACGTGGATCTCCCTGGCCCGGTTGGCCTTGAGGCCGTCGTACACGTTGGCCGGGATCTCCGTCGGCAGCAGCTCGTCCGCCGTCTTGGCGAGGATGCGCGCCACGTCCAGGGCGACGTTGCCGACGCCGAGCACCGCGACCTTCTCGGCCTCCAGCGGCCAGGTGCGCGGCACGTCGGGGTGGCCGTCGTACCAGGAGACGAAGTCGGCGGCGCCGTAGGAGCCGTCCAGGTCGATGCCCGGCACCGACAGGGCGCGGTCGGCCGTCGCGCCGGTGGCGAAGACGACGGCGTCGTAGAAGGTGCGCAGGTCGTCGAGGTGGAGGTCCGAGCCGTAGTCGACGTTGCCGAACAGCCGGATCTGCGGCTTGTCCATCACCTGGTGCAGGGCCGTGATGATGCCCTTGATCCTCGGGTGGTCCGGGGCGACGCCGTAGCGGATGAGCCCGAAGGGCGCCGGCATGCGCTCGAAGATGTCGATGGACACCCCGGGGTCGGCGGCGACGTCGGACTTGAGCAGGGCGTCGGCGGCGTAGATCCCGGCGGGGCCGGATCCGACGACGGCTACCCGCAGGGGGCGGGGCATGTCAGGTTCCCTTCGAGCGAGGTCAGGCGTCTCGTCGGAAGCCTAAGCTAAGGCAAGCCTTAGTCGGTACCTGGGTCCCGTCTATGCCCTCATAAGCCCGCCTTATGGGATCCCCAGAGTCCCCTTATGTGCCGGGGATGGGCTGCTCGGCCCAGATGACCTTGCCCGCCGGGAGGTACCGGGTGCCCCAGCGCTCCGAGAGCTGCGCCACCAGGAACAGTCCCCGGCCGCCCTCGTCCGTCATCGTCGCGTACCGCAGGTGCGGCGAGGTGCTGCTGCTGTCGAACACCTCGCAGATCAGATGCCGGTCGCGCAGCATCCGCACCTGGATCGGGTCCCCGCCGTACCGCATCGCGTTGGTGACCAGCTCGCTCAGGATCAGCTCGGTGGTGAACGTCAGCTCCTCCAGCCCCCACTCGGCCAGCTTCCGCGCCACCGCGGCCCGCACCTCCGCGACGGCCGCCGGGTCGGACGGCACCGGCCACTCGGCGATCCGGTCCGCGCTCAGCGCCCGCGTGCGCGCCACGATCAGGGCGATGTCGTCGACCGCCTTGGCCGGGCGCCGCGCCTCCAGCACCGCCCGGCAGGTGTCCTCGGGCGACTCCCCGGCCCCTTCCAGCGCCTGCCGCAACTGCTCCAGACCGACGTCGATGTCGTGCCGCCGATCCTCGACGAGCCCGTCCGTGTAGAGCACCAGCCGGCTGCCCTCCGCCAGCTCCAGGTCGGCCGTCTCGAACGGCAGGCCGCCGAGGCCCAGCGGCGGCCCGGCCGGCACGTCCGGGTACTCCACCCTGCCGTCCGGGTGGATCAGCGCGGGCGGCGGATGGCCCGCCCGGGCCACCGTGCACCGGCGGCTGACCGGGTCGTACACGGCGTACAGGCAGGTCGCCCCCGTCACCGGGGCACTGTGCTCGTCCTGCGTCTCGTCCTGGTCGATGCGGGCGACCAGCTCGTCCAGCAGCGACACCAGCTCCTCGGGCGGCAGGTCCAGCGCGGAGAAGTTGTGGACCGCGGTCCGCAGCCGTCCCATCGTGGCGGCGGCGTGCAGGCCGTGACCGACCACGTCGCCGACCACCAGCGCCACCCGGGACCCGGACAGCGGCAGCACGTCGAACCAGTCCCCGCCCACCCCGGCCTGCGCGGGCAGATAGCGGTAGGCGATGTCGAGCGCCGTCTGCTCGGGCAGCGTCCGCGGCAGCAGGCTCCGCTGCAGCGTCACCGCCATGCTGTGCTCCCGGGTGTAGCGTCGGGCGTTGTCGATCGACACCGCCGCCCGGGCCACCAGCTCCTCGCCCAGCGCCAGCTCGTCCTCGTCGAAGGGCTCCGCCTTCTCCGACCGCCAGAAGCTGACCACGCCCAGGACGAGCGCCCCCGCCCGCAGCGGCACCGTGATCAGGGAGTGGATGCCGAACTCCACCACCTGCCCCGACCGCTCGAAGTCCTGGGCCCGCCAGCCCGGTGCCGCGCCGAGCCGCGGTTCGAGCACCGGCCGCCCGGTGGCCAGGCTGCGCCCCTGCGGGGACGACGCGACGTACCGGATCGCCTGGCCCAGCGGATACAGCGGGGCGTCCTCGCTGATCCCGGCCCGTGCCGCACGGCGCAGCGAGGCCGTCGCGTCCGGCTGCCCGCCGTCCAGCACCGGCTCGAACAGGTCCACCGTGGTGTAGTCCGCGAACCGCGGCACGGCCAGCTCCGTCAGCTCCTCCGCCGTGCGCGTGACGTCCAGGCTCGTGCCGATGCCGACCCCGGCGTCGTACAGCATGTTGAGCCGCTCCCGGGCGTCCTCCGCCCGGCCGGACAGGGCCCGCAGCTCGGTGGAGTCGCGGACCGTGGCGACGCTGCCGGGTGGTCCGCCGGCCCGGTCGGTGGGCCGCTGGTTCACCGCCAGCAGCCGGTCGTCGACCCGGTGCACCTCGTCGGTGACGACCCGGCCCGAGGACAGCAGCTCGGCGGTGCCGGGGTCCAGGCCCAGATCCAGGACCTGCTTGCCCTCGGCGTCGTCGGGGAGCCGGAGCAGCCGGTGCGCCTCGTCGTTGGCGAGCATGAGCATGCCGTCCCCGCTGACGATGACGACGCCCTCCCGCACGGCGTGCAGCACCGCGTCATGATGTTCGTACATCCGGGTCATCTCGTACGGGCCCAGGCCGTGGGTCTGCCGCAGCAGCCGTCTGCTGACCAGGGCCGCGCCGCCGGTCGCCAGGGCCAGCGCGGCGGCCGCCGCGCTCAGCACCAGCGGCAGCTGGTTGTTGGCGGCGCCGCCCACGTTCTCGGTGGTGATCCCGGCGGACACCAGCCCCACGACGGTTCCGTCGCCGTCCCTCACCGGCACCACCGCCTGTACGAGCCGGCCGATCGTGCCCTCGATCTCCTCCACCACCGGCTCCCCGGCCAGCGCCGGGCCAAGGCTGCCGACGAACTTCCTGCCGATGCGGTCAGGCTTGGGGTGGGTGTAGCGGATGCCGTCGGTGTTCATGACGACGATGAAGTCGACCCCGGACGCCTCGCGGGCCGCCTCCGCCCGCGGCTGGAGCACGGCGGTGGGGTCGGGGGACTCCAGCGCCTCGACGGTGCCCGGCGCGTTGGCGAACGTCTCCGCGACGGCCAGCGACCGGTTGCGGGCCTCCTGCGTACTGTCCTTGCGCACCTGGAGCACCAGCGCGACGACGGCCGCCACCACCAGCAGCAGCACGATCATCAGATGCAGGGCGAACACCTGTCCGGCGACACTGCGTCCGCTCAGGGCCGACCGCAGTGCCGCCGCCGGATGCCCCCGCGGACGGTCGCCCTCCTGCCGCCGCTGCCTCAGGGACGCGACGGAGCCGGGCCGGGGTGACGGCCGGGTCTTGGAGCGACCCACGAGTCGGACCATGTGCCGAGTGTAACTACCGGCCAATGTGGCGCGTCTTCGCCGTGGAACACCGGACGGCGGGGTGCCGGCCCCCGGCCCCCGCGCGCTCGCGGCCGCCCCGGCCGGTGCCGTGGCCGGTGGCCGTGGACCGCCCGCCGTGACCCGCTACTCGATCGGGCCGGTCCAGTGCGGGTCCTCGCCGAGCCAGGCGTCGCCCTGCTCGATCCACGCCGCGTCGGACCGGCTCACGGTGACCACGATCGACCCGGCGTCGCTCTCGGCGATGGCGCGGTCGTCGTGGAAGGTGCCGCTGCGGCCGGGGGCCAGGCGGCCCGTCATCTCCTTGGCGCCCTCGACGGACAGGAAGGTG
The DNA here is from genome assembly GCF_010548465.1 of Streptomyces sp. SID14436. GTDB lineage: Bacteria > Actinomycetota > Actinomycetes > Streptomycetales > Streptomycetaceae > Streptomyces. The sequence continues at coordinate 11,779 of NZ_JAAGMD010000872.1, read as the reverse complement.
GTCTCCCCGCCCGTGGTGCCGCCCTCGGTGGTGGTGGCGAGGTGGTCCAGGTCGTAGGGAGCCTGTGTGCCGTTGGTGACCGTGTAGGTGACACGGAAGGCGGTCTGCCCGGCCTCGGGGCGGCTGTCCCACTCCCCGAACCGGGTGAGCCTCCTGATGCTGTCGACTCCGACCTTCAGGCCGTCCGTGTAGGCGAAGGTGTCACCCACGGCGAGTTCGGTGTCGGGCTGTGCCGGGGAGGGGTCGGCCGACGGGCTGCCGTCGCACTGCTCCATCCACTCGGCCTGCGAGAGGGCGGAGCCGGGGCCGCAGTCCGGGGTGCCGGGCACGGACTTCGTGACGGTGGCGGTGGCGCGCTGCGCCTCGCCCTGGGGAGAGTCGTCGCTGCTGCACGCGGTGAGGGCGACGGCGAGGACGGCCGTCGCGGCGACCGCGGTTCCTCTGAGGTGCGTGGGTCCCCCAACTGCTGCTGACCCGTGGAGGGATGGTCCGAGGCCGGCGGGGAGAGGGGACGGCGCACGGTCCTCGACGACGGTGACGGCGCCCGGTGCCGGTTCTGCCCCAAGTCTCCGCCGTGCGGGGGACATCCGCCACTCGGGCCACGGCGGACGTCCTGCACCCCTGACGTCACAGGGCCGCGCGCGGTCACCCCCCTGCGGCCGCGCGCGGCCCTTCCGCGGCGCGCGGACCGTCCCCCGGCCGTCCGCGCGCGGTCTGTCACCGGGCCGCCGCCCCTCACGGGCGGCACCCGGTGTGTGTCAGTCGCTCAGCGCGCGGGCCAGTTCGCTGGTCGCGCGGGCGATCTCGGTGTCCTGCTCGGCCATCAGGCGGCCGAGGTCGCCGCGGCGGGCCCGGACCGCCTGCCGCGCGGCCCGCTCCCAGACCACCGGGTTCTCCCGACGGTTGAGCAGCTTGGGGTACGCGGCGGCGGTGCACTCCCACTGCCGGGCGTCGGCGATCGCCTTGAGGAGCTGGATGATCTGGGGGCGGCAGCTGACGTGCGGCAGCTGGGCCAGCTCCCAGAGGAAGGGGACGGTGGCGGCGGTCGCCTGCTCCACGACGAATCCGTACTGGCAGATCCGTTTCCGCAGGTCCTCGAGAGCGGACCGGGCGGTCTCGGCGTCCCCCCAGGCGATGCCGTTGAGCAGCAGGGGGATGGCCGCCGCCGATCCGGTGGAGTCCTGGATGTCCGCCCACGGCACCCGGGACAGTGCGGTGAGAGGGGTCGTGCGAACCACTCCGGTGGGGGGTGTTCGGCGCACAGGGCGCTCGCTGCTCGGCTGTTCCGTCGAAGCGCTGCGCATGGCGTGGGTGCCTTTCCGCGGCAGTCGTGTCAGATGGGAGGGTGGGTGGACAACCGGGCCCACACCGTCTTGCCCGCCGGGGGAGTGGGGGACCAGCCCCACGCCTCGGAGAGGGCGTCGACGATGCACAGCCCGCGGCCGTGCTCCAGGAGGGAGCCGCTGCCGGGTCTGTGGACGGGCGGACGGTCGTCGGAGTCGGAGACGGTGAGCAGCAGGTGGGCCGGGCCCAGCCGGAGACCGAGCCGGACTTCGGGCCCGCCCGCGCACCGGGGTGCCGCGTGGGTCGCGGCGTTGGCGGTCAGTTCGGTGACGACGAGAGCGGCGTCGTCCCCGTGGTGCCCCAGACGCCAGGCGTCGAGGGTGCTGCGGGTGAAGGACCGGGCGCGGGCGAACCCCTCCCGGCTGCACTCGACGCGCAGCGCCACCGAGGCGGACGCGGCGCCGGCCGTCTCCGGCATCGGTGGCGACGCGTGGCGCGGTACCGCGGTGGACGGACCGGCCGCGAGCGCGGTGGCCGGGCCGCAGCCACTCGCCTGAGCTCCCACTCCGGCCGGTGCCCGGAGTACGTGTTGCGCAGGTGATGACACGGCATCTCCCCGATGCGACGTCAGAAACGGTGCGCCAACAAGGGGGTTGACGCCACAGCTATTATCCACGCTGACAGCGCTCGCGTGCAATTGCACGAGAAATTGCGCGAGATTTTTCGGGTGGGGCGAGTACGGCCGACAGGACTCGGCCCTCCCGGAGTACGGCCGGGCCTCGTGCGCGGCAGGACACGTGGACAGCAAGGAGACTGCGGTGCCAGGAGTGCGGAACGGAGTGCGGGCGAGCCAGTTGGACGCCCACTGGATCAAGAGCCGGCACAGCAACGCCGAGGGCAACTGTGTCGAAGTGGCCCCGCTGCTCGACGGAGGCGTCGCGCTGCGCAACTCCCGTGATCCCGACGGCCCCGCGCTCGTCTACACGGCGGCGGAGCTGGCCGCGTTCCTGGCCGGCGCCAAGGACGGGGAGTTCGACCACCTCGTCTGACGCGCCCGAGCCGGGAGGGAGCCGGTGCCGGCCACCTCGTCCGGGCCGGCGCCGGTTCGGCCAAACGGAGCTCAACTCCCCACTTCCAGACGGCTTCTCGCCGTCCGATGCGGCGGACGGGGGACAGGTGCGATAGTGTAAATCGCCCTTGTGCCGGTCTGTCTGGGAGTCAGGATGTCCGCCGCGTCGCCGCGTATCTCCCGTCTGGAGCCCTATCTGGACCGGCCCGAGCCGGCGCCGACCTTGCTGAAGATGCTGGTCGGCGTGCAGCTCGCGGGCTTCCGGGAGGACGCCGGGCTGGCCCAGGAACAGGCGGCCCGCGCCGCCGGTTTCAGTGCGGCCAAGCTGTCCCGCATCGAGTCCGGAAAGGGCCGCCGCCCGCCGACCGAGGCCGACGTCCGCACCCTGCTGAAGCTCTACGGCACCGACGACTACGAGGCGTCCGTCCTGCTCAAGCTGTTGCGGCGGGCCGGTGAGCCGGGCTGGTGGCAGCGGTACGACAAGCGGCTGATGCCGGAGTGGTTCGACCGGCTCGTGGGCCTGCAGGAGGCCGCGGCGACCATCCGCACCTTCGAGATCCAGTACGTCCCCGGACTGCTCCAGACCGCCGACTACACCCGCGCGGTGGTGGAGCGCGGCCTGCCCAACGCGCCCTCCGGCGAGGTCCGCCGCCGCGTCGAACTGCGCATGCGGCGGGCCGAACTGCTCCAGCGCCCGGGCGCGCCCCAACTGTGGGCGGTCATCGACGAGTCGGTGCTCCTGCGGGTCCTGGGCAGCGCCGAGGTGATGCGGGAACAGCTCCGGCACCTGCTGGCCATGGCGGAGCGGCCCAACGTGACCGTGCAGATCGTCCCGCTCAGCGTGACCAATGCCTCCGCGCCCGCCATCCCCGTCACCTACCTGCGGTTCGGCGGGCTCGACCTGCCCGACGTGGTCTACCTGGAGCACATCCGCAGCGCCAACTTCCTGGAGGACCGCGACGAGACGGAGGAGTACCGGATCGCGCTGGACCGTCTCGCCGACGAGGCGCTCAAGCCCCGGGACTCCCTGGAACTGCTGCGCACCACCATCGCGGAGCGCTACCCCGAGGGGTAGTACCGAAGCGGGGCGGCCGCCACCCGCGCGCCCGCCCCGCGGACACGACGACGCCCTTCGCGCGGCCTCGGGGGCCGGGCGAAGGGCGTCGTGCTGTCCGGGGGGGGGGGGCCGGGCCGGCCGGCCCGGGATCAGAGCGGAAGCCGGCCCACGCCGCCGAACTCGATCCACTCGTTGGTCAGCTGACGGGGCGCCACCTCCGAGTCCGGACGCCAGGTGGAGACCTCCACCAGTCCCGGCTCCAGGATCTCCAGCCCCTCGAAGTAGCTCTCGACGTCCTTCGGCTCGCGGACCCGGCCCCAGTTGCCCTGCGTCGCCCGGTCCATGAAGTTCGTGACGAAGTCACGGACCTCGGGGTCCTCGCTGACCAGCTGGCACATCACCATGAAGCTGCCCGGCGCCAGCCGTTCGCGCACCCGGCGGGCCAGCGCGAGCGGGCCGTCGGTGTCGCTGTCCGGGATGCAGTGGAACGTCGAGTTGAACAGCACGCACGCCGGCTGGGAGAAGTCGATCAGGCGCTCGGTCTCCGGGTGTCCGAAGATGCCGTCGGTGTCGCGCATGTCGGCCTGGATGACCACGGTGCGCTCGTCCTGCTCCAGCAGGGCGCGGCCGTGGACCAGCACCATCGGGTCGTTGTCGACGTACACCACGTGGGTGGACGGGTCGATGCGCTGCGCGACCTGGTGGACGTTCTCCTGGGTGGGCAGGCCGGAACCGTGGTCCAGGTACTGCCGGATGCCGTACTCCTGCGTGAGGGTGCGCACCACCCGCTGGAGGAAGCGGCGGTTGTTCAGAGCGAGGCGGCGCGTGCTCGGCACCACCTTGTCGAGTTCCTCGGTCGCGGCCCGGTCGGCCGCGTAGTTGTCCTTGCCGCCCAGGTAGTAGTCGTACATACGTGCGGCCGTCGGCACGGTTGCGTCGATCTCGGTGGACAGCTGCTTGCCGGAATGCATCGTTCCCCCTGCGGAGTACCGCGCCAACTGGACTGACTGGACAGGGAGTACATCCTAGGGAGCCCCGACGGGTCCCGGCCAGCCCGTTGGCGAACCGGCCCCCGAACGAACGATGTCGAACACGCCCTCCACTCCGCAGCGCACGCGGGCGGACACGGTACGTGATGACTCGGGTCGCGGAAGCCGGGTACTCACGGCAGAGTCGACTGCGCCGCAGGAGGTGGACCGTGAACAGCACGCCGGACCGGATCGCGCATCCCTGGGGGACGCGCACCCCCTACGCCGCCGGCACCCCCTGGCCGGTGCGGACGGACACGCACCTGGCCGACGGGATCACCGAGGACGACGTGGAGCGCTGGGTGCGGACCGCGTCCATCCTCCATTCCAACGGGGACGCGATCGACATCGCCGTGCGCGACGGCCGCATCGTCGGCGTACGCGGCCGCGCCGTCGACCGGGTCAACCGCGGCCGGCTCGGCCCCAAGGACCTCTACGGCTGGCAGGCCAACCACTCGCCCGACCGCCTGACCCGTCCCCTCGTGCGCGAGAACGGCCGCCTGGTGGAGACGGACTGGAACACCGCCATGGAGCGGATCACCGCCCGCACCCGCGACCTGCTCGACGAGCGCGGGCCCGGCTCGATCGGCTTCTACACCTCCGGGCAGCTGTTCCTGGAGGAGTACTACACCCTCGCCGTCCTCGCCCACGGCGGCATCGGCACCAACCACGTCGACGGCAACACCCGGCTGTGCACCGCCACGGCCGCCGAGGCCCTCAAGGAGACCTTCGGCTGCGACGGCCAGCCCGGCTCCTACGAGGACGTCGACCACGCCGACACCCTCGCCGTGTTCGGACACAACGTCGCCGAGACCCAGACGGTGCTGTGGATGCGGATGCTGGACCGCCTGGACGGCGCCGACCCGCCCGCGCTGATCTGCGTCGACCCCCGCTTCACCCCCGTCGCCCGCCGGGCCGACGTGCACCTCGCGCCGCGCGCCGGCACCAACGTGGCCCTGCTCAACGCGCTGCTGCACGAGATCATCCGCACCGGCCGGACCGACCGCGCCTACCTCGACGCGCACGCCGTCGGCTTCGACGACCTCGCCGCCGCCGTCGAGAAGTGCACCCCCCGGTGGGCCGCCGAGATCTGCGACGTCCCGGCCGCCGAGATCGAGCGGGCCGCGGAGATCCTCGGCAGCGCCCGCCGGCTGATGTCCACCGTCCTCCAGGGCGTCTACCAGTCCCACCAGGCCACCGCGGCGGCCGTCCAGGTCAACAACCTGCACTTGATCCGCGGCATGCTCGGCCGACCCGGCTGCGGACTGCTCCAGATGAACGGCCAGCCCACCGCCGAGAACACCCGGGAGTGCGGCGCGGACGGCGACCTGCCGGGCTTCCGCAACTGGGAGAACCCCCGGCACGTGAAGGAACTCGCCGAGGTGTGGAACCTGGAGCCCGAGGACATCCCCCACTACGGGCCGCCCACCCACGCCATGCAGATGTTCCGCTACGCCGAGCAGGGCTCGCTGCGCATGCTCTGGATCAGCGCCACCAACCCGGCCGTGTCCCTGCCCGAACTGTCCCGCATCCGGTCGATCCTCGCCCAGGAACGGCTGTTCGTGGTGGTGCAGGACCTGTTCCTCACCGAGACCGCCCAGCTCGCCGACGTCGTGCTGCCCGCCGCCACCTGGGGCGAGAAGACCGGCACCTTCACCAACGCCGACCGCACCGTGCACCTGTCCGACAAGGCGGTCGAACCGCCCGGCGAGGCGCGGGCCGACCTCGACATCCTGCTCGACTTCGCGGCCCGCATGGACTTCCGCGACAAGGACGGCGCCCCCCTGATCGGCTGGCACGACGCCGAGTCCGCCTTCGCCGCCTGGCAGCGGTGCAGCGCCGGACGCCCCTGCGACTACACCGGGCTCAGCTACGAGAAACTCCGCCACGGCAGCGGCATCCAGTGGCCCTGCACCGACGACGCCCCGGACGGCACCGCGCGCCTGTACACCGACGGCATCACCTGGGCCCACCCCGACCTGTGCGAGAGCTACGGACGGGACCTGGTGACCGGGGGAAGCGTGAACAGCGACGAGTACCGCTCCCTCAACCCCGAGGGCAAGGCCGTCATCAAGGCGGCCGAGTACATCCCGCCGCACGAGGACACCTCCGAGGAGCATCCCCTCCAGCTCGTCACCGGCCGGACCGTCTACCACTTCCACACCCGCACCAAGACCGGCCGCGCCCCCGAACTCAACGCCGCCGCACCGGACGTGTGGGCGGAGATCTCCCCGCGCGAGGCCGCCGCCCAGGGACTCGCCGACGGCGACCTGGTCCGCATCACCACCCCGCGCGGCGCGATCCGGGCCACCCTGCGCACCACCGCGATCCGCGACGGCATGGTCTTCGTGCCCTTCCACTACGGCTACTGGGACACCCCGGCCGGCCACCGCCCGCCCGACGACGGCCCCGGCCGGGCGGCCAACGAGACGACGATCACCGACTGGGACCCCGTCTCCAAGCAGCCCCTGTTCAAGACGGCCGCGGCCCGCGTCACCCTCGTCGCCCGCCGCGAGGACCGGGAGCGGGCCGGCGGTGCGGACGGGGCGGAGGGGAACGGATCATGAAGGGCGTCACGCTGGTTCTGCGCCTCCTGCACGACGGCGAACGCGACCTGGAACAGGACCTGCTGGCCGCCGCCTCCCGGCACCGCGTCGAGCACGAGTTCCACCACGTCGCGATCGACGTCGCCCGCTGGTCCCGGGAACACGCCGCCCGCCTCGCCGAGACCGGCCGCGACCACGGTCTCGACCTGTCCGGCCCGCGCGGCAAACCCCAGGCGGGAGCCCTCGCCGCCCTGCGGGAGAAGGCGTCCGAGGCCCTCGGCCGGCGCCCCGAGCCGGGCCTGCTCCTACTGCACGACCTGCGCGACCTGCACCTGTCCGCGGCCGGCAACGCGCTGCACTGGGAGATGCTCGGGCAGGCGGCCCAGGCCGGCAAGGACACCCGGCTCCTGGCGCTGGTCTCCGCCTGCCACCCGCAGACCCTGCGCCAGATGCGCTGGACCGAGACCCTGCTCAAGGTGCTCTCCGCACAGCTCCTCACCAGCACGTCCCTCCCGGACTGAGCGCACCGGTCGGCACGACGGGCCGCGCGCCGCTATCGTCGGTTGCGTCCCTGCCGACCCCCCACGGGCGCGGCCACCGGCCGGCCCGTCCCCACGGGAGAGCGCCATGAGTGCCACGGACGACTACTACGACCTCGGCACCCACCACCGGCCGGTGACCACCTCCTCCCCGCAGGCCCAGCTCTGGTTCGACCGCGGGCTGGTGTGGACCTACGCCTTCCACCACGAGGAGGCGGTCGCCTGCTTCGAGAAGGCGGTGGCGGCCGATCCCGACTGCGCCATGGCCCACTGGGGCATCGCCTACGCCCTCGGGCCCAACTACAACAAGCCGTGGGACGCCTTCGACGGCGACGACCTCGCCCGCACCGTCGAACGCACGCACGAGGCCGTCGAGCGGGCCCACGCGACCGCCGCCCGCGTCACCCCCGTCGAACAGGCCCTGATCGGCGCCCTGCGCGCCCGCTACCCCCGGGACCGGCCCGTCGCCGACTGCTCGGTGTGGAACGAGCCCTACGCGGACCGCATGCGGGAGGTGTACCGGCTCGCCCCCGACGACCCGGACGTCGCCGCGCTGTGCGCCGACGCCCAGATGAACCTCACCCCCTGGCAGCTGTGGGACCTGCGCACCGGACACCCCGCCGAGGGCGCCCGCACCCTGGAGGCCAAGGCCGTCCTCGACGCGGGCCTCGCCACCGACGCCGGCGCGCACCACCCCGGCGTCGTCCACCTGTACATCCACCTGATGGAGATGTCGCCGACCCCCGAAGCGGCCCTCACCGTCGCCGACCGGCTGCGCGGCGCCGTACCCGACGCCGGGCACCTGCTCCACATGCCGTCCCACCTCGAGGTGCTGTGCGGCGACTACCGGCGCGTCGTGTCGGACAACGTCCTCGCCACCGCCGCGGACGAGAAGTATCTGGCCCGCGCGGGCGCCATGAACTTCTACACCCTCTACCGGGCCCACAACATCCACTTCACGGTCTACGGCGCGATGTTCGCCGGACTCTCCCGCACCGCCCTGGACGCCGCCGCCCGGCTGGAGGCGGCGGTCCCCGAGGAGCTGCTGAAGGTGGAGAGCCCGCCGATGGCGGACTGGCTGGAGGGCTTCCTCGCCATGCGGGTGCACGTGCTGATCCGCTTCGGCCGCTGGGACGACATCCTGGCCCTGCCCTTCCCCGACGACCCGCGGCTGTACTGCGTGACCACCGCGATGCTGCACTACGCCCGCGGCGTCGCCCTCTCCGCGACCGGCGCCGTCGAACGGGCCGAGAAGGAACGCACCGCCTTCCGCGCCGCCGTGGAGCGGGTCCCCGAGACCCGGATGCTGTTCAACAACACCTGCGCGGACGTCCTCGCCATCGCCTCCGAGATGCTGGACGGCGAACTCGCCTACCGCAAGGGCGATCCCGACGAGGCGTTCGCCGCCCTGGAACGCTCCGTCCACCTCGACGACAACCTGCCCTACGACGAGCCCTGGGGCTGGATGCAGCCGACCCGGCACGCCTACGGGGCACTCCTGCTGGAACAGGGGCGCATCGAGGAGGCCGAGGCGGTCTACCGCGCCGACCTGGGACTGGACCCCACCCTGCCCCGCCCGCTGCAGCACCCCGGCAACGTCTGGGCGCTGCACGGCTTCCACGAGTGCCTCACGCGCACCGGCCGGACGGCGGAGGCGGCGATCGTGGCCCAGCAGCTCAGGACGGCGGCCGCGGTGGCCGACGTGCCCATCGAGGCGTCCTGCTTCTGCCGGCTGCGGACGCGTCCCGCGGAGCCGGCCGACCACGCCGGCGGCTGCCACTGCCCCTGACGCCCGGGGCGTACGGCACCCCGACGCGCGGACGCCCGGGCCCCGGCCGCCGGGGCCGGGAACCGGGCCTCAGCGGGATGCCTGCATCGCGGCCTGGAAGGACTCCATGCAGGAGAGGCAGTGCCGGTCGGTGGCGTGCCGCCGACGGGACTCGTCCTGCTTCTCCACCCCGCACAGCGTGGCGTCCTTGTCAGGGGTCAGGACGTGCCACACCGGCTCCCCCGAAGTGTCCGCACCGCACCACATCTCGTGCATTCCCAGCTCCCTCCGGGTCGGCATGATGCCGCTTCCATACGACCACCGCGGCGCCCGGACGGCGCGCCCGGGCAGCCAAGCGGGTGAGGGGCGGGCCCCGGATGCGGGCGGCGGGCGCCCGCCGGATCCTGGAAGGATGACGAAGGCACCGATCGTGGTCCACCCGCCGCTCGGGTCGGGCGGACGGCGCGTGACCGTGCGCGGTGAGATCGTCGGGCTCGCGTACTCCGACCGCGACGTGGTGGAGTTCCTGCGGCGCGCCGGGTTGCCGGAGGGGGAGCGCCTGCTGGACGACCCGGCCTGGGTGAAGTGGTCCGGAGGCCGCGCACACACCTACGACGCCGCCTGACACGGACCGGCCGGCGCGGTGCGGCCACCGTCGGCGCCGACTCCGGCGGTGACCGCGTTCTGCTCGTCTACCCCGCCTTTCCCACCGCATGCAGGGGTCCTCCGCCCTGCCCGTCCGGCCGGTCCCGCCGTCGTTCTCCGGTGTCCCGCACCCCCGTCCGGGGCCGGTCCGGCGGGGCTCGACGCACGAGACCGGTTCCGGTCCGGGGCCGGTCCATCGGCGCTCGGCGCACGAGACCGGTGATATTGCCGGTCCGCACCGCACCCTTCCTCTCCGACAGTGGCACCGCCAGCCCACAGGCGGACCCCCGGCCGGTGCACGGCCGCACCCTCGTCACCACCGTGCATCGCGCCGGCGGGGCGGACCGCCGCGACAGAGAGGACCCCTCGTCGTGCAGCAGCACCCCCACACCACCGGCATGAGCGACCCGGCCCCGGCACCGACGCGACGCCGTCGCACCGGCAGGCTCGCCGGACTGGCCGCGTCCGTCGCCGCCCTCGCCGCCCTCGGCGCCTTCGCAGGGCCGGGCGCCCACGCGGCCGACAACCCCTACGAGCGCGGACCCGCGCCGACCGAGTCGAGCATCGAGGCGCTGCGCGGCCCGTACTCCGTCTCGAGCGTCTCCGTCTCCTCGCTCGTCGCCAGAGGCTTCGGCGGCGGCACCATCTACTACCCGACCAGCACGTCCGACGGCACCTTCGGCGCGATCGCCATCTCGCCCGGTTTCACCGCCTACGAGTCGTCCATCGCCTGGCTCGGCCCGCGCCTGGCGTCCCAGGGCTTCGTGGTGTTCACCATCGACACCAACACCACGCTCGACCAGCCCGACTCCCGCGGGGACCAACTCCTCGCCGCCCTGGACCACCTGACGGAGCGCAGCTCGGTGCGCGGCCGCGTCGACAGCAGCCGGCTCGGTGTGATGGGCCACTCGATGGGCGGCGGCGGCAGCCTCGAGGCCGCCAAGGACCGGCCCTCCCTCCAGGCGGCGATCCCGCTGACCCCCTGGAACCTCGACAAGACCTGGCCCGAGGTCCGTACCCCCACGCTGATCTTCGGCGCCGACGGCGACTCCATCGCCCCGGTCCGCACCCACGCCGAGCCGCTGTACCAGGGGCTGCCGTCCTCGCTGGACCGCGCCTACATCGAGCTGAACAACGCGAACCACTTCACGCCCAACACCTCGAACACCACGATCGCGAAGTACAGCATCTCGTGGCTGAAGCGCTTCATCGACAACGACACCCGCTACGAGCAGTTCCTGTGCCCGCTGCCCCGTCCGAGCCTGACCATCGAGGAGTCGCGGGGCAACTGCCCGCACACCTCCTGACCTCCCGAGCCCGGCTCTGTCCCACCCGGTGGCGGCCCGCGAACCCGGCGGGCCGCCACCGGCGTTGTGCGGGCGCACCGCCGGGGCCCGCCCGCCTTGGGCCGGTGCACACTCCGCTTCCCCGGCGGAGCGGGCGAAGCCGCTGGCCACAGGGCGGATGAGCCTTCAACGACACCCGGACGCCCGTCTTCCGGCAGAACTTACGCGTGAGTAAGGTCCCGGGAATGACCGGACTGACGCCCCCCCGATCCGCTTCCCACCGCTACCGCGCGGGCTCGCAGCGGCGGGCGATCGCCGAACTCCTGGACCGGCTGGGCACCGAGGGCGGTGTGCGGCTCGTGACCGGTGACCCCGGCTGCGGACGCTCGGCCCTCCTCGCCCACGCCGCCCGCTCCTTCCGCGCCGGACCGGTGTGGCACGTACGGGCCGACCCGGCGGGGTCCGCCCGGCCCCGTGACGGCCTGCACACCCTGCTCCGGGCCGCCGGCCGCCCCACGTCCCCGCCCGGCGGCACGGCCGGCGAGGCCCTGCTCGCC
>NZ_JAAGMD010000847.1 GCF_010548465.1 Streptomyces sp. SID14436 | reverse complement strand
GCCGGCCGGCCGGCGTGGTGCCGATCCGGTGCAGCAGGTCGCCGGTGGTGTCGAGGCGGCCGGGGCCGTCGGGGTGCGCCGGGCCGGCGGGGTGGGTCGCGGTCATGCACCGATGCTGGCCCGGGCACGTTGCCGGGCCGTTGCGCGGGCGTGACGGGCGTTTTCCGGCCCTTCACGGCCCGCCCGGCGCCGCCGGGTGAGCCGTCCTGACCTGGGCGCACGCCACCCGCGTGAGGCCGGTCACACCGCGCCCGCCGAACCGGCGGTGCCGCCGGGACGTCTTCGCCCAGCGAGTGCCGACCCGGGAGGTCCGTTCCGATGCGCCGATTCACCGTCCGCCGTCCCCGCCTGCCGCGCACCCGCGCGGGACAGCGCCGGCTGGTGCGGGTGGTGGCGGGCCTCGGCACGCTGGCGCTGCTCCCGGCGACCTGGCTGCACCTGACGGCCGAGGACCGGCTGCGGACCGCCGCCGACGTGCCGCGCACCGACGTGGCCGTGGTGTTCGGCGCGGGCCTGTGGGACGGGGAGCCGTCGCCCTACCTCGCGCACCGGCTGGACGCGGCGGCGGAGCTGTACCGGGCGGGCCGGATCCGGGTGGTCCTGGTCACCGGCGACAACAGCCGCGAGGACTACGACGAGCCGGACGCGATGCGCGCCTACCTCACCCGGCACGGCGTGCCCGGCACCCGGATCGTCAGCGACTACGCGGGCTTCGACACCTGGGACTCCTGTGTGCGGGCCCGGAAGATCTTCGGCGTGGACCGCGCGGTGCTGATCAGTCAGGGCTTCCACGTGCGGCGGGCGGTCGCGCTGTGCGAGGCGGCCGGGGTGACGTCGTACGGGGTCGGCGTGACCGAACGGCACGACGCCACCTGGTACTACGGGGGTGCCCGGGAGATCCTCGCGGCGGGGAAGGCGGCGCTGGACGCGGCGTTCCGGCCCGACCCCCGCTTCCTCGGCCCGGAGGAGGCGGGCGTGGAGCGGGCCCTGGCGGAGGCCCGCGCGGGAGGGGACTGACGGGTGCGGAAGCCGTCGTCGCCCGGCAGCCTGCGCCGGGGCCCCTCACCGCGGGCCGTCGCCGGCGCGGAGGCGGCCGTACCGGGCGCGTAACACGGGCTGGTGCGGTGCGTAACACCGGGCGCGCAGGGTGGACGGCATGCACAGCACCGTGACGCCCACGCACTGCCCCTACTGCGCGCTGCAGTGCGGGATGAACCTGACGCCGGCCCCGGACGGGACCGTCGCCGTGACCGAGCGCGCGGACTTCCCGGTGAACCGGGGGGCGTTGTGCGGCAAGGGGCGCACCGCCCCCGCCGTGCTCTCCCCGGCCGTGCGGCTGACGTCGCCGCTGGTGCGGTCCGGGGACGGCACGCTGGTGCCCGCCTCCTGGGACGAGGCGCTGGACCGGGTCGCCGACGGGCTGCGGCGGGCCCGGTCCGGGCACGGGGCGGACGCGGTCGGGGTGTTCGGCGGGGGCGGGCTGACGAACGAGAAGGCGTACGCGCTGGGCAAGTTCGCGCGGGTGGTGCTGGGGACCTCGCAGATCGACTACAACGGGCGGTTCTGCATGTCGTCGGCGGCGGCCGCGGGCGGCAGGGCGTTCGGGGTCGACCGAGGGCTGCCGTTCCCGCTGGCGGACATCCCGAGGACCGGCTGCGTGATCCTCGTCGGGGCGAACCCGGCGGAGACCATGCCGCCGTTCGTGCGGTACCTCACGGAGCTGAAGGAGAACGGCGGCACCCTGATCGTCGTGGACCCGCGCCGGACCCGGACCGCCGAGCAGGCCGACCTCCACCTGGCGCCCCGCCCCGGCACCGACCTGGCGCTGGCCCTGGGCCTGCTGCACCTGGTCGTCGCCGAGGGCCGCACCGACGAGGCGTACATCCGGGAGCGCACCACCGGCTGGGAGGAGACCCGGGCGGCGGCGATGGCGCACTGGCCGGAGTACGTGGAGCGGGTGACGGGCGTGTCCGTGCCCGAACTGCGCCGCGCGGTGCGCCTGTTCTGCGCGCCGGAGGCGGCGATGGTGCTGACCGCGCGCGGGCCGGAGCAGCAGTCCAAGGGCACCGACACGGTGAGCGCGTGGATCAACCTGTGCCTGGCGACCGGCCGGGCGGGCCGCCCGCTGTCCGGGTACGGGTGCCTGACCGGGCAGGGCAACGGGCAGGGCGGGCGGGAGCACGGCCAGAAGGCCGACCAGCTGCCCGGCTACCGCCGGCTGACGGACCCGGCGGCGCGGGCGCACGTGGCCGGGGTGTGGGGGGTGGACCCGGACACGCTGCCCGGGCCGGGGCGCAGCGCCTACGAGCTGCTGGACGCGCTGGGCGGCGACATCCGCGCGCTGCTGCTGATGGGGTCCAACCCGGTGGTGTCGGCGCCGCGCGCCGCGCACGTCGAGGAGCGGATCCGCGCGCTGGACTTCCTGGCGGTGTGCGACGTGGTGCTGTCGGAGACGGCCGCGCTCGCCGACGTCGTGCTGCCGGTGACGCAGTGGGCGGAGGAGACCGGCACGACGACCAGCCTGGAGGGGAGGGTGCTGCTGCGGCGCAGGGCCGTCTCCCCGCCGGCAGGGGTGCGCAGCGACCTGGAGGTGCTGCACGGGCTGGCCGTCCGGCTGGACGACGGCCGGGGACGGCACCGGGGCTTCCCCTGCGACCCGGAGGAGGTCTTCGAGGAGCTGCGCCGGGCGAGCGCGGGCGGGGCAGCGGACTACTCCGGCATCACCTACGGCCGGCTGGAGCGGGAGCAGGGCGTCTTCTGGCCGTGCCCGGCACCGGCCGGCCGGGCGTCCGGCGCCGTCCACCCCGGCACTCCCCGCCTGTTCCTCGACCGGTTCGCCACCGAGGACGGCCGGGCCCGGTTCGTCGCCGTGTCGCACCGCGCGGCGGCCGAGGAGCCGGACGACGACTACCCCGTGCTGCTCACCACCGGCCGGGTCGTCGCCCAGTACCAGTCGGGTGCGCAGACCCGGCGGGTGGCGGAGCTGAACGATGCCGCTCCCGGCCCGTTCGTGGAGCTGCACCCGCGGCTCGCGGAGCGGCTGGGCGCGGCCGAGGGCGACCCGCTGGCGGTGGTGTCCCGGCGGGGCCGGGTGGTGGCGCCGGCCCGGATCACCTCCGCCGTCCGCCCCGACACGGTGTTCATGCCGTTCCACTGGCCGGGCGCGGGCCGCGCCAACACCCTCACCAACCCGGCCCTGGACCCGGTGTCGCGGATGCCGGAGTTCAAGACGTGCGCGGTGCGGGTGGAACGGGTGGGGGCGGTCGCCGGCGCCGCGGGCGGCACGTGACAATCGGTGCCGTAAGGCCCCTCGGGCGCCGCCGCGCGCAGGGGCGCCCCGACCCGTGCAGGTGAACCAGTGACGCCTCTCCCGTTCTTCGTCTACGGCACCCTCCGCCCCGGTGAGGTCAACCACGACCTGTTCCTGCGCGGCCGCACCCTGCGCGAGGAACCCGGCCGGCTCCGGGACGCCCTGCTGTACGACGGCCCCGGCTACCCGTTCGCCGTCGAGGAGCCCGGCCCGGTGGTGCGCGGGGAGCTGGTGACGTCGCGGCCGGAGGCGTACGCGGGGCTGCTCGCCGAGCTGGACCGGCTGGAGGAGTACGCGCCGGGCGATCCGCGCAACGTCTACGAACGGGTGGTGCGGGACGTCGTGCGGGACGCGGACGGGGCCGCGGTACGGGCGTGGGTGTACGTCGCCGCGCCCCCGGTCGCCGCGCGGCTGCGGCGCGGGGGCGACCGGATCCAGGGCGGCGACTGGCGGGACCGGCGGCGGGACGCGCCACCTCGGGTCGGCTGACCCGGCCCGGCCCGCCCGCCCGGGCGCCTCAGGTGCGTCGTGCGGGGGTCCCGTACGGCCGCCGTGCGCGGGCCTGTTGGACGCGGCGCCGCAGGTGCAGGCCGCCCAGTCCGAGGGCTCCGGCCGCGAGGAACCACGCCCCGGTGACGATGTCCTCCCCCTCGGCGCGCTGGAAGTCCCGCTGCTGCGCGTAGCTCCGGGTCTCCCGGGAGTCGCGGTGCGGGTAGCACGTCTCGCCGGGGCGCATCCGCGGGGGGTGTTCCTCCCCGTCCGCGCCGATGTTGACGCCGGGGCAGCGGACTTCGGCGGCGCCCCCGTTGTTCAGCATCCCCCCGCAGGACTGGACGAGCCCGTACGTCACGACGGCCCACAGCACCAGCAGCACCCCGGTCCGCGCCCGCATCCGCACCCGCACCCGCACCCGGCCCACCTCCCCGCGCGGCACGGTAGTGCCTCCGCGCCGCCCGGCGGGGCACGGCCCCCGGACCGTCCGCGAGGGCGGGCGGGCCGGTCACCCGTTCACCGTCGCGCGGCGTATCCTTCCCGGTATCCGCCCCTGCGGGGCCGCGACGGCGCCGGTGACCTGCTGAAACGCGACGCGCACCGGGGCCGGCCCGCTCCCCCTGACACCCATTCAGCCCGCCTTCTGACACCCCCTCAGGGAGCGGTCCGGGCCGGGTGGCACTTACCTCGGAAAGCAGGGACGCGATCGACGGCGGCACATGGGGGTGCCGCGGGCCGCGGCCCGTTCGTGAGCTCGAGGGAGCATCGATGCGAGGTTCCGCCCGGCCGCTGACCGGCACCGTGCTCGCCGTGGCCGCAGCGGGGGTGCTGGTCGCGCCCGCGTACGCCGCCCCGGCGGACCACCTGTCCGGCATCCCGGCCGGCACCACCGCCGACGCCCTGGAGGTGTATCCCTCCTCGGCCGTCCCGGGCGACCACGTCACCGTGAACACCGCGGCGTGCGGGAAGGACGGCGCCGCGACGGGCGACGCGACCGCCGTGGGCGCCGGCCGGTTCACGCTCGTGCCGACCGCGCACGAGGAGGACCTGGCCGGCCGGTTCCGGGTGCCGCCGAGCGCGGTGCCGGGGACGTACGAGATCGTCGCCCGGTGCGCCGGGAACAACCGGCGGGTGACCGGTGACCTGGTGGTCACCCTGACGTCCGCCACGCATCAGGTGGCCCCCCGGGGCAGTGTGAAGACGGGGGTCGGCGGCGCTCTGGGCCCCGACCCCGTGCGGACCGCGGCCGGTGTGGCGGCCCTCGCCGTCGCCGCCGCGGGCGGTACCTGGCTCCTGCATCGCCGGGCGAGAGGCGACGGGATCTGACGGGCACCCTCCGCTGCCCGTCCGCCGGTACCGCATGTCCCCTCCCCCTCCGGGCCCGACGCCCCTCGCGGCCCGGAGGGGGGTACGGGGCCCCGACCAGGAAGAGGTCCGTCCGTCATGCGCCGAAGGTTCCGCCTGCCCGGCGGGACGGGGAACACGGCCATAGCCGCCGTCACCGTCGTCGCCCTCTGCTCCGGCCTGTGGCTGCTCCAAGACGGGGCCGCCCCGCCCGCCCCGCCCCAGCCCTCCCCCGCCCAGGCCCGCGCCGTCGACGACGACCGCAGCGGCGGCCCGGTGTCCGCGCCCGCGCTGCCGCCGTCCCCGCCCGACCGGATCCGCATCCCGGCGATCGACGTGGACGCCCCGCTGACCGGCCTCGGGCTGACCCCGACGGGCAGCCTGGACGTCCCCCCGGCCGCCCGGAAGAACCTCGCCGGCTGGTACGAGGCGGGGACCACGCCCGGTGAGCGGGGCACCGCGATCGTCGCGGGCCACGTGGACAACGCCGAGGGCCCCGCCGTCTTCTTCTCCCTGGGCGCGCTGCGCAAGGGCAGCACCATCGAGGTGGACCGGCGGGACGGGGGCGTCGCCGTGTTCACCGTGGACGCCGTGGAGGTGTACGACGCGCGAGAGTTCCCCGACGCGAAGGTGTACGGCGCGGCGCACCGTCCCGAGCTGCGGGTCATCACCTGCGGCGGCGGCTACTCCCGCACCACCGGCTACCGGGGCAACGTGGTGGTGTACGCGCATCTGACCGGCAGCCGCTGAGCCGGCCCCGGGGGCCGCGCCCCGGGTTCAGCCCGTCTCCCGCCCCGCTCCGTCGAGCAGGCCGGCGGGCAGCACGCGGCCGGCCCCGATCACCTCGATGCCGAGCAGACGCCCGTCCGCGTCCAGGTCGAGGAACGCCTCGGCGTCCGTCCAGGGCCCGTCGACCGGGACCTGGCGGACCGCGCCGCCGGGCGGGACGTGCGCGGTGAGCCGCACGTAGGCCGTGTCGTGCTCCGGGTCGTACGCGATGTGCACGGGTTTCCTCGGGGGTTCCGGGCCGGCCGGGTTCAGGCCAGCCACTGGTCGTAGGCGAGGTTGGCGACCAGGGCGAACACGACGACCAGCAGGACGACGCGGACGAAGCCGCTGCCCCGCTTGAGCGCCGTGTGCGCGCCGAGGGTGCCGCCGGCCAGGTTGAACACGGCCATCAGCGCGGCCAGCTGCCAGAGCACGGCGCCCTGCCAGGCGAACATGGCGAGCGCCCCGGCGTTGGTGCAGCAGTTGACGATCTTGGCGGTGGCGGAGGCGGTGACCAGGTCGAGGTGGAGCAGGGCGGTGAGCGCCAGCACGAGGAAGGTGCCGGTGCCGGGACCGACGAGTCCGTCGTAGAAGCCGATGCCCAGGCCCGCCAGGCCGATCGCCGCGAGGGTCCGGCGGCGGCTCACCGGGCCGGGTGCGGGGGCGGTGCCGAAGGCGGGACGCAGGATGACGAAGGCGGCGACCGCGAGCAGCACCACCATGATGACCGGCTTGAGGACCTCGGTGCTCATCCCGGCCGCGAGGAACGCCCCGCCCGAGGAGCCCGCGAGGGCGGCCAGCCCGATGCGGACGGCGGTGCGGACGTCGACCGGCGCCTTGCGGGCGTAGGTCACCGCCGCGCCGGTGGTGCCGACGATGGCGACCGCCTTGTTGGTGCCCAGGGCGTGCGCGGCCGGGGTGCCGGCGGGCAGGCCGAGCAGCAGGGCGGGCAGGAGCAGCAGCCCGCCACCGCCGACCACGGCGTCGATCCAGCCGGCGGCCAGGGCCGCCAGACAGAGCAGGACGACGGCGGTCAGGGAGATGTCGGGCATGCCCGCGACCCTATGGAGCAGATAGTTGTCACGTCCATCAAGATGAGCGTTTCCTGAGGTTGACGCTGCTCACACGCCCTCGGCGGCCTCACAGCAGCGCCGCTCCCCCGCTGAGCGCAGCGTTCCGCGCGGGAAACAGCTCGGATGCGGCCGGGTAACACCTGCCGCGCAGGCTCGGGGCATGACCTGGAACGAGCGTGTGGTGGTGATCGGCTCCGGCCTCGCGGGCGTCCGCCTCGCCCGGCGGCTCGGCGAGCTGGGCACGTCCGTCACGCTGATCGGCGAGGAGCGGCACCCGCCGTACAACCGGGTGCTGCTCGCCGAGGTGCTGGCCGGACGGTACGGCCCCGAGGTGATCACCCTGCCGGCGCCCGCGGAGCTGACCCGGGCCCGGGTGACCGGCATCGACCGCGCCGCCCGGACCGTCACCTGCGCCGACGGCACCGTGCTGGCGTACGGCCGCCTGGTGCTGGCCACCGGCTCCAACCCCGTCCTGCCGCCGCTGCGCGGCCTGTTCACCACCGGCCCCGAGCTGCCCCGGGGCGTGCACGCCTTCCGCACCCTGGACGACTGCCTGGGCCTGGCCGACGCGGTCCGGCCGGGCGTGCGGGCGGTGGTGATCGGCGGCGGCCTGCTCGGCGTGTCCGCGGCCCGGGCGCTCGCGGCGCGCGGTGCGCAGGTGGTGCTCGCCCAGCAGTCCGAGCGCCTCATGGAACGCCGGCTCGACCCGGCCGCCTCGGTGCTCGTCGAGCGGTACCTCACCGGTCTCGGGGTGGAGGTGCACACCGAGTGCCGGGTGCGGGACGTGCGCTGCGCCGGCGGCGCGGTCCGCTCGGTGGAGCTGGCCGACGGCTACGCCCTGGGCGCCGACCTCGTGGTGCTGGCCTGCGGCGTCCACCCGAGGGTGGGTCTCGCGCAGGCCGCCGGGCTCGACGTCCGCAAGGGCGTCGTCGTCGACGACGAGCTGCGCACCTCCGACCCGCGCATCCACGCCGTCGGCGACTGCGCCCAGCACGCGGGCACGGTGTACGGGCTCGCCGCCCCGGCCCTCGAACAGGCCGAAGTGCTCGCCGCGCTGCTCGCCGGGGACCCCACCGCCCGCTACACCGGCACCCGCTCCCTGACCCGGCTCACCCTCACCGGGCCGGACAGCCCCTTCGACCTGGCCGCGTTCGGCGAGACGGAGGCGCTGCCGGGCGACGACGTCGTGCAGCTCGCCGACGCCACCCGCGGCACCTACCGCAAGGTCGTCGTCCGCGACGACCGCCTGGTCGGCGGGGTTCTGGTCGGCGAACTCGGCACCGTCGGCGCCCTCGCGCGCGCCTGGGAGGGAGCGGAGCCGCTCCCCTCCGACGGCGGGCCCCTGCTCCACCTGCTCACCCATGACGGAGGCTCCTGATGCCCACGGACACACCGACCCTCGTGCTCATCGGCCACGGCATGGTCGGCCAGCGTTTCCTCCAGGCGCTCGCCGAGCGCGGTCTGACCGCCACGCACCGCGTGGTCGTGCTGTGCGAGGAGCCGCGTCCGGCCTACGACCGCGTCCAGCTCACCTCGTACTTCTCGGGGAGGACCCCCGAGGACCTGTCCCTGACGGACGCGGCCTTCATCGAGACGCACGGCATCGAGCTGCGCGTCGGCGACCCGGCGGTGAGCGTCGACCGCGCGGCGCGCACGGTGACCGCCCGCTCCGGGCTGGTCGTCGGCTACGACGTCCTGGTCCTCGCCACCGGCTCCTACCCGTTCGTGCCCCCGGTGCCGAACAAGGACGCCGGGGGCTGCTTCGTCTACCGCACCATCGAGGACCTGCTGGCGATCGAGGAGTACGCGCGGACGGCGACGACCGGCGCGGTGGTCGGCGGCGGGCTGCTCGGGCTGGAGGCGGCGGGCGCGCTCAAGGGCCTCGGGCTGACCACCCACATCGTGGAGTTCGCGCCCCGGCTGATGCCCGTCCAGGTCGACGAGGGCGGCGGCGCGGCACTGCTGCGCACCGTCGAGGAGATGGGCCTCGCCGTCCACACCGGCGTCGGCACCCAGGAGATCGTGGTCGGCGCGGACGGTGCGGTCACCGGCATGAAGCTGTCCGACGGGTCCGAACTCGCCACCGACCTGGTGGTGTTCTCCGCCGGTGTCCGCCCCCGCGACCGGCTCGCCCGGGACTGCGGCCTCGACGTCGGCGAGCGCGGCGGCATCGCGGTGGACGAGCAGTGCCGCACGGTCACCGACCCGCACGTGTTCGCGATCGGCGAGTGCGCGCTGGCCGCCGACGGCCGGGTGTACGGCCTGGTCGCCCCCGGCTACGAGCAGGCGGAGACCGCCGCCGCGGCCATCGCCGACGCCGAGGCGTCGTTCACCGGCGCCGACCTGTCCACCAAGCTGAAGCTGCTCGGCGTGGACGTCGCGTCCTTCGGCGACGCACACGGCACCGGCGGGGACTGCCTCGACGTCGTCTACTCCGACTCCCGGGCCGGCCTGTACAAGAAGCTGGTCATCGGGCGGGACGGCACGCTGCTCGGCGGCATCCTGGTCGGCGACGCGGAGGCGTACGGCACGCTGCGCGCCTTCACCGGCTCGGTGCCGCCCGTCGCCCCCGAGGCGCTGGTGCTGCCCGCGGGCGCCGGGGCCCCGGCACGGCTCGGCCCGTCCGCGCTGCCCGACGACGCCGTCGTCTGCTCCTGCCACAACGTCACCAAGGGCACCGTCCGCGGCGCGGTCACCGAGCACCGGTGCACCACGGTGCCCGAGGTGAAGAAGTGCACCAAGGCCGGTACCGGCTGCGGAAGTTGCGTCAAGGTGCTGGGTCAGCTGGTCGACGCGGAGCTGGAGGCGAACGGCGTCGAGGTCGACAAGGGCCTGTGCGGCTGCTTCGGCCACACCCGCGAGGAGCTGTACGAGATCGTCCTCGCCCTGCGCCTCACCTCCTACCGCGAACTCCTGGACCGGTACGGCCGCGAGAAGGCCCGGGGCGGCGACGGCTGCGAGGTCTGCAAACCCGCGGTCGGCTCGATCATCGCCTCCCTCGCCCCGGCGATCGGGGCCAGCACCTACGTCCTCGACGGCGAACAGGCCGCACTGCAGGACACCAACGACCACTTCCTGGCCAACCTCCAGCGCAACGGCTCCTATTCGGTGGTGCCGCGCATCCCCGGCGGGGAGATCGCCCCCGAGAAGCTCATCGTCATCGGGGAGATCGCCCGCGACTTCGGCCTCTACACGAAGATCACCGGCGGTCAGCGCATCGACATGTTCGGCGCCCGCGTCGAGCAACTGCCCCTGATCTGGGCGCGCCTGGTCGACGCGGGCTTCGAGTCCGGCCACGCCTACGGCAAGTCGCTGCGCACGGTGAAGTCCTGTGTCGGACAGACCTGGTGCCGGTACGGCGTGCAGGACTCGGTGCGCATAGCGATCGACCTGGAGCTGCGCTACCGGGGGCTGCGTTCCCCGCACAAGCTCAAGTCGGCCGTCTCCGGCTGCCAGCGCGAGTGCGCCGAGGCGCAGTCCAAGGACTTCGGCGTCATCGCCACCGCCAACGGCTGGAACCTCTACGTCGGAGGCAACGGCGGCGCCACCCCGCGCCACGCGGACCTGCTCGCCCAGGACCTCTCCGACGCCGAACTGGTGCGCCTGATCGACCGGTTCCTGATGTTCTACATCCGCACCGCCGACCGGCTGGAGCGCACCAGCGTCTGGCTGGAGCGGATCCCCGGCGGCCTGGACCACGTGCGGGACGTGGTCGTCCACGACTCGCTCGGCATCTGCGACGAGCTGGAGGCGCTGATGGCCGCCCATGTCGCGCACTACCGCGACGAGTGGGCGGAGACCATCGGCGACCCGGAGAGGCTGGCCCGGTTCGTGTCCTTCGTGAACGCCCCCGACGCCCCCGACCCGGTGGTCGCCTTCGTGCCGGAGCGCGACCAGATCAAGCCCGACCTGCCCCTGCTGAGCATCGGCCGGCGGCCCGCCGACGACCTCCTGGAAGGAAGCGCCACGCGATGACCCTGGCACTGGAGACCACCGATCTGAAGGTCCGGCTCCGCCTGGCGGACGCCTGGTTCCCCGTCTGCGACCTGAGCGCGCTGCTCCCGGGCCGCGGGGTGGCGGCCCTCCTCCCGGACGGCCGCCAGGTGGCCGTCTTCGCCGACCGCACCGGACGCCTGTACGCCATCGACAACCGCGACCCCTTCACCGGCGCCGCGGTCCTCTCCCGCGGCCTGACCGGCACCCACCGGGGCCGCCCCTTCGTCGCCTCGCCGCTGCTGAAGCAGCGCTTCGACCTGGAGTCGGGCCGCTGCCTGGACGACGAGTCGGTCCGGGTGCGGACGTACGAGGTGAGGGCGGGGTGACCCCCTTATAACAAAAGTCTTGTTAAAATGGCCGGCATGACCACTCCCCCTTCCCCCGACCCCGCTCCCGGCGAAGGCCCCGTCCGCCCGGTCTCCGTGTCCCTCCACGAAGGAACCATCGCCGCCCTCAAGGCGCGGACCGGCAAACGGGGCATGTCCGCCTACGTCGAAGCGCTCATCCAACGCCAACTGGAGCGGGACCGGCTGCACGAGCTCATCACGGAGGCAGAGGCCGAACACGGACCGGCCGACCCTGCGGCCGTGGAGGCCAAGCGAGCGATCCTGCGCGGTGACGCGGCCGACTCGGCGGACGCCGCGTGAGCGGCACACTCGTGCTGGACTGCGAGGGCTTGTCCCAACTCGTACGACGCACACCCGAGCTCACCGAATGGCTCGCCGCGGCCGAGGCCGAGGACACGCGCGTCATCACCAGCTCGGTCACCCTCGTCGAAGCCCGCGACCCCAGGACGAACCAGGCACGCTTCGACTACGCCGTCTCCCGGGTGAACATCGTCCCGCCCACCGAGGCCATCGCACGCCATGCCAGCAGGCTCCTCGCCGCGGCGGGACTGCACGGCCACAAGTACGCCCTCGACGCGATCGTGGCCGCCACCGCCCTGGCATCACCCGCGCCCGTCACCCTCCTGACCTCGGACCCCGAGGATCTCACCCTGCTGTGTGCTCCCGGCGTCCGCATCGCCAAAATCTGAGGACCACGGCCCTGTCGCGGGCCGGCAGCCCTCGCCCTGACGTACGGCTACCGCACGGTCACGTCACGTTCGCATCACGGGTCCGCCATATCGGCACAGTGCTCCGCAGGCCCTCCCCTAACGTCGGCATCTCACATCCTGCGGGGCCGTCTCGGAAGCGGTCCCGCCCCTGGATACCGCACAAAGCTGGGGGGCTCCCTGTGAACGTGTTCCGCAAGCCTGCCGCCGTGGCCGTCGCCGCCGTCGCACTCGCCGTCGTTCCCGCCACCGCCGAGGCGCACGACGGCACCCACCCCTTCAAGAACTGCTCCGAGGCGTACGCCGCCGGGTACGCGAACATCCCCAAGGGCGACGACCACTACGGCAAGCACCTGGACCGCGACAGCGACGGCATCGGCTGCGACCAGCCGCCCGCGGACTTCGTCCCCCACAACGACGAGGAGCGGCCCGCCACTCCCGCCACGGACACCGGCGGCGGCTCGGACGCCGGGGAGCAGGGCGGCGGCAGCGACCTCGCGGAGACCGGCGGCAGCAGCGCCACCCCGTACGTCGCGGCGGGCGGCGCCGCGGTGCTGCTCG
>NZ_JAAGMD010000318.1 GCF_010548465.1 Streptomyces sp. SID14436 | reverse complement strand
AGCACCGTCCCCACCCCCGCAGGCCAGCCCCGGGAGGCCGGGTACCCGGCCGTCTCGGTCATGCCGCCGCGCGGCTCGTCCGCCGGTTTCCGGTTCCCCGTCCGGCGGCCACCGGCCCGGCCCCGGTCGCCGCTGCCGCTGCTGGCGGCGGACGGTTCGGCCGCGCTGCTGGGCGCGCTCGCGCTGACCGGCGACCGGCGG
>NZ_JAAGMD010000117.1 GCF_010548465.1 Streptomyces sp. SID14436 | reverse complement strand
CGGCCGGGCCGCCCGCGCGGCCGTCCAGCCAGTCGACCCGCACCCACAGCAGCACGTCGTCGGCCTGCTCCAGGCGGCCGACCCAGGCCGCCTTCAGCCACAGGCCGACGCCGCAGCCGGCCAGCAGCAGACCGCCCGCGGCGGGCACCGCGAAAGCGCCGCCGAGAGCGGCGAGGAAGGCGAGCAGCAGCCACCAGCGGTGTCCGCGGCGCCAGTTGCGCACGCTCACCGCCCGGTCCTGGAGCACGTCGTGCTTGCTCGCCCGGGCCGCCGAGCGGGCCAGCGCGCGGTAGCGCCCCCGGCGCGCGTACGCCACGACGGCCGCCGCCACCAGGAACAGCGCCGCACCGGCCAGCACGCCGATCCGCCGCCCGGTCAGTCCGGGCACCAGCACGCCGATGCCCGCCGCGAACACCCCGAGCCACCACAGTGGCGCGGCCCCGGCCCGTACGACGACGGCCACCCGGGCCAGCCCCTGTCCTCCGCGTGTCACGTCCGGCCTCCTGTTCTCCTGTCCCACACGTCTGTCCTGCACGTCCGGCCCGTCCCGCCGACGCCCGCCGGGCGGGCCGGCGGGGGCGTCCGGGGGACGGCCGGAGAGCCGTCCCGGACAGGCAGGCTAGCGAGACAAGGTGAGACGAGTCTGAGAAACCGGCGCGGTGCGCCGTCACTCCACGAACAGCCCGCGCGACGCCGCCCTGGTGTCGAACTCCTCCAGCCGGGCCTGCGCGTCGGGCAGGTCGTCGCACATCGCCTCCAGCAGCACCCGCCCCAGCAGCATCGGCGCGCACGCCGTGTCGAAGGCCAGCCCGGTGCCGACGGCGGCGGGCAGCAGCAGGTCGGACACCTTGGCGACCGGCGCGAAGGCGGAGTCGGCGACGGTGACGACGGTCAGCCCCGCCCCCTTGGCGTGGGTGAGGGCGTCGACGACCTCGCGCGGGTGCCGGGGCAGGGCGAAGCACAGCAGCGCGTCCGCGCCGGCCCTCGCGGCGGCGTCGATGCGGTCCTGGAGCATCGTGCCGCCCTCGTTCAGCAGCCGCACGTCGGGGTGGACCTTGGCGGCGAAGTAGGCGAACCCGTGGGCCTGGGCGGCCGCCGCGCGCAGCCCGAGGACGGGCAGGGGGCGGCTGTGCGCGAGCACCCGCCCCGCCCGGCGGACCGGCTCCGGGTCGGCGAGCATCTCCGCCAGGTGCCGCAGGTTCTCGATCTCCGCCTCGACCGCCTGCTGGTACTCGTTGGCGTCGGCGGCCGGGGGCGCGGGGTCGGCGGGCGCCACCTCCCGCAGGTGGCGGCGCAGCGCCGGGTAGCCGTCGAAGCCGAGCGCCACGGCGAACCGGGTCACCGAGGGCTGGCTGACCCCGGCCAGCTCGGCCAGTTCCACGCTGGACAGGAACGGCACGTCGGCGGCCCGCCGCACCATGCTGTGCGCGATGCGCCGCTGCGTCGGCGTCAGCCGGTGCCCCTCGAAGAGCGCCTGCAGCCGCGCGGCGGGGCTGTCGGTGACGCTCATGGACGGCTCCCCCTCGGCCTATTCACAACCCGCGGATCCTGCATGCCCCCATACAACCGCACCGGGTGCCGGGCGCGCGGGTCAGGGAAGGTTCCGGCCCCAGGTCTGCAGCGCGTACGGCCGTCCCTTCTCCTCGCCCTCGATCAGCGGCACGTCCAGCGGGCGGAAGCCCGCGCGGGTGGCGACGGCGACACTGGCGGCGTTCTCCGGCTCCAGTTCCAGGACGACCCGGTCCGCGCCCAGCTCCTCGTGGGCGTAGGCGGCCAGCACCCGCACCGCCCGCGCGGCGAGCCCCCGGCCGCGGTGCGCCGGGCCGACCGCGTAGCCGAGCTCGATGCCCGCCTCGCCGCGGCGCAGCATCACCTCGCCGCAGGGGGTGCGGCCGTCGACCGTGATGGCGAGCAGGATCACGCTGCCCTCCCCGCGCAGGCGCCGGTCCCGTGCCAGCCGGGCCCGGGCGGCGGCCTCGTCGAACGGGCTGACCAGGGGCGTCCAGTAGGCGATGTCCGGGTGGTCGAAGAGGCCGGGCATGGCGGGCACGTCGTCCTCCGTCCAGTCCCGCAGGACGAGCCCCTCTCCCTGCAGCTCGATCCGGGTGGGAAAGGGCGACGGGGTGCTCTGCATGGTGCGGGACCTCTCTGGCCGGTGCCGGACGACGCCGCAGGATATCCGGGCGGCGGCGCCACCCGGCCCCCGTGCCGGCCCGCCCGCGCTCGGGCACCCGGCGGACCCGAGACGGAGACGGGGGCTAACCCCAGTGCCACGAGCGGGCCGCCTGCCTACCGTGGACGCCATGACCGGAATGGAAGCGCGGGACGCCGATCTGAAGAAGGAACTCAACGCCACCCTGCAGGCCCGCAGGGAGCTGGGCGAGGAGTACGAGTCCGCGCTGGTCGACGCGTTCCTGGAGAAGGTCGATCAGCGCATCGACGGCGCGGTGGAGCGCCGGGTGCGCCGGCAGCTGGCCGAGCACCGGATGACGGCCGCCCGGGACTCCCGCGCGCCGGGGGCCACCGACAGCTGGGGCGAGCGGTTCGGCTTCGGCATCGTCTCGCTGGTGCTGGCGGTGCCGCTGTCCGCGATCGGCGGGGGCGTGGGCCAGCTGCCCGGACTGCTCGCGGCCTGGGCCGGCATCGTCGGCGTGAACCTCGTCCAGGCCGCCCGCACCCATCCGGGCCTCTTCACCGGCCGCAGGTCCCGCAAGGACGGCGACTGGGAGGACTGAGCACCCCCTCCGCGGGCCCGACGGCCGGGGGCGGGATGCGCGGGGACCGCCGCTCCCCCGTTTCCGGGGGACGGGACGACGACGGTCCCCGCGAGGGACGCGGCCCGGCCCGGGGCCGGAGCGCGTCCAGGGCGTCGGTGGAGATCCGGGAGCCGCTCCGGAAGGTCCTGACGCCGCTCGGTGCCGGCCCGGGGGCGAAGTCTCCCCGGCGCCGAACGCCCGGGAGGTGCGCCACCGCCCCTCGCCGACACCCCTCAATCTGCCGGACGCGTGTTAAGCGCGTGCTGCGTGGACGTGACACGCGCGTACCACTTCCGCGAAGACCGCGGGCGCCGGTGCCGACCATCCGTCAGGTCCCGTCCCCCACGCGGGAGACGGCGCCGGGGACGGCACCGGGACGCGGCGGGCCCCGTCGTCAGCCGCCCGGCGAGGCCCCCCGCACGACGGCGATCCGGTCCGCCGTCACTTGCCGCCCTTGGCGAGGAACGCCAGCAGGTCCTGGCGGCTGACCACACCGGTCGGCTTGCCCTCGACCAGCACGATCGCCGCGTCCGCCTTGCCCAGCACGGCCATCAGGTCCTCGACCGGCTCACCGGAGCCGACCTGCGGCAGCGGGGCGGACATGTGCTTCTCCAGCGGGTCGTCCAGCGAGGCGCCCTTGCTGAACAGGTGGTCCAGCAGCTCCCGCTCCACCACGGAACCGACGACCTCGGCGGCCATCACGTCCGGGTGGCCGGCGCCGGGCTTGACGACCGGCATCTGCGAGACGCCGTACTCGCGCAGCACCTCGATGGCCTGGCCGACGGTCTCGTCCGGATGCATGTGGACCAGGGACGGCATGTGGTCGCCCGCCTTGTCGTCCAGCACGTCGGCGACGCGGGCGCTGGGACCGCCGTCCTCCAGGAAGCCGTAGTCGGCCATCCACTCGTCGTTGAAGATCTTGCTGAGGTAGCCGCGCCCGCTGTCCGGCAGCAGCACGACGACCACGTCGTCCTCGTCGAGCCGCGAGGCCACCTCCAGGGCCGCCACGACCGCCATGCCGCAGGAGCCGCCGACCAGCAGGCCCTCCTCCTTGGCGAGGCGGCGGGTCATCTGGAAGGAGTCCTTGTCGGACACGGCGACGATCTCGTCGGCGACGGTCCGGTCGTAGGCGGTCGGCCAGAAGTCCTCGCCGACGCCCTCCACCAGGTAGGGGCGCCCGGAGCCGCCGGAGTACACCGAGCCCTCGGGGTCGGCGCCGATGACCTTGACGCGGCCCTCGCTGGCGTCCTTGAGGTAGCGGCCGGTGCCGGAGATGGTGCCGCCGGTGCCGACGCCCGCCACGAAGTGAGTGATCTTCCCGGCCGTCTGCTCCCACAGCTCGGGGCCGGTGGAGTGGTAGTGGGAGAGCGGGTTGTTCGGGTTGGAGTACTGGTCCGGCTTCCAGGCGCCCGGCGTCTCACGGACCAGCCGGTCGGAGACGTTGTAGTAGGAGTCGGGGTGCTCGGGCGCCACCGCGGTCGGGCACACCACGACCTCGGCGCCGTAGGCCCGCAGGACGTTGATCTTGTCCAGGGACACCTTGTCCGGGCAGACGAAGATGCACTTGTAGCCCTTCTGCTGGGCCACAATGGCGAGCCCCACGCCCGTGTTGCCGCTGGTCGGCTCGACGATGGTGCCGCCCGGCTGCAGCTCCCCGCTCTTCTCCGCGGCCTCGATCATGCGCAGGGCGATGCGGTCCTTCACGGAGCCGCCGGGGTTGAAGTACTCGACCTTGGCCAGGACGGTCGCCCTGATGCCCTTGGTCACGCTGTTGAGCCTGACGAGCGGGGTGTTGCCGACGAGGCTGATCATCGAGTCGTGGAATTGCACCGTTGTCTCCGGATGCCGCAAAAGATGTGGTGGTAGTGGTCCAGCCAGCCTAGGCCCTTTCGGGACGAGACGGTCCGCGCCCGGATCGCGGCCCCGCCCGGGTCGTTCACCCACAGGTGAGATTGGACGACGGTGCGTACGGGGCAAGCACTGGGTGTAGGGCTTCGAGGAGGTGGCGGCGAGGCATGACGAGCATGTCGAGGGCGAGGGCGGCCCGGCGGATCGCGGCCGGCGCGGCGTACGGCGGCGGGGGCATCGGCCTCGCCGGTGCGGCCACCGTCGGGCTGCTGGTGGCCCAGGCACAGCTGGCCCGGCGCCGGGTGGGCAACGGCATGTCACCCCACGTGCCGAACGCGGACGGCCTGTACGGCGCCGCGTACACGGTGCCCGGGCAGCCCGCGCTGCGGCTGACCATGCTGGGCGACTCCACGGCCGCCGGGCAGGGCGTGCACCGGGCCGGGCAGACCCCGGGGGCGCTGCTGGCGTCGGGCGTCGCGGCGATCGCGGAACGGCCGGTCGGACTGAGCACGGTCGCGGTGCCCGGGGCCTGCTCGGACGACCTGGACCGGCAGGTGTCGCGGGCGTTGGCGGACCCGTCCCGGGTGCCGGACATCTGCGTGATCATGATCGGGGCGAACGACGTCACGCACCGCATGCCGGCCACCCGCTCGGTGCGCCACCTGTCGGGGGCGGTGCGGCGGCTGCGGACCGCGGGCGCGGAGGTCGTGGTGGGCACCTGCCCGGACCTCGGCACCATCGAGCCGGTGCAGCAGCCCCTGCGCTGGCTGGCTCGCCGGGCCTCGCGGCAGCTGGCCGCTGCGCAGACCATCGGCGCCGTCGAGCAGGGCGGCCGGACGGTGTCGCTGGGCGACCTGCTCGGCCCCGAGTTCGCCGCGAACCCGCGCGAGCTGTTCGGCCCGGACAGCTACCACCCCTCGGTCGAGGGCTACGCCACGGCCGCGATGGCCGTCCTGCCGACGGTGTGCGCGGCGCTCGGCCTGTGGCCCGCGGAGGAGGAGCGCCCCGACGCCTCCCGCCGCGAGGGCTTCCTGCCGGTGGCCCGGGCAGCGGCCGAGGCCGCCTCGGAGGCCGGTACGGAGGTCGCCGCCGCGATGCCCTCGGGCCCCCGCGGCCCCTGGGCCCTCCTCAAGCGCCGCAGGCGCCGCCGCGTCCAGGCCACAGAACCGGCCCCGGCGACCCCGTCCCCGTCCCGCCAGCCCTGAGGGGCCGGGGCCCTCTCCGCCGCGGCCGGACCGGCGGACCCCGCCCGCGCTCACACGGCCCGGATCAGCGGGCCCTCGGCGCGATGAAACAAGGGCCGACCACCACCAGCCCGTCCGGCGCCCGAGGACGAGGCCGTCCAGGCCGACACGGGGGCCCGGGGGCCCGGGGGCCCGGGGGCCCGGGGGCCGACACGGCACCGGCACGACCGGACCCCCCAGGCCCTCCGCCCGAGAACCACACGCCCGACCACCACCAGCCCGTCCGGCGCTTGAGGACGAGGCCGTCCAGGCCGAAGCACGGGGGCCCTGGGCGCAGCCCGGAAACCGGCATCAGCACACCCTGACCAGCGGCGCTCCGGCCACATACCAACGCCCCCGACCACCACCAGCCCGTCCGGCGCTTGAGGACGAGGCCGTCCAGGCCGAAGCACGGGGGCCCGGGGGCCCGGCCCCCGCACAAGGGGCAAGCTGGACGCACCCGGCGTTCACCCCCACCGCCCGACCGCCGGAGGCCCAAGCAAGCGCTTAGACAGTTGCGGCCGATCTCACACCGCACCCCCCGTGACCCCGCCCGTACGTCCGGGTAACTTCCCAAGCAGCCCTGCCCGACCGCGCGGTATGCCCACCGCCGCCCGACCACCACCCCGACCGGCGCGCCGCGCCGCCCCCTTCGCTCAGGAGCCGAGATGCCCGAAGCCGTGATCGTTTCCGCCGCCCGCTCCCCCATCGGCCGCGCCTTCAAGGGTTCCCTGAAGGACGTACGCCCGGACGACCTCACCGCCACGATCATCCAGGCCGCCCTCGCCAAGGTGCCCGAGCTGGACCCGAGGGACATCGACGACCTGATGCTCGGCTGCGGCCTGCCCGGCGGCGAGCAGGGCAACAACCTCGGCCGGATCGTGGCCGTGCAGATGGGCATGGACCACCTGCCGGGCTGCACCGTCACCCGCTACTGCTCGTCCTCCCTGCAGACCTCCCGCATGGCGCTGCACGCCATCAAGGCGGGCGAGGGCGACGTCTTCATCTCGGCCGGCGTCGAGACGGTCTCCCGGTTCGCCAAGGGCAACTCCGACAGCCTCCCGGACACCCGCAACCCGCTGTTCGCCGAGGCCGAGGCCCGGACCGCCGCGGTCGCCGAGTCCGAGGGCTCCACCTGGCACGACCCGCGCGAGGACGGCCTGCTGCCCGACCCGTACATCGCGATGGGCCAGACCGCCGAGAACCTGGCCCGCTGGAAGGGGATCACCCGCGAGGAGATGGACGAGTTCGGCGTCCGCTCGCAGAACCTCGCCGAGGAGGCCATCAAGAACGGCTTCTGGGAGCGCGAGATCACGCCGGTGACGACGCCGGACGGCACCGTGGTCACCAAGGACGACGGTCCGCGCGCCGGGGTCACCATGGAGGGCGTCGCCGGCCTGAAGCCGGTCTTCCGCCCCGACGGGCTGGTCACCGCCGGCAACTGCTGCCCGCTCAACGACGGCGCCGCCGCGCTGGTCATCATGAGCGACACCAAGGCCCGCGAGCTCGGCCTGACCCCGCTGGCCCGGATCGTCTCCACCGGTGTCTCCGGCC
This sequence comes from Streptomyces sp. SID14436, assembly GCF_010548465.1. Classification (GTDB taxonomy): domain Bacteria; phylum Actinomycetota; class Actinomycetes; order Streptomycetales; family Streptomycetaceae; genus Streptomyces. The sequence continues at coordinate 6,120 of NZ_JAAGMD010000117.1, read as the reverse complement.
TCTCCCCCGAGATCATGGGCCTCGGCCCGGTCGAGGCGTCGCAGCAGGCGCTGCGCCGCGCCGGTCTCACCATCGACGACATCGACCTGGTCGAGATCAACGAGGCGTTCGCCGCCCAGGTGATCCCCTCCTACCGCGACCTCGGCATCCCGCTGGAGAAGCTGAACGTCAACGGCGGCGCCATCGCCGTCGGCCACCCCTTCGGCATGACGGGCGCCCGGATCACCACCACGCTGATCAACTCGCTGCAGTTCCACGACAAGCAGTTCGCCCTGGAGACGATGTGCGTCGGCGGCGGCCAGGGCATGGCGATGGTCATCGAGCGCCTGAGCTGAGCACCGCGAGGAGCACCGCGAGGAGCACCGCAGCGTAGCCGCGACGGCACGGTCCGTCAGCGTTCGGCCCGGAACCCCGAAGCCGCCGGGGTTCCGGGCCGATTCGTGATCCAATCTCCCTCAGGATGTGACCTATCCCTCCCGCCACAGGGATCACCGCAGGTCAGAGCCCTCACACCCACCCCCATGGAAACAACACTCTGTCCGTTTCGTGACGTTACGCACTGACAGATGGTTAGTCCGCCCTTCAAGCTGATGTAGGAAGTCGGGGGTCGACCTTGAACCGGGAGTACGTCAGTGAGCGCCATGCCGATCGCCCTGCTGATCACCACGGCCGCCACCGGCGCCGTGGGCGTCGCGGTCCTGCGCAGCATCTTGGTGCTGCGGCGACAGGTCGCGGCCCTGCACACCGAGCTCGTCGAGAGCCGCGCCGCCGCCACGCGCGCGCTGCTCCCGTCGGCCCGGACCGCCGATGCCGACGAGATACGCGCGGCCGTCGCCGAGGCCCTCGCGGAGGAGCGTGAACGGGAGCTGGCCGAGGCGAGGGCCTTCTGGGCCGCCCAGGAGGCGCGCGACGCCTCCGACGCGCCGTCCCTGCTGGGACTGGCCGACAGCGAGCTGTTCCTGCCCCGGCAGGCCGATTTCGTAGGTCTGGAGCCGGTGGCCGAACCGGGTGCCGACGCCGACGAGCACCCGGGCGACTCGCCGGAGCTGGCCGCGGCCCGCCGCCGGCACCCCTCGCACCCGGACTTCGTGCCGAACCCGCCGCCGGTCCCCAACGACCACGAGCGCACCGTGGCGACGCTGGAGGAGCTGGCGGCCACCCAGGTCGAGCTCGCGGACGTCCGTCCGGGCCCCCTGGGCACCCTGGACGTCTACGTCTTCGCCGACGGCACGACGCTGTGCATGACGCCGGGCCACCGGGAGACCGCGGACCGTCTGGCGACGGCCCTGCGCTCGGGTGAGACCCCGTTCCTGCTGGGCGGCTCGGGCATCTCCGGGGCGTACACGCTGACGTTCTCCTGCGGCGAGGAGAACGTGTACATCCTGGCGGACCGCGTCATAGCGTCCCTGTAGCCGCCGCGGGCGGCCCTCGCCGCGGCCCCCGTGGCCGGCGGCGCGCCCCGCACCCCCCCACGCGCCGGGTCCCTCAGACCCCGGCGCGTTTCTGTGCCTCCTCCACCAGCCGGGCCGCCTCGGCGACCTCGTCCTCGTTCTTCAGTACGAGCGCCAGATCGTGTCCGGCGACGGTGATCTGGTCGGCGGCGGCGAACATGCCGGCGTCGGGCATCTCGCGGGGCTCGGTCCCCGGCTTCTCGGCCAGCTGGGTCCGCCGGGCGAACTCCCTGGCCAGGGCGAGCGCCTCGGCGGCAGCCCCTCGTTGCAGCCGGCTCTGCGGTGCGGCCCGCAGACGGTCGGCGAAGTGATCAACGGCACGGGTGAGGGACGTCGTATCAACCACGCGGTGAGCGTACGCGGCGCGGCGGGACTGTTGCCAACGGGCGAACCCTCGGGCACGGTGACCTGAAGGACCGGCTTTCATCCCCTGCGTCCGGAGGCGCCGATGTCCCAAGTCTTCTCCGAGGAGACCCATCGCAATCTGCTCGCCCGTATCCCCCAGTGCACCGGTCGTGAGATCTCCGACTGGCTGCGCACCGTCGACGAAGGCCCGGCGCTCCGCTTCGAGGAGAAGGTCAGCTGGCTCCGTCACGAGTACGACCTGGCGTACGGCCACGCCAAGGCGATCATCCACGAGTACGACCTGAGGAGGGCCGCGCGCAAACTGCGGTAGCGCGCCGTCGGGGCCGGGCCGCCTCCGGCCGGGCCGCCACCCGCGACGACGAAGGGCCCCGGGACGGATCCCGGGGCCCTTCCGCGACTGCCGCCCGTGGCGGCACCGCGTCAGTCGCTGCTGCTGAAGATCGCGATGAGTCGCAGGAACTCGAGGTAGATCCACACCAGCGTCAGGGTGAGGCCGAAGGCGGCGAGCCAGGCCTCCTCACGCGGGGCACCGTAGGCCAGCCCGTCCTCGACCTGCTTGAAGTCCAGGGCGAGGAAGCAGGCACCGAGGATGATGCCGACGATGCCGAAGATGATGCCGAGCGGGCCGCTGCGGAAGCCGAGGCCGTCACCGCCGCCGAAGACCGCGAACAGCAGGTTCACGCCCATCAGCAGGATGAAGCCGAGCGCGGCCGCCATCACGAAGCCGTAGAACCGGCGGTTGACGCGGATCCAGCCCGCCTTGTAGGCGACCAGCACACCGGCGAAGACCGCCATGGTGCCGAGCACCGCCTGCATGGCGGCACCGTCGGCGATGCGGTTGTCGACGACGCTGGAGATGACGCCGAGGAACACACCCTCGACGGCGGCGTACGTCAGGATCAGCGCCGGCGAGGCCTTGCGCTTGAAGGACTGCACGAGCGCCAGGACCATGCCGAGCAGCGCGGCACCGATGCCGATGCCGTACGACCGGCTGATGTTGGCGTCGTCCACGGGCAGCAGGGCCCAGGCGAGCGCCGCGGTGACGACGAGCACACCGAGGGTCGACGCGGTGCGGATGATGACGTCGTCGAGGGTCATCCGGCCGGGGACGGCCGGTGCCTGCGGCGGCGCACCGTGCTGCAGGTCCTGCTGGGCGTACGGGTTCTGCGCGTACGGGTTCTGCGCGTAGGGGTTGCCCGTCGGCTGCGCGTACGGGTTGCCCTGCGTGGCGACAGCGGGACCCCCGGCCTGCGGCGCGGTGCTGAAGCCCGCGTAGCCGTTGTCGCGGCTGAACCCCCGTCGCGAGAAGACCGGGTTTCTGCTCCTCATTTCACTCCTCCATGGCCACACTGCGCGGCCTTGGCTCAAGAGTAATAGGTAGGCAAAGGGAATGACCCAGTGCTTGGGGAGGATCTTTCCCTCGTTGTGCTGCTCAACACGGTACGCGTCCGCGTGATTCCCCTCATCGGCGGGCGTCGAACCATGACCTGACCGGTACCTTCCCGGGACCGGCCGGAGATCAACCTGCCGTGTCGACGATCACATGGCGGGCCGAGATGTCGAGGGCGGGGCCGGGCAGCGGGATGCGTTCGGGGGCGGCGCCGGTGGCACGGGTGTGGTCGCCGAGGGTCACGCCGGAGCCCCAGCTCCACAGGCCGCCGTCGGTGTCGATGGCGTAGCCGGTGAACTGCTGGGCCGCGATCCGCCGCACGGGGGGCAGGCCGGACACCTTCACCGGTCTGGCCGTGTGGTGGTCCGAGGTGTCACCGTCCCCGAGGGTGCCGCTCACGCCGCGGCCCCACGCCCAGACGGTGCCGTCCCGGTCGAGCGCGAAGGCGACGTGGTGGCCGCCGGCCACCTGGACGATGTTCCTCAGGCCGCGCACCCGCACCGGTTTGCCGCTCTGGCCCCCGCGGGGTTCGACGCCGAGCACGCCGTGGGCGTTGTTGCCCCAGGCGCAGACCGCACCGTCGGCCGTGGCCACGACCACGGCGCCGCCGGTGGACGCGAGGTCGACGGCGTTGCGGACGCCGTCGATGCGGGTGAGTCGGGTGCTGTCGGTGTCCCCCAGCACGTCGGTGAGGTTGACGCCCCAGCCGAGCACCCGTCCGTCGGAGCGCAGCGCGAACGCGGTGAGGGCGTCCGGCGCCATCGCGTGGACGCCGTCGGCGCCCGGCACGGCACGGGGCCGGGTCACTCCGGCGTAGCCGTCCCGCCGGCCGGCGTTGACGAGGATGTTCTGCGAGCCCCAGGCCAGCACCGAGCCGTCGGCGCGGACGGCGAAGAACGTACTGCCGCCGTTGTGCACGGAGCGGGCGTCGGTGATGCCGGCCACCTGCCGCGGCTCCTCCAGCCGGACGCGCGCCTCGGAACCGTGCCCGAGGGAGCCCTTGTGGTTGACCCCGTACGTCCAGACGGTGCCGTCGGCCCGTACGGCGGCGGTGGCGAAACCGTCGTCCGCCACGGAGACCACATCGGTCCAGCCGGGCACCAGCCCGCCGCCCCACGCGTCGGCCGGTGCGGTGGACCGCTGCACCCCGGACCACACGGCGCCGGACTGGACCCGCGCGGGCTGCGGGCGTCCGGACTTCCCGTCGGGGCAGGCGGGCGCCGCCATCACCGCCCGGTCGGCCTTGGTACACCCCGCGGCGCCCAGCACCACGATTCCCGCCACCAGCGTCCGCAGCCACACGCCGCGCCTCATCGCCCACCCCCGTCGGCTCGCGCCCGGCGCACGTTTCCGGCCGGGCAGGACCGATCTTCGCATCGGGGGGCGCCGGACCGGGAGGCTCCGGCGCGCGGGAGCGGTGGGCAGGGACGTCACCGGAGCCCGCAGGGCGGTGCGCGGACGGCCGGCCGGAGGGTCGCCGGGGACGTCGCGGGTGCGTTGCGCTCCCAAAGACGGGAGCGGCCGGGGACCCCGTCGGCGCGGCGTCGCGTCCGGCGGACGAGGACGTGGTGGTGCCCGGAGCCGGACTTGAACCGGCACGCCCGCGAAGGGGCAGCGAGGTTTAAGCTCGCCGTGTCTGCATTCCACCATCCGGGCAGGCCATGGGCTCCGCTTCGAGCGTGCCGAGCCTATCGGTCCGCCTCGCGCGAACTACGGGGCGGTGGGCCGATGTTGTCTTATTTTATTGATGTCTGAGGGAGCATCAGCACCCGGTACGCGCCATCAGCACTTGCCACCAGCGTTGCGCGCGTGGGGACGCCTCGTGTGCGGAATGACGGAATTTCACCGTCCGAACAAGGGCGCGCCACCTGTTCCGGTCATCCGCCCGCATCGGGGTTGCACGTCATCCCCAGGTATGACACGGCGCCCTCCCGTCCCCCCTCAGTCGCCCCCCGGAACCGGAGCAGCGGGTGACTACGCGGCGGCAAACGGACGGAACGATGGAACACGTCACCGAGAAACCCGTCGCCCGTCAGGAGAGCCATCCCGTGACCACCGCAACCCCCGCCGCCCGGACCACCGCCGTGGCCGCGCGCGCCACGGAGCTGTCCAAGATCTACGGCCAGGGCGAGACCCGGGTGGTCGCCCTGGACCGGGTCTCCGTCGGCTTCCAGCAGGCTGAGTTCACCGCGATCATGGGCCCCTCCGGCTCCGGCAAGTCCACGCTGATGCACTGCGTGGCCGGACTCGACACCTTCTCCTCGGGTTCCGTGCGCATCGGTGAGACCGAGCTGGGGTCGCTGAAGGACAAGCAGCTCACCAAGCTGCGCAGGGACAAGATCGGCTTCATCTTCCAGGCGTTCAACCTGCTGCCCACGCTGAACGCGATCGAGAACATCACGCTCCCGATGGACATCGCGGGCCGCAAGCCCGACCAGGAGTGGCTGGACACCGTGATCCGGATGATCGGACTGTCCGACCGGCTCGGTCACCGGCCCGCGCAGCTGTCGGGCGGTCAGCAGCAGCGGGTCGCCGTGGCGCGGGCGCTGGCCTCCCGGCCGGACATCATCTTCGGTGACGAGCCCACCGGGAACCTGGACTCCCGTTCCGGCGCCGAGGTGCTGGGCTTCCTGCGCAACTCGGTGCGCGAGCTGGGCCAGACGGTGGTCATGGTGACCCACGACCCGGTGGCCGCCGCCTACGCCGACCGGGTGATCTTCCTGGCGGACGGCGCGATCGTGGACGAGATGTACGGGCCCACGGCCGACAAGGTGCTCGACCGCATGAAGCAGTTCGACGCCCGGCGCCGCACCAGCTGACGCCGCCCGCCCCGCGCGACCTCCCGCCCCGCCCTCCCCGGGCCCGCCCCGCCCTCCCCGGGCCCGCCCCGCCTTCCGCGGGCTCCCACCGCGC